>NZ_JANJFE010000005.1:0-254414 GCF_024623505.1 Microbacterium sp. zg.B48
CCATGGCTCCATTGTCTCACCCGGCCGGCCAGGCGCGGTCGGCGGAGCGGTGCGGGCGTGCTCTGCGCGAAGGGCAGAGCACGCCCGCCCTCATCAGCCGCGCACGCTCCGGCGGCGCACGGCGAACGCGCCCGCGCCGACGATGAGCATTCCGATTCCGAGCCACAGCGCGTCGATCGACGCCTCGCCGCCCGTGACGGCGAGGGAGGCCGACGTGGCCGCGTCACAGGGGACCTCGGCTCCGAGGGGGAACGAGAACGTCACCGGGTCCAGCGCAGTGCCGGCGGCGTAGAAGCCCGCGAAGGCCTCCGCACCCGCCGCGGTCAGCGTCGCCGCCGCGCCGGTCCAGCCGATCCGCGACGGGGATTCGACGGCGCCGGGCAAGGTCAGGGTGGCGAACACGACGCTGCCCGCGTCCACGCTCGGCGAGCCGTTGTACGACGTCGACTGGACGCCCATGATCAGTGACGCGGAGGTCGCACTGTGGACCTGGATGCGCGGGTTGGAGAGGGTGATCTCGAGCGCACCGCTGTGCCCGGCGAACGAGGTGGATCCGCCGTAGCCGACGCGGCCGCGATCCTCCTGCGTGTTGTAGGAGCCGGAACCGGCCCCCCACCCACCGGAGATTGACCCCTTGGCGATGCCGCCCGCGATGTAGTCGCGGAAGCTCTGCTTCACGCCCCACTGGATGTCGGCTCCGGACACGGCGCGTGCAACGCACGCCGGCTCGGCCGGCTGCGGCACGGTCGCCGGCTCGGCCGGCTGCAGGGCGGGCGGCACGGTCGGGACGATGACCGGGTCGGCGCCGGGGCGGTCGCCGGCGTACTCGACCGCGACGGACAGCTCCTGCGCGGCATTCGAGATGCCACCCGCGCCATACGTGTAGACACCCCAGTTGCCGGCGGGCAGGCCCGACGAGAAGTCCTGTGCGGTCAGCGTCGCCGCGAAGGTTCCGTCCTGGGACAGTTCCACCCACTGCGCGCGGATGGTGCTCTGGTACTGGGCCGGCACCAGGTCGAGCACCGTCGCGGCGAGCGCCCACGTCTGCGAGACGACCTTACGCGTCGAACTGGGGGCCGATGCCGACGGCTTCCACTCATCAAGGAAGGAGCCCAGCACGACGTAGGTTCCCTGCGGCAGTGTGCTCGGGATGGGCACCCCACGACCGCCGACGTTCGCCCCGGGGTCGAAGCCGCTGCCGCGAACGATGAGCTCGTCGTCCGTGTACACGGGCTGGCCGGTGTACGGGGTGACGCCATCGGAGAGGAACACCGAGAGCGCCGGCGTGAACACCGGCGGAGTGGGTTCAACCGGCTGGGCGGCCACCGTGTGCGCGACTGTCGCGGAGGTCGAAGCGGTGAAGGCCGCGGCATCCGTCGGAGTGAACGCCGCGCTGAAGCCGTGCGCGGCCGCCGCGGCTGCCTCGACGGTGAAGGTCGCCGCATCGCCGACCAGCGGGACCGGCGCACCCAGCGGGCTGCCTGAATCGAAGAACGTGACCGTGCCGCTCGCCGCGGGCGCGACGGTCGCGGTGAGCAGGATGTCCGCACCCGGCGCGGACGTCGCTGCCGGGGATACTGCGAGCGTCGTGGAGGTGGCCGTGGGTGCGGCCGGCAGGCTCGTGTACGTCAGCGCGAAGGCGAGATCATCCATCGGATCGCCGGCGGCGTAGGAGCCGCCGAATGCCTCTGCGCCCTCGGCCGTAAAGGCCACACCGGTCGCCGCGACGCTCACGGTCGCGGCGCCGTCGGTCTCAGCGGGCGCGCCGAAGGACACCGACGAGATCGTGGCGCCGAGGACTGCCGTGGCCGCGTCGCCGGCCGCCCAGTACACGCTGCCGACGCCGCCCGCGAAGA
The DNA here is from genome assembly GCF_024623505.1 of Microbacterium sp. zg.B48. Taxonomy (NCBI): domain Bacteria; kingdom Bacillati; phylum Actinomycetota; class Actinomycetes; order Micrococcales; family Microbacteriaceae; genus Microbacterium; species Microbacterium sp. zg.B48. Next base: position 1,857 of record NZ_JANJFE010000005.1, read on the forward strand.
CGACGCGGGGGTCGCTGACGGCCAGGGCGATGCCGTGCGAGGGGACGTCGAACTGCACGCTGCCGGTGAACTGCGCCGATCCCTCGGCGGTGGCGGGATCGAATTCGCCTGCAGCGGGGGACCAGACGTACTCGTCACCCGCGAGGCCGGCTCCACCCGATGCCGTCGCCGTGCCCCCGAACGTGGCGACGTAGCTGTTCCAGCTCGCCTTGAAACCCCAGGTCAGCTCAGACGCGGAGACGGTCTGTGCGGCCTGCGCCGGAGCGGCGACTCCCGCGAATGCCGCCGTCGCGACGAGCGTGCCGGTCAGCACGCTCGCCAGCGCCCGCCAGCGGGACGCCTTTCGATCACTTCTCACGTTGTCCTCCACAGATCGGTCTCCGACCCGGGTCGAGTCGGTTAGCTTAGGCTTACCTTAGTCCAACCTGTGACCGCGCCGAGAACGATCGGTCAGCGCCGCGGCAGCACGATCGGGCGTCCGGTATCCGGATCGCGCAGCACGCGGACCGGAGTGTCATACACGTCGGTGATCCGCGCCTCGGTCAGCACGGCGTCGGGTGAGCCGTGGGCCACGATGCGGCCGCGGTCGATCACGGCGACGTCATCGGCGTACGCGCCGGCGAGCGACAGATCGTGCAGCACCACGACCACCGCGCGCCCGGCGCGCGCGAGGGCGCGCGCGATCCGCAGTACGTCCTCCTGATGGCGCAGGTCCAGCGCGGCTGTCGGTTCATCCAGGAGCACTATCCCGGTATCCTGCGCCAGCACCCGGGCGAGCGACACGCGGGCCTTCTCTCCGCCGGACAGCGAGGGATACGACCGCGGGGCGAGGTGTGCGACGTCGGCCTGCGCGAGCGACCGCGCGATGATCGCCGCGTCGTCGCCCTGGCGCTCCGTTCCGCTCCACGGCGCGCGACCCATCTCGACGACCTGAAGCGCCGTGAAGGCGAACGCGACGTGATTCGACTGCGTGAGGACAGCACGCGAACGCGACAGTCGGCGCGGATTCCACTCCGCAAGCGCACGATCGTCCAAGCTCACCCGACCGGCCGTCGGACGCAGATCGCCGGTCAAAACGCCGAGCAGGCTTGACTTGCCCGCCCCGTTGGGGCCGACCAGGGCAAGGAGTCGCCCGTAGCCGATCTCGAGCGTGACGTCCTCGAGGATCACCGCGTCGCCGATGCGATACCCGACGCCCCGCAGCGCGAACGCCGTGCGCGTCATGCCCAGCCTCCTGACCCGCGCCGGTTGCGACGGATGAGCCAGTAGAAGAAGGGCCCGCCGATCAGGGCGGTCAGGATGCCGATCGGGAGGTCGGCTGACGGCACGAGCGTCCGCGCGAGCAGATCCGCGTAGACGAGCACGGTCGCACCGCCGAGGAAGGACAGTGCGATCAGCGGACGGTTGGCCGGGCCGAGCAGCATCCGGATGATGTGCGGGACCACGAGCCCGACGAACGCGATGATCCCGACGAACGCGACTGCGACACCCGTCAGCAGAGCGACCAGCACGATCGACAGGAGGCGCAGTCGCTCGACCCGCACCCCGAGGTGTGCGGCGGTGCGATCGCCGAGCGCGAGCAGGTCGTACTGCTCCGCGAGCGCCAGCGCGAGTGCTGTGGCCAGCAGACCGACGACGGCCACCAGCAGCACCTCGCCCCAGCGCGAGCCGTTCATCGATCCGAGCTGCCAGAACACGATCTGCTCGCGCGATGCGGTGTCCCCGGCGAACATCAGCAGCGCCAGAACGGCTCCCGCGAAGGCGTTGACGGCGATGCCGGTGAGGATCAGCGTGATCGCCTCGGTTCTGCCGTGCGAGCGCGAGGTGGCGTAGACGATCAGGGTGGCGGCCAATCCCCCGACGAAGGCGAACGCCGCGATGGACCACGGCCCGAAGGCGGTCAGCCCGAGCGTGATGGCCGCGGCCGCGCCGACGGCAGCTCCGGACGAGACGCCGACGACACCGGGTTCGGCCAGGGGATTGCCGAAGATCGCCTGCATGACCGCTCCGGCCACGGCCAGAAGTCCGCCCACGAGGAGCGACATGACCACGCGGGGGAACCGGATCTGCCACAGCGTCTGTTCGATCAGCCGCGCGTCCGGCGCCCACGCGTTGTCGATGCCCACGGCGCGCAGCGCGGAGCCGACCACCTCCAGCGGACCGATCGGCAGCTGTCCGAGGCCGGCGGAGAGGAGGATCCCGACCACCAGCAGTGCGCCGGTCGCCGTGCACACCAGTGCGCGACGTCCGCCGCCGACGGCACGCGACGCCGGAATGTCGGTCGCGGCGGTCCGCGCCGGCCCTACCCGGGTCACGATCCGGCCGTGGGCGCGTAGATCGCGCGTGCGAGAGCCTCGAGCACCCGCGCGGAGCGGGGTCCGAAGGAGAGCACCTGCCCGTCGGCCATGTCCACGAATCGCCGCTGCTGCCCGGCGCGGGTCAGCCCGATGGCCGGCTTGGACGCCAGGAGCGCATCGACGCCGCCGACGGAGTCCAGTCCTCCGGTCATGACGAGGATGAGGTCCGGGTCGGCGGCGATCATGGCCTCATCGGTGAGTGGCTGCATGCCTCGCCAGCCCAGCTCTCCGGCGACATCGGCGCCCCCCAGCGCCGCGATCAGGTCATCAGCGCCGGAATCCTCGCCGAAGAGGTAGTAGACGCCGGCTGTGCCGCGCAGATACAGGAAGACGATGCGCAGCCGGTCCGGTCCTGCCGGGGCGAGCCGTGCGATCTCGGTGCGCACGGCCTCGACCTCCGCGAGGATCTGCGTGGCCAGCAGGTCGCCGGTCTGCGGTGCGCCGAACACCGCCGCGACGTCGCGGGCCAGCTGCGCCGCGCCGTCGAGCGAGGCTTCGTTCTGAAGAAAGACGACGGTGATGCCGACGTCACGCAGCTGCTCCACGACGTCCCGTGGGCCGACGCTGCCGTCCGTGAGCACGAGGGTCGGCGCCAGCGCGATGACCGCCTCGGCGTTGACGGTGTGGCCGCCGCCGGTGATCAGGGGCAGCTCGGAGCTCCCCGGGAAGATCGTGGACGCATCCCGCCCGACGAGAGTGTCTCCGAACCCCAGACCGCGGACTGTCGCAGCGATCGAGCCGGACAGATCCATCGCGATCACGCGCGAGGTGTCTGCCACCAGGGTTGCCACGTCGCCTGCGGCATCCCGGGAGGGGACCGTCACCGGCAGCGACTGAGGCGGGTCCGCGGCGACCGGGACGATCGCGTCATCCCCGAGAACGGCCGTGGTCGGTCCCTCGTAGTCGCGGGGGTCGGCGAGCGGAACGATCCTGCTGAGGGGCACCTGCTCACTCGCCGTCACCGCATCACCCGCCGGCGCGCGCGACGACGCAGTGCTGCATCCGCTCAACCCGAGGGCGGCTGCCACCACGAGAGCCAGGAGCGCCCGCGAGCGCCTCACGCTGCGCCGCCCGAGCCGGTGCGTGCATTCCTGCCCGTCCCGCGGCGGCGCGCGAGCAGGACGCCGCCGACCGCCGCGCCGGCCGCCACGAATGCGGCGACCGCCCACGAGATCCATCCCGGGCTCGCATCGGCCGGACGACTGTCGGCGGCGGGAGCGGCGTCGACCGGCGCGGTCGGCGGACCCGGCGACGGGGTCTGGGTCTGTGCGGATGCGCAGACGGCGGTCACCGTGATCGTGATCGGATCGAAGGCGGAACCCGCCTCGTAGTTCGCGAACGCGGCGAAGCCCTCGGGCGTGATCGCCGTAGGCGCCGCCGCGGCGGCGATCGTGACGCCGTCGCGGGACGCATCGATCGTCGCGGTCGTCAGGTCCACGTCGATGAACGGCACCTGAGACACCGAATCGGCCGCAGTGCCGCCCGCGAGCGCTTCCTCCATCGAAACGCCGGACACGTCGAGGTGCACCCGGGCGGCGCCAGGGCCGGTGAATTCCAAGGTGGGATCCCGGAAGGTGGTGTCCAGCAGCCCGCCGTGGCCGGTGAAGCGGATGCCGCCCGGGAAGGCGACCGATCCGGTCTGCGTGTCGGGGTCGTACCATCCCGTGCCGCCGGTCCACGTGAAGTTCGGCGTCTGGTAGCCCGCTCCGCCGGTGACCTCCCACGTGCCGCCGGCGATGGTTCCCGAGATGTAGGAGCGGAAGGACTCCTTGAAGCCCCAGCTCACCTCAGCCGCGCTGACCTCGCACGCGTCATCGGTGGGCGTGGCGGCCTCGGACACCGCAGCAGGACCGACGGCGACCGCCGCCGCCGCGAGAAGGAGAGCGCTCAACCCGGTCAGGGCGAGGCGACCGAAAACGCGAGGACGCGGCGAAGTGCGCACGGGAGACATCCTGAAGTCGGCGGTACGCGCGTCGGCGCGACAAGGTTAGGGGATCCTTACCTAACCTCAGTGTATGGGATGTCCCGACCTCACCCCGAGCGAGGCCGCCTGACGGCGGGGGGCGGCGCCCGGCAGCTCAGGGGCGCAGGGGGAGAAGCGCGGTGAGGTCGGCGCGGACACCCGACGCCAGGATGCGACCGGCTGCCGCGGCATCGGCCCACTGCTCCTGACCGGTCGCCAACGCGATCCACGTCGCGGGGTCGGTCTCGACCACGTTCGGCGGCGTTCCCCGGGTATGTCGGGGCCCCTCGATGACCTGCACGGCTCCGAACGGCGGGACCCGCACCTCTACCGAGCCGCCCGGGGCCTTCTCGACAAGCAGCTGCAGCAGATACCGCACGGCCGTTGCCAACTCGGCACGCGCCGGCTTCTCGGATGCCGCGGTCGCTGCCCCGACGGCGGCCAGCGCGGCGCGGCCCTCGTCGACCAGGATCTTCTTCGGCATCCATCCACGCTACGCCCGCACCGAGCTCGCGGAAGCGGGCGTGCCGTCACGTGAGGTCGTCCGCGTCACGCGCCCACTGGGGCGCCTCATCGTCGGCCGGAGCATCCAGATCCACGACGATCGTCGTCACGTGCTCCGCCCGCGCCGGGCGCGCGTGGGCGGAGACGATGCGATCCAGGATGAGCGCGAGGGTGCCGGTGATCAGCAGGCCCGCCGCGACGCAGACCCCCGCCGCGACGCCGAACACGCGCAGCAGGCCGGACGCTCCCGCGTCGAACGGGTCGCCGGCTGCCCCGCTCGAGGTGAAGGTGATGATCGCCGCGGCGACCAGCCCGAGGACGATGCCGGCCCCGAGGAACCGCCCGTACCGAGGAGACGGGCGCACCACGACCGTCAGGAACTCCTCGTCGACGACGCGTCCGTCATCGACACCCCCGTCGGCGGATGCGCCGCGTTCGGCTGCCATGCGTCGATTCTCCCACCGCGGGGGCCGCTCGGCACGGGGTTGCGGCAAGCCCGGTCGATAGGCTGGGCCGGTGAGAATCCTGGTCCTCGGTTCGGGCGCGCGCGAGCACGCCATCATCCTGGCGCTGCGGTCGGAGGATTCCCCGCATGAGCTGTACGCAGCCCCCGGCAACGCCGGGATAGGCGAGAATGCCGTGATCGTGGACGTCGACGCGAACGATCCGGTCTCGGTCACGGAATTCGCCAACGAGAACGCGATCGACCTGGTCGTCGTAGGCCCGGAGGCGCCCCTGGTCGCCGGCGTCGCCGACGCCCTGCGTGAGCGGGGCATCCCGGTCTTCGGGCCCGGCCGCGCCGCCGCGCAGTTGGAGGGCTCGAAGACGTTCGCCAAGCGGATCATGGACGCCGCCGGCGTCCCGAGCGGTCGCGCGATCCGGGCGAGCACGCTGGACGAGGTCGCCGCCGCGCTGGATGAGTTCGGTGCACCGCACGTCGTGAAGGCCGACGGCCTGGCCGGGGGCAAGGGCGTGCTCGTCACACCGGATCGGACCGCCGCCCTGGCACACGCCGCGAGCTTCCTGCCGTCCGGTGCCGTGCTGGTCGAAGAGTTCCTGGTCGGACCGGAGGTTTCGCTGTTCTTCCTCAGCGACGGCGACCATGTGCTGCCGCTCACCCCGGCCCAGGACTACAAGCGGCTGGGCGACGGCGATGCCGGTCCGAACACCGGAGGCATGGGCGCCTACTCGCCGCTGCCCTGGCTGTCGGATCTCTTCGGCGACGAGAACACGTTCGTGCACCACGTCACCACCGAGATCGCCGAGCCCGTCATCCGGCAGCTGGATTCGGAGGGCACCCCGTTCATCGGACTGCTCTACGCGGGCCTGATCCTCACCGAGCACGGAATCAAGGTCATCGAGTTCAATGCCCGCTTCGGCGACCCCGAGACGCAGGTGGTGCTGCCGCGCCTGGTCGATCCGTTGTCCGGGCTGCTTCTGGCCGCGGCATCCGGCACCCTCGAGGATCAGCCGCGTCCCGCGTTCGCAGACGCCGTCGCCGTGACGGTGGTCCTGGCCAGCGAGGGATACCCGCAGGCGCCGGTCACCGACAGGCGGATCCGCGGGCTGGATGCCGCGGCATCCGTCGCAGGCGTGCACGTAGTCCACGCCGCCACCGCCGAGCAGGACGGGGAGCTCATCGCGACCGGCGGCCGCGTGCTCAACGTCGTCGCAGTCGGCACGACCTTCGCCGAAGCACGGGATCGCGCGTACCGCGCCCTGAGCCGTGTCGAGCTGGACGGCGGTCAGTACCGCACGGACATCGCGCTGCGGGTCGTCGAGGCCTGACCGGCGGTGGCTGCGCCGCCATCGCGCGGGTGAGCGGCGCCGGGGCGTAGCCTGGCGATGGGGGTTGCGATGGGGTGCCGCACAAGAGCCTGGACGCCGGGATGCGCCGTGGCGACACTGCTCCTGCTCGCCGGATGCGCGGCGAACCCGCTGCTGCGAGGAGAGATCGACGAGTCCGTCGCGGAGTATCCGGCACTCGAATGGATCGACGCGGAGCTGAGCTTCGAGCCGCTGCGGACCGCCCCGCCGGTGCGGCAGATGCCGCTCATCGTGCTCAGCTCCGACCGGCTGATCGGACCCACCATCCCGGGGCTGAAGGCCGCAGGCGTCATCGGCCAGGAGGTCCCCGACGACTTCGGGTACATCACCGACACCGGACACCAGCGGAGTCAGGCGGTGCAGGCCGAGATGGTGGCGGGCTCGGTCTTCATCACGAAGACCGACAGCGGGCACAACGTGCACATCGAACAGCCGGCGCTGGTGGCGGACGCGATCCTGCAGGTGCTCGAACGGGTACGGCACGGCGCGAAGACGGCGGTCGGCTGAGGCGCAGATGGACCGCGGCAACCGCCGACGGTCCGACACGGGGAGGTGGCATGACCGATCGCAGCGCAGTGGGGTCCATCGGCGTCATCGGAGGCGGGATCGTCGGCATCGCGCTGGCGCGCGCGCTCGCGCAGCGCGGCGCGGGCGAGGTGACGGTCCTGGAGAAGGAGGCGCGACTCGCTCAGCATCAGACCGGTCACAACTCGGGTGTGGTGCACGCCGGCCTGTATTACGCGCCCGGTTCGCTCAAGGCGACCCTGTGCGCGGCCGGGCGGGTATCGATCAGGGAGTTCTGCGAGGAGAAGGGCCTGCCCTATCGCGAGGTGGGCAAGCTCGTCGTGGCCGTCGACGAGGCCGAGCTGGGGCCGCTCGCCGAGATCGAGCGGCGCTCGGTCGCGAACCGCGTGCCGGATCTGGTGCGGATCGACGATGCGTCGCGCCTGCGCGAGATCGAGCCGCACGTGGCCGGGGTCGCCGCGGTGCACTCTCCGCACACCGCCGCGGTGGACTACGCCGCGATCACCGATGCGATGGCGCAGGACGTGCGGGCTGCGGGCGGACGAATCCTGCTGCACAGCGAGGTGACCGGCATCCATCTGGAAAACGGTGGAGTCCGCGTGATCACCCCCCTCGGCGAACACGTCTTCGATCGCCTGGTCGCCTGTGCGGGGCTGCAGTCCGATGTCGTCGCCAGGCTTGTGGGGGCGGATCCGTCGCCGAAGATCCTCCCGTTCCGGGGCGAGTACTGGGAGCTGGCGCCGGAGCGGACCGACCTGGTCAACGGGATGATCTATCCGGTGCCCGACCCGCGGTTCCCCTTCCTCGGGGTGCATTTCACGCGCGGGGTCTACGGCAACGTGCACGTCGGGCCCAATGCGGTACCGGCCCTGGCGCGGGAGGGCTATGGCTGGCTGCAGGTCTCGCTGCGCGACACGTGGGAGTCGCTGCGGTGGCCGGGCGCATGGCCGCTGGCCAGACGCCATTGGCGGATGGGCATCGACGAGATCAGCGGATCGCTGATCAAACCGCTGTACTTCCGGAAGGCGCGACGGTTCGTGCCCGAGCTGAAGATGTCGGACCTGCAGGAGAAGAGCTCCGCGGGGGTCCGCGCGCAGGCCTGGGGGCGCGGCGGTGAGCTGCTGGATGACTTCGCGGTCGACCAGGTCGGACCGGTCACGGTCCTGCGCAACGCCCCCTCCCCGGCCGCGACCTCGTCGATTGCGATCGCCGACTACGTCCTGTCCCACTACCTGACCGGGTCTGCCGCCTAGTCGGAGCGGACGCCGCACCGCGCGGCCGGGCCGCGTCGGGCCTGTGGTTGGCTGGGAGCATGACCGACACGACGATTCCCGAGGCCCGGCCCGCTGTTGCGGATCGGTTCGCGCGCGAAGGCGGCCGGAACCGGTTCACCGCGCGGCGGGCCACCGTGACCGGAGTCCAGCGCATCGCCCCGCCCCTCGTGCGGGTGACCGTGTCCGGTCCCGACTTCGCCGACTTCACCAGCGGTGGTCCCGCCGATCACGTGCGCGTGTTCTTCCCGGACCCGGTGACCGGTGAGCTGGTGGCACCCATCCCGGTGGGCCCGGGTGCGGACGGCATCGTGCGCCCGGACCGCGCATCGATCTCACGGGACTTCACCCCGCTGCCGCGCGCCGTGGACGGCGGCTTCGAGATCGACCTTGACTTCTTCGTGCACCCCGACCCCGGGCCCGCCTCGTCGTGGGCGGAGTCCGCGCGGACCGGCGACCAGCTCGTCGTGCTCGGGCCACGCGGTTCGCGGCGGGCGCCGCAGGATCTGGACGGGTTGGTCCTGATCTGCGATGAGACCTCGCTGCCTTCGGCCAGCCGCTGGGTGCGGGATATCCCCCCAGGCACGGGGGTGGATGTCATCGCGGCCGTCCAGGGAACCGGAGACTGGGTCGCCGGCTACCTCGGCCAGGTTCCGGGTGTGCCGATCCGCGTGCACCTCGCGCGGCCGGACGCGTCCGGTGCGGGCGTCCTCGGCGCCCTGGCGGATCTCCCGCCGATCGGCCCCGGTGTGTTCGTGTGGGCGGCGGGTGAGGCTTCCGCTCTGGTGCCGGTCCGGCGCCACCTGCGTCGCACACTGGGGCTGCCGGCCGCGCAGGCCCAGGTGAGCGGGTACTGGCGCCACGGTCTGGTGGCGTTGGATCACCACGCGCCGATCGATCCCACCGACCCGGACTGACACCCGCCGCCACGGGTCGCACCCCGGCCCGGAGGCCGGTGCGGGGTGGGAACTCGCGCAGGTCGCCCACAGCCCGCAGGGGCGTGCGCGGACCGCCGTGAGCAGGGGGCGACGGCAGAGACCCGGCGCCCGGGATAATGGGCAGGTGACAACCCCTCTCGAGCTCGCCGGCTGGCGCCACCGATACTCCGGCAAGGTCCGCGACCTGTACGCCCCGGCGGAACCGTCGACGGGTCCGCAGCGCCTGCTCGTGGTGGCCAGTGATCGGGTCAGCGCGTTCGACCACGTGCTCTCCCCCGGCATCCCCGGTAAGGGTGTGCTGCTGACCACGCTGAGCCTGTGGTGGTTCGACATGCTGGCCGGCGGTGACGGCGGCCGCGCGATCCCCAACCATCTGCTTCCGTCCCGCCTGCTCACCCGCGGCCAAGACGGTGTGCCGAACACCGCCGACGATCTCGTCTCGCTCATCCCGGCCGAGGTCGCAGGGCGCGCGATGGTCGTGCAGACCCTGGCGATGGAGCCGATCGAGTGCGTCGTGCGCGGCTACCTCACCGGCTCCGGATGGGCGGAGTACACCCAGAGCGGCACCGTGTGCGGCATCCCCCTGCCGTCCGGGCTGCAGAACGGGGACCGACTGCCCGAGCCCATCTTCACGCCCGCATTCAAGGCGCCGATGGGCGAGCACGACGAGAACATCTCGTTCGAGCGCACCGCCGAGATCGTCGGCGCTCAGCGCGCAGCGGAGCTGCGCGACCTGTCCTTGGAGATCTACCGGCGCGCCGCACGGACGGCCGAGCGACGGGGCCTGATCCTGGCCGACACGAAGTTCGAGTTCGGCACCGACGACGCTGGCGTGCTGACCCTGGCCGACGAGGTGCTCACCAGCGACTCCTCTCGGTACTGGGATGCCGCGGCGTGGGAGTCCGGCGCCACCCCGTCCGAGCGCATGGCGAGCTTCGACAAGCAGATCGTGCGGGACTGGCTCGCGGCGAACTGGGCGCCGCAGGACCGCGCCGGCACCCCGCCCCGGCTGCCGGCGGAGATCGTCGAACGGACCGCGGATCGCTATCGCGAGCTGTTGGAGCGACTCACCGGCTGAACCGGGGCGCCGGTGCACGCCGGGATCCTGCCTCATCCGGGGAATGCCCGGACGCCGGACCGCGTTGTATATGCACATGAATGAAGTGATCGAGGTCCGGGCGGACAAGCTGGCCGCCGACACCGCCATGGGTGCAGTCACCCTGCTCGTCGGTGACCTCGACGGCATGACCCGCTACTACCGCGACGTGGTCACCCTGGACGTGCTGGCCGCCGACGATCGCAGCGCGCTCGGCGATCGGGCGGTGACCAACTCGGTGACCCTCGGTCGCGTCGGCCGCCCGATCGTCGTGCTGCAGCACGATCCGGCGCTCACGCACGCCTCCCCGGGCTCGGCCGGTCTGTACCACACGGCGATCCTGTTCGAGACGCAGGCGGCCCTCGCCGCGGCGCTGTACTCGGTCGCACGGCACGCGCCGGAGACGTTCACCGGCTCGGCCGATCACCTGGTCAGCCAGGCGTTCTACTTCACCGACCCGGAGGGCAACGGCATCGAGTTGTACTGGGACCGCGATCGCACGGACTGGTCCTGGGTGCATGGCCAGGTCGAGATGTCGACTCTGCACCTCGATCCGAACGCGTTCCTCGGCCGGCACCTGACCGAAGAGGCGGCCGAAGCGCGGGTGACGCAGGATGCGGCATCCGTCGGTCATGTGCACCTGTCCGTCGGGGACGTCGCGACCGCCCGCGCCTTCTACGTCGATGCGCTCGGATTCGACGAGACCCTGAGCGTGGGCGATCAGGCGGTGTTCGTCAGCGCCGGCGGATACCACCACCACATGGCGATGAACGTGTGGAGCTCCCGCGGTGCGGGGCCGCGGATGCCGGCTCTCGGCCTCGGCCGGGTGGATCTCGCGCTGCCGGACGACGACGCGATCGGCTCGCTCGGCGAGCGTCTGCGCGCGCACGGGTTCGCCGTGCGCGACGACGGACGCACCCTGGGGTTCAGCGATCCGTGGAACAACCGGATCCTCGCCTCGGTCGGTCACTGATCCGCAACCGCCGGAGTGCCCGGCAGAGGGACGGGCCGGGGCTCAGGCGCTCTCGCGGACGACCAGTTCGGTCTCCAGCATGCTCACGTGGCGCGGGCTGCGCCCGGCCAGCAGGTCGAGCAGCATATCGGCCATCCGCTGACCCTGCGCGAAGGACGGCTGGCGCACAGTGGTCAGCTGCGGTGAGACGGATGTCGCGACCGGCGAGTCGTCGAACCCGACGATCGCGATGTCATCGGGCACGCGGATCCCGGCCAGACCCAGCCTGGCCAGCACGCCGCGAGCCATCAGGTCGCTCGCGACGAACAGGGCGTCCGGCAGATCGCCCTGCGCGAGGATGCGCGCCATCGCCGCCGAGCCCCCGTCTGCGGTGAAGTTGCCCTCCTCGACGATCCCCTCGGGCAGACCCGCCTCGGCCATCGCCTGACGATAGCCCTCCAGTCGGTCGATGCCCGCCGGCATCGTCAGCGGTCCGGTGATCGTCCCGATCCGACGATGACCGCGTCCGATCAGGTGCGCCGTGGCCGTGCGACCGCCGTTGACGTTGTCGACGTCGACGTAATAGGAACGCTCGCGCTCACGGACCGGCCGGCCGCCGTAGACCACCGGCACGGCGGCGGCGATGCGGTCGATGAAGAGGTCACTGGTGTGGTGCGAGACCACGAACGCCCCGTCGACGCTGCCGCTGCGCACGTAGCTGGTGGTCTTGTCTCCAGGGTCGTCGCTGGCGATGAACAGGTTGAGCACGTAGTCGGAGCGGCTGAGCCGCGCGTTGATGCCCGACACGATCGCGGCGAAGAAGGGGTCGCCGAAGAATCGCGTCGTGTCTTCGGGGACCACCAGCGCGATCGCATGCGTCTGGCGGCTGGCCAGCGATCTGGCGGCGCGGTTGGGCACGTAGTTCAGATCGGCGATCGCCCGCTGCACCGCCGTCAGGGCTTTCGGGCTGACCGCGGTCGATCCGTTCACGACCCGCGAGACGGTCGAGCGCGAGACACCGGCGGCAGCCGCGACCTCTTCGATCGTGACAGCGGTCCCCATCGTGTGCGTGCCCGTGTCGGTCATGCCGCGCCTCCCGTGTGTGTCCCGCAAGGCGTGCTACGAGCCGTTCGCCTCCGCCGGCATCGTGTCCCCGAGTGCGCGCTGCGCGATGATGCGCGCGTACTCCCGGCCGCTGTCCTTGATGGAGCGTTCCTGCGAGTCGTAGTCGACCCGCACGATTCCGAACCGCTTCTCGTATCCCCACGCCCATTCGAAGTTGTCCAGCAGCGACCAGTAGAAGTAGCCGCCCACCTCGACGCCGGCATCCATCGCGTCCAGGATGGCGCCGAGGTGCAGACGGACGAAATCGGTGCGCTCGACGTCGTGCACGCGTATCGTTCCGTCTTCGAGCACTGGCTCGTCATCATATGCCGCGCCGTTCTCGGTGACGAACAGGGACGTGCGGGCCGGCACCGCGTACTCCTCCCAGACGCGCACCAGCAGCCGGGTCAGGCCCTCGGGCTGCACTTCCCAGTTCATCGGAGTCCGGGGCAGGCCGCGGTCGTGCCAGAAGATGCCCTCCGAGGAGGGGAACGGCGACTCGGTGCGACGCTCGGTGGGCGCCTCGCCCGCCTGCGGGGGCACCGCGGGGGCATGGCCGCCGACGAGCTCGCCGTGGTAGTAGTTGACCCCGAGCGTGTCGATCGGGGTGGCGATCGTCTCCAGGTCGCCCGGCCGGATGGCGGCGCGCAACGCGTCGTCGGCGATCTCGTCGAAGATGTCCTGCGGGTACTGCGCGCGGAAGATCGGGTCCAGGAACCACCGGTTGAACTGACCGTCGATCCGCCGCGCCGCGTCGAGGTCGGCAGGGTCGGCGGGGTCCACCGGGTCGGCGACCGTGAGGTTGAGTGTGACCCCGAGGTTCAGCGACGCGTCTCGCGCGCGCAGCTCGCGCACCGTCTGCCCGTGGCCCAGCAGCAGGTGGTGGGCAGCCAGCATCCCCTCGCTCTTGCTGTAGTGGCCTGGGGCGTGCACCCCTGCGGTGTAGCTGAGGAACGACGAGCACCACGGCTCGTTCAGGGTGGTCCACACGTCGACCCGGTCCCCGAGGGCGTCGTGCATGTCCAGCGCATACTCGGTGAACCGGTCGGCCGTGTCGCGGACCGTCCAGCCGCCCCGCTCCTGCAGGGCCTGCGGCAGGTCCCAGTGGTACAGCGTCAGCCACGGCAGGATGCCGGCCTCGAGCAGTTCGTCGACCAGCCGACGGTAGAAGTCGACGCCCTGGGGGTTCAGCGCGCCACCGTCGGGACGCACCCGCGACCAGGACGTGGAGAAGCGGTACGTCTGCAGTCCCATCGACTTCATCAGCGCGACGTCGTCGCGGTAGAGGTGGTAGTGATCGCATGCGACGTCGCCGTTGTCGGCGTTGATCACGGCACCGGGTACACGACTGAACGCGTCCCAGATCGAGTCGCGCCGTCCGTCCTGGTGCGCGGCACCCTCGATCTGGTAGGCGGCGGTGGCCGCGCCGAACAGGAACTTCGTCGGGAACGGACGTGCGGTTTCGAGCATGCGAGCAGAGGCCTCTCGGAGTTCGGTGGTCATGTCAGCCTTTCACCGCACCGGCCATGATGCCGTTGACGAGCTGTTTGCCGGCGAAGGCGAACAGGATGAGCAGGGGGATGGTGGCAAGCAGCACGCCGGCCAGGACGATGGAGTAGTCCACGAAGTAGTTCGACTGCAGAAGCGACAGGGCCACCGGGAGTGTCGGACTCTGCCGGTCGAGCACGATGAACGGCCAGAAGAAGTTGTTCCAGGCGCCCACGAAGGTGAACAGGAACAGCATGGCCGCGGCGGGCCGCGCGGCGACGACGCCGATGGTCCAGAACGTGCGGATCATGGATGCGCCGTCCACGCGAGCGGCCTCGATCAGCTCGTCCGGGACGGACTGGCTGAGGTACTGGGTCATCCAGAACACCCCGAACGCGCTCGTGAGCGCGGGGATGATGATCGCACCGATGTTGCCGGTCCAGCCCAGGTCCGCGAACAGGATGTACAGCGGCACGACGCCGAGCTGCGTGGGCACGGCCAGGGTGGCGACGATGAAGGCGAGCAGCCACCCTCTGCCGCGGAACCGGAGCTTGGCGAAGGCCCACCCGGCCAGGGTGGAGAACACGACGACGGATGCCGCGATCACCGTGGAGCTGAAGATCGAGTTCCACAGCGCGACCCAGAAGTTCACGGCCGAGTCGTTCACCACCGACAGCGCGTTGGCGATGAAGTTGCCGCCGGGGATCCACGACATGTTCGGGTCGTTGATCGTCGAGGCGGTGCCCGAGCCGATCAGGAACGACCAGTAGTAGGGGAAGATCGCCGAGGCGGCCACGACGCCGAGGCCGATGTACACCCACGTGCCGGCGCGTACGCCCCGGATCCTGGTCGTCCGTTCGCCGCGCCACCGGCGCCTGGCGTTCGGGATGTTCTCCTCGACGATCGCGAGGGGTGGTGTGTCCAGAGACGTCATCGCCGGATTCCCTTCCGTCGGCGCGGTGCGATCTCGCCGCGGCCGCCTTCGTCGCGCACGACGCGGCGGGTGATGAGCAGGTTGATCAACCCGATGGCCAGGATGATCAGGAACAGGATCCACGCCAGGGCCGCTGCCCTGCCGAAATTGAACTCGCCCCAGCCGATGTTGTACAGGTACAGCGTGATCGTCAGCCACTGCTGAGCCGGCCCGCCTTCACCCGTGTTGTCGAACATCCGCGGCTCGTCGAAGATCTGCAGGCCGCCGATCGTGGCGGTGATGATGACGAAGATCAGCGTAGGACGCAGCGACGGCAGCGTGATGCTCCAGAACTGGCGGAACGCGTTGGCGCCGTCGACGGTGGCGGCCTCGTAGTACTCGCGCGGGACCGCCTGCATCGCGGCGAGCAGGATGAGCGCGTTGTATCCGGTCCAGCGGAAGTTGACCATGGTGGCGATGGCGATGTGGCTCCAGAACGGATCCTTGTGCCACGGGATCGGATTCAGGCCGAGGTCGGTGAGGATGCCGTTGACCAGGCCGTGGTTGTCACCGAACATGTTGCTGAAGATCAGGGCCACGGCGACGGGCGCCATGACGAACGGAAGCAGCACGCTCATGCGCCAGAACGTCTTGGCGCGGATGTTGCGGTCGAGCATCGCGGCGATGAAGAGCGCGAGGATCAGCTGCGGCACCGAGGACAGCAGGAAGATGCTGAAGGTGTTGCGCAGGGCCGTCCAGAACTGGGGCTGGCCGAGGATCCAGATGTACTGATCGAACCCGACGAACTCGCCGGAGTTTCGCACCAGGTCCCATTCCTGGAACGAGATGACGGCGGTGAACGCGATCGGGAAGAGCCCGACGATCGCGAACAGCAGGAAGAACGGGGAGATGTACAGATACGGGGACAGCTTGAGGTCCCAGCGGCTCATCCGACTGCCGAAGGAGATGCGGCGGGTCGGCTTCTCTCGGGGTTCGGCGGATGCCGATGCCCTCGGGGGGCGGGTCTCGGTCGCGGTCACGTGGGGCTCCGTATCAGCGGGGGCGGCGGCGTAGCGATGGACGAGTGTGGGCCGCACGAGGCGACCCACACTCGTCTGGGCGTCAGAAGGCTTCGACCTCTGCGACCCACGTGTTCCACGAGGTCTGCTGGTCTTCGAGTCCGTCGAAGACGCGGTTGACCGCGTTCTGAAGCGCGTCGTGGTACTTGAAGTACGAGGCATCCTTGTACGGCGTGACCGTGATGGCCTCAGAACGGTCGGCGAAGATCTGACCGGTCGGGGCGCCGTTGAAGTACTCGTTGGTCGAGTCGGTGACCGCGGGGTTCTCCTGGGCCTCGATCGCGCTCGGGAACTGACCGGCGTTGACGAAGGTCTTGGCCTGCTGCTCGGGAGCGGTCAGCCAGTCCGCCAGCGCCAGCGCGGCGTCGACGTGCTTCCCGTTGGCCGGAACGGTCAGGTACGACCCGCCCCAGTTGGCGCCGCCGTTGGGGAAGACGTTGGCGACATCCCAGCCGGTCACGTCGGGGGCGTTGCCGGAGATGATGCCCAGCATCCAGCCCGGGCAGAGCATCGCGGCGAACTCGCCGTTGGCCATCGAGGCGTTCCAGTCGTCACTCCACTGGCCCGAGTAGGCCGCGTTCGGCACGGCGCGCTCGACGACGAGATTGTACGCGTCGGCGATCTCGGGGTTCTCCGTCGCGATGACGGTTCCGTCCGGCTCGGTGTAGGTGTACTCGAGCTGGTTCACGATGCCCTGGAGCACCGAGTTGGCCGCGTCGATCATGGGCTTGCCGGTCGCGGCCTTGTACTGGTCGGCGACGTCGAAGAAGTTGTCCCAGTCGCCGTCGAACAGCGTCGCGACCTCGTCCGCGGTCGACGGGAGGCCTGCCGCTGCGAACAGGTCGGCACGGTAGCAGATCGCCTGGGGACCGATGTCGGTGCCGAAGCCGACCAGACGACCGTCGGCGTCGGTGGCACCGGCTTCCTTCCAGTCCAGCCAGCGCCCCTTGGCGCTGTCGGGGACCTCGGCGAGCAGGTCGGAGTACTGCATCGCCTCGGCGAACCAGTCGATCTCCACGGCCTCGATGTCGGCGAGGCCCTCCTTGCCGAGCTTCTGGAAGTAGTTCTTGCGGGCATCGCCGGACTCGGCTGCCTTGTTGTGGACGATGGTCACGTTCGGGTTCTCATCCATGTACTCCTGGAGGAGCTCATCGGTGTAGCCGAAGTTGTTGAACGTCGCGACCGTGAGGGTGATCTCCTCATTGGGGTCGGTGGACGGCGAGTTGCCGCTGCTGCCGGCGCAGCCGGCGAGCACGATGGCGGAAGCCGAGAAAGCGGCCACAGCCACGGCTCCCCTGCGGAAGGCACGAGAGTTCACTGTCACTCCTTTGTGTTGTCAGGGTTGTGTTGCAGGTGATGTTGCGGGTGAGCGTTCGTGGCGTCGTCTGACCCGGAGGTGCGTGGGAGCGGTCCCATCGAACTCCCGTCACGCTATGGGATCGCTCCCACAGCTGTCAAGGGAGCGCTCCCACGGAGAGGTTACGGTCGCATCACGGTTCTCGGCCGCCCGTCCCTGCCGTCGCGGAGAGGCGGGATGCCGCGGCCGTAGACTGGACCCATACGCCCGCCCGCGACATCCGGAGCCCTCATGCCCACCATCGTCGTCGACGTCATGCCCAAAGCCGAACTGCTCGACCCCCAGGGCAAGGCCGTCTCCGGCGCCCTGTCGCGCCTGGGCGTGTCCGATTTCAGCTCCGTCCGCATCGGCAAGCGCTTCGAACTCACCGTCGAAGGCGAGGTCGGCGAGGACGTGCTGGCCAAGGCCCGCGAGATCGCCGACGAGATCCTGTCGAACTCGGTCATCGAGGACGTCGTGGGCATCGAGGTCGTGGAATGACGGCGCGGATCGGCGTCATCACCTTTCCCGGATCGCTGGATGACCGGGATGCGCAGCGCGCCATCCGCGTCGCCGGTGGCGAACCGGTCGCTCTCTGGCACGGATCGCACGACCTGGACGGCGTGGACGCCCTGGTGCTGCCCGGTGGCTTCAGCTACGGCGACTACCTGCGCGCGGGTGCCATCGCCGCGTTGGCGCCGATCATGGCCGACGTGAAGGACGCCGCCGCCCGGGGCATGCCCATTCTCGGCATCTGCAACGGGTTCCAGATGCTCGTGGAAGCGCAGCTGCTGCCGGGCGGTCTCATCCGCAACGCGCACCAGCAGTTCGTCCGCCGCGATCAGCGACTGCGGGTCGAGAACTCCTCGACCGCGTGGACCTCCGACTTCAGCGAGGGCCAGGAAATCATCATCCCGCTCAAGAACGCGGACGGTGGCTACATCGCCTCCGAGTCCGAACTGGACCGGCTCGAGGGCGAGGGGCTCGTGGCCTTCCGCTACCTCGGCGTGAACCCGAACGGATCGCTGCGCGACATCGCCGGCCTCGCGAACGAGCGCGGGAACGTCGTCGGTCTCATGCCGCACCCCGAGCACGCCGTCGAGGAGGGCTTCGGCCCGGACACGGCAGTCGCGATGCGCTCGGGCCTGGACGGCCTGCCGTTCTTCACATCCGCGATCGGCGCCGTGGTGGCCGCGGCCGCCTGATCGGGCCGGGTCCGGACCGGACGAAGAGCCTCGCACCCGATCCGCTCCACAGGACGGAAGCGTGCCGCCATCCGGCGCGGCACGCCGCTACCGTGGAACGGTGAGCACCCCGCCGCTTGTCGTGTCCGTTCCCACCGAAGAACTCGCCGCCGCGCTGCAGCCGGCGCCCGATGGCGTCGAGGTCCTGGTCTGGACCATGCAGTCCGCGCCTCCGCGGGAGGCACTCGACATCGTGGTGCCCCCGTACATGTCGATCGGCAAGGTCCTGCCGCGACTGGCCGAGGTGCGCACCCGCCTGGTGCAGGGCCAGTCGATCGGATACGAGGGCGTCGCGGACCACCTGCCCCCGGGGCTGGTCTTCGCCAATGCGGCGTCCGTGCACGAGGCGTCGACGGCGGAGCTCGCGATCGCCCTCACGCTGGCCTCACAGCGGCACCTTCCCGCCTTCGTCCGCGCGCAGGGGGAGCGCCGCTGGGCGTCGGAGTTCTCCGACAGCCTGGCCGATCGCCGCGTCCTGCTGCTCGGCTTCGGCGGCGTCGGCAAGGCGGTCGCCGCCCGCCTCGCACCGTTCGAGGTGGACCTCACGGTCGTCGCGTCGCGTTCCCGCGTGGAAGACGGGATGCCTGTGCACGGCGTGGACGAGCTGCTGGACCTGCTGCCGCACGCCGAGATCGTGATCGTGACGCTGCCCGGCGGCGACGCGACCCGTCGCATCATCGACGACTCCGCGCTGTCCGCGCTGCCGGACGGGGCGCTGGTGGTCAACGTGGGACGCGGGGAGCTCATCGACACGGACGCCCTCGTCGACCACCTCCGCCGTGGCCGGATCCGCGCGGCGCTGGACGTGACCGACCCGGAGCCGCTGCCGGCCGAGCACCCGCTGTGGGAGCTGCCCGGCGTGCTGATCACCCCCCATGTGGGCGGGGCGTCCAGCGCTATGCGGCCCCGCACCGTCCGGCTGATCCGCGCGCAGATCGAGCGGATGCGCGCCGGCGAGCCGCCCCTGAACGTCGTCTACGAGAGCTGACGCGTCGGTCGCAGAACCTCGCGGTTCCCGTCGAGTGCACGAGCTTGCGTCCAGCGCACGGGGTGTGCGCCCGGGCACGTCGTGCGCTCGACGCGAAGCCGTGCGGTCGGCGCGACGGAGCGCGGAATCAGCCCCGGAACACCGAGTGCACGTCGCCGACGAGGTCGCGGCCGCCAAGACCTTCGATCTCCATCAGCACCGCCGTGCCGACGACCGTGGGTCCCAGTTGCGCGAACAGCTCATGCGCCGCCGCCAGCGTCCCACCCGTCGCGAGCACGTCGTCCACGAGCAGGACGCGCGTGTCGTGCGGGATGTCATCGTGCACCTCGATCGTCGCCTCGCCGTACTCCAGCGCGTACGACACGGATGCCGCGGGGCGCGGCAGTTTGCCCGCCTTGCGCACCGGCACCAGTCCAACGCCGGCCACGATCGCCACCGCACCGGCCAGCAGGAACCCGCGCGCCTCCACCCCGGCGACCACGTCGAAGGTCCCGGCGAAGGGCGCGATGAGCGCGTCGATCGCGGTGCGCAGCCCCGCCGCATCCGCCAGGAGCGGCGTGATATCGCGGAACACGATGCCCGGCTCGGGGTAATCGGGGATCGAGACGATGAGCGATTCTGCGGCAGCGAGAAGGTCGGCGGAGGACACCCGCCAACTGTAGCCGCGCATCGCCGGCCTCCCCGACGGGCCGGGTCGGACCCCACCTGCAAGCGCTTGCACTATCCTGGAGTGATGACTTCGCCCGACATCGCCGAGCGCGCCGACGCCCTTTCCTCCCGCCCCGGAGCGGAATGGTGGCGCACCGCCGTCATCTACCAGATCTACCCGCGATCCTTCGCCGACAGCTCCGGCGACGGCATCGGCGACCTTCCCGGTGTCACCGCACACCTGGACGATCTGCTCGAGCTGGGCGTGGACGCGCTGTGGCTGAGCCCGTTCCAGCGCTCACCGCAGAAGGATGCCGGATACGACGTCGCCGACTACTGCGACGTCGACCCGCTCTTCGGCACGTTGGCCGACTTCGACGAGATGGTGCAGGCGGCGCACGATCGCGGCATCCGGATCATCGTCGACCTGGTCCCGAACCACTCGTCGGACCAGCACGAGTGGTTCCAGGCCGCCTTGGCC
Source organism: Microbacterium sp. zg.B48 (assembly GCF_024623505.1). Lineage (NCBI taxonomy): Bacteria > Bacillati > Actinomycetota > Actinomycetes > Micrococcales > Microbacteriaceae > Microbacterium > Microbacterium sp. zg.B48. Next base: position 22,571 of record NZ_JANJFE010000005.1, read on the forward strand.
GCCGGTCCGGGAAGCGCGGAGCGCGCGCGCTACCTGTTCCGCGAGGGCAAGGGCGAGCACGGCGAGCTTCCCCCCAACAACTGGGAATCCGTCTTCGGCGGGCCGGCCTGGACCCGCGTGGTCGAGGCCGACGGCGCACCCGGCCAGTGGTACCTGCACCTGTTCGACACGTCGCAGCCGGACTTCGACTGGTCCAACGAGGAGGTCCGCGAGAAGTTCCGCGGCGTGCTGCGGTTCTGGCTGGACCGGGGCGTCGACGGCTTCCGCGTCGATGTGGCGCACGGCCTGATCAAGGCGGACGGTCTGCCCGATTACACGCCGCCCGTCGAAGCGGACTCGATGGGCGGCGGCGAGCCGGATGTGCCGTACTGGGGTCAGCCCGGCGTGCACGACGTCTACCGCGACTGGCACCGGATCCTCGCCGAGTACGACGGCGACCGTGCGCTGTGCGCCGAGGCATGGCGGCCCACTCCCGATGAGACCGCGCTCTGGGTGCGGCCGGATGAGATGCATCAGGCGTTCAACTTCCCCTACCTGCAGACCGAATGGGATGCCGCTCACCTGCGCTCCGTCATCTCGGAGTCGATCCGCGCCTTCGCCGCCGTCGGCGCCCCCAGCACGTGGGTGCTGTCCAACCACGACGTCGTGCGGCACGCCTCGCGCCTGGCCCTGACCGCCGAGAACCCGCAGGGCCACGGGATCGGTCCCCTGTCGCCCGGCAAGCCGATCGCCGAACTCGGGCTCCGCCGCGCGCGCGCCGCCACCGCGGTCATGCTCGCGCTCCCCGGCTCTGCGTACATCTACCAGGGCGAGGAGCTCGGTCTTCCCGAGGCGATCGACCTTCCCGACTCCGCCCGCCAGGATCCGACGTGGTTCCGCACCGGCGGCGAGCGCTATGGTCGCGACGGATGCCGGGTGCCGCTGCCGTGGTCCGCGACCGAGCCCGCCTACGGCTTCAGCCCGACCGGCGCCGCCTGGCTGCCGCAGCCGTCCAGCTGGGCGACGCTCGCCCACGAGGTCCAGGTCCAGGACCGCGCTTCGACGCTCTGGCTGTACCGATCGCTGCTGGCCGCGCGGCGCGCGTTCGGCCTCGGCGACGGGACGCTGGAATGGCTGGGCGGCTACCCCGACGACGTGCTCGCATTCCGCAACGGGAACGTGACCGTGATCGCGAACATCGGCTCGGCGTCGATCCCGCTGCCGCAGGGTGACGTGATCGCCGCGACCGGCCCGACAGTGGACGGGACGCTGCCGGTGGACACGGCCGTCTGGCTCGTCGGCGTCCAAGCCTGACCCCGGGACCGGGCGGACGACGTGGTCGGCATCGGTGAGGTCGCCCGTTACGCGGGCGTCTCCACCGCCACGGTCTCGCGCGCCCTCAGCGGCCGCGGCCACGTCTCGGCGGCCACCCGCGACCGGGTCGAGTCGGCGGCGCGAAGCCTGGGCTACGTCGTCTCGTCGTCGGCCTCGAGCCTGGCCTCGGGGCGCACGCGCAACATCGGCGTGCTGGTGCCCTTCCTGGACCGCTGGTTCTTCAGCACCGTGCTCAGCGGAACCGCCTCGGCACTCATGCGGCGCGGCTACGACATCACCCTGTACAGCCTGACGGCCGATCGCGAGCAGCGCAGGAGCGTCTTCCAGACGTTCCTGCGTCGCCAGCGGGTCGACGGCGTCATCGCGATCTCGATCGAACTCGGTGACGAGGAGATCGCGGGCATGCGCGAGCTGAACCTCCCGATGATCGCCATCGGCGGCCCCAACCCGGGGCTGTCCACCCTCACGGTCGACGATGCGGCCGTGGCGCGCGTGGCCACGGGACACCTGCTCACGCTCGGTCACCGCGACATCGCGCACATCGGCGCGAGCCCCGAGTTCGACATCGACTTCCACGTCCCCACGCACCGCCGGCAGGGATTCGAGCAGGCTCTGGCGGATGCCGGCATCCCCCCTCGCCCGTCCCTGTACGAGCCGGCGGACTTCACCATCGAGGGCGGCTTCCACGCGGCCAAGCGACTGCTCGGCCGCCCCGGCGAGCGTCCCACCGCGATCTTCGCCGCGTCCGACGAGATGGCGATCGGCGCCCTCCTCGCGGCGCGCGAGCTCGGTCACCGCGTGCCGGAGGACCTCTCCGTCGTGGGCATCGACGGGCATGAGCTGGGCGAGTTCTTCCGGCTGACGACCGTGGACCAGTTTCCGATGGGTCAAGGCGAGCGGGCCGCGGACGCGCTCTTGGACGAACTCGAGGCCATGGATGCCGCGCCCGCCCGTCCGGAGACTCCTCGGGCTCTGCCGTTCGCACTGATCGTCCGAGGCACCACCGCACCCCCGCGCGGCTGAGGCCGCCGCCCGAGTTCGGCCGCGCCGCCGTCGCGCGGTCCTCTGTCCCCCGTCCCCCTGCTCCCCCGTCACAACCTGCGACCCCCGCCGGCGTGTCGTGACAGGCGAGCCCTGGAACCTCCGTGGACCCGACGGCCCGATACCAGACCCACCGCTCGCCTGTCGCAAACCGCTGCGTGCGCCGGCGTGTCGTGACAGGCGAGCCTCGCCGCCTCGCAGCCTCGGGGACGAGGGCGGGGACGCGGACCAGCGAGGGACAGCCGGACAGGCCGGTCGCGCGAACTAGGCTCTGACGCATGACTGTCGACCTCGAAGCGCTCTACATCGATCTGCACCGGCATGCCGAGCTGTCGTTCCAGGAGACGCGCACAGCGGGTGTCGTCACCCGCGAACTCGGTGAGCTGGGGATCGAGTTCGAGGAGGGCATCGGCAGGACCGGCGTGGTGGGCGTCATCCGCAACGGCGACGGACCCGTGGTGTGGCTACGCGCCGACATGGATGCGCTGCCCGTCCAGGAGCAGACCGGCCTCGCCTACGCCAGCACCGCCCGCGGGGTCGATCCGGCCGGCACCGATGTCCCTGTGATGCACGCCTGCGGCCACGACATGCACGTCACCTGCCTCCTCGGCGCGCTGGAGCAGCTGCTGGCGACCCGGGAGGAGTGGTCCGGCACGATCGTCGCGGTCTTCCAGCCCGCCGAGGAGTACGGCGCCGGTTCGCAGGCGATGATCGCCGACGGCGTGCTGGAGCGCTTCCCCAAGCCCGACATCGTGCTCGGGCAGCACGTCACCCCGCTGCCCGCGGGAACGATCGGCGTGCGCTCCGGGACGCAGATGGCGGCATCCGATGGCCTGACCGTGACCCTGCTCGGACGCGGCGGACACGGCTCGCGCCCGCACTCCACCATCGACCCCGTCGTGATGGCCGCGGCGACCGTGATGCGCCTGCAGACGATCGTCTCGCGCGAGGTCGACCCCCGCGATGTCGCGGTCGTCACGGTGGGCTCGATCCACGCGGGGCTGAAGAACAACATCATCCCGGCCGAGGCGCGTCTCGAGCTGAGCCTGCGCTACCCGGACGACGAGGCACGCGAGCGCGTCCTGGCGAAGGTCGAGCGGGTCGTCCGCGCCGAGGCGCAGGCCTCCGGCGCCGACGAGGAGCCGGTGATCGTGATCGACCACTCGCTGCCTCCGACCATCAACGACGTGCATGCGACCGCGCAGCTCACGCTCGCCTTCGACCGCGCGTTCGGCGAAGGCACGGTCGTGGACCCCGGCATGTTCACCGGGAGCGAGGACGTCTCGTGGTTCGCGCGCGAGGCCGGCGCACCCCTGGTGTTCTGGTTCTGGGGTGGCATCGACCCGCAGGCTTTCGCCGACGCCAAGGCGGCCGGGACCATCGACCGGGACATCCCCACGAATCACTCGCCGTTCTTCGCACCGGTGCTCCGCCCCACGCTGGACCTGGGCGTCGGCGCGCTGGTGGTCGCGGCGCGCGAGTTCCTCAGCTGAGGCGCGGTACCGGGTCGGGTCCGCGATGGGAGAATCCCCACCATGACCGGCGGCGCGAAGGCTCCTGAGAAGCCCTCATGGCTCGTGCGCGGGTGGTGGTGGGCGCTGGACTACGCCTACGCCGCCCGTCGGCAGCTCGCGATCGTCGGCGCGCTCGGCACGCCAGGCCGCCGGCGTCCCGGTCCGCGCGCCTGGCGTTCCGGTTCGGACCGGCTCGCCGAGATCATCCTGCTGCCGGGGGTATACGAGCACTGGACCTTTCTGCGGCCGCTGGGCGATGCCCTCAATGCGGCGGGGCATCGGGTCCGGGTCGTCCACGGCCTCGGAACGAACCGCCGCAGCATCGTGGAGACATCGGAACGGCTGGGCCGCGCCCTGGCCGGCAGACCGCCGTCGGCGGCCGGCCGGGTCCTGGTGGCGCACAGCAAGGGCGGCTTGATCGGCAAGCACCTGCTGGTGTCCTCGGGCGCAGCCGCGGCGGCCGCGGTCGAGGCCGCGACCGGCGGTGATCCTGCGGATGCCGCGGCCGGCGCCTCGGCATCCACGGGCTCCGATGCGCCCCTGGGGCTGCTCGGACTGGTCGCGGTGTGCACGCCCTTCCACGGGTCGCGTCTGGCCGGCCTGTTCGTCGTGCCCAGCATCCGCGAGTTCCTGCCCGACGGCGAGACGATCGTGATGCTGGGACGCGACGAATCGGTCAACGGACGCATCGTGTCGGTGTTCGGCCGGTTCGACCCGCACATCCCCGGCGGCAGCGCGCTGGACGGCGCGACGAACGTGATGGTGCCCGCGACCGGACATTTCCGCATCCTCGCGTCGCCGCTCACGCACGCCGCAGTGCTGGACGGTGTCCGGATGCTGTCCACCGACTGACTGCGCGGCGGCGGCATCCGACTCCGTCGTCGCACGAGCTAGGGCCCGAGCGCAGGGATCCCCGCGACCAGGGCGACAGTGCCGAGGATCAGGAAGATCGGCGCCGCGAGGATGCCGCACCAGAAGCTCGGCGCGACGCTCGTGCGCGGCAGGAACAGCGCAGCGGCACCGGCGGCGGTGATCAGCAGCGCGGCGATCAGGATGAGCGGCTGGCCGAAGACGAAGGCGAGCGGAACGAAATGCACACCGACGATGACCAGCACGGCCGGGGCGATCAGGTACGCGCGCCGGGTGCGGGTGAGCAGGATCGCCAGCACGATGATGGCCAGCACCTCCAGCCAGAACACCACGACGTACCAGACGAAGGCGGCGCTTCCGGGATCCATCGCGGTCGGCCAGTTCCAGTGCCTGACTGCGACCGGGACCGCGAAGCCCAGGAGGACCAGGCCGGCGATCTGCAGCACCACCAGCACGATCCGCCAGATCACGCCTCGCGGGGGGCGCTCCTGCGCCCATCCCGCCCAGACGAACGCCGCGGCACCGAAGATCGCACCGGTCACCACGACGTCGCGTGCGAACTCCAGTTCGAGCATGCCCTCACGGTAGCGGCCGCGTCAGCGGGGCGGGGGGATGCGGGCTCGCGAAGCGCGGCGGAGTCTGCTCAGCCCAGCCCGGCGCGGTCCACGGTGTCGGCGGCTCCGGTGACCGGTTTGCGGGAGAGCCCCACGGCACCGGAATCCGGTCCCTTCGACAGCGCCGCCGCCACCGCGGGCGACTCGTCGACATCCGGATACTGCGGCCGCAGTTGCACGGCCTGCGTCCGCCGGTGCTCGCGCTTGGCCCGCCGCGCGGCGTAGGTGAGGTTGAGCGTCTCGACGAGGATCGCGAACGCCATCGGCGCGTAGATCAGCGCCTTGTCGATGTGCACGCCGAAGCCCTCGGCGATGAGGAACACGCCGATCAGCAGCAGGAAGGACAACGCCAGCATCTTCACGGTGGGGTGCTTGTTCACGAACGTGAAGATGAAGCGCGCCGCGAACAGCATGATGCCGAACGACAGCACGACGACGGTGATGATCACGACGAGGTTCTCGGTCATCCCGACCGCGGTGATCACCGAGTCGAGCGAGAAGACGATGTCCAGCAGCAGGATCTGGATCAGCACCGAGGTGAAGGTGATCTTTGCGGTGCGGCTGGCCCCGTGCTCCTCCTCGGCCCCCTCCAGCTTGTGGTGGATCTCGGTGACGGCCTTGTAGACGAGGAAGAGGCCACCCGCGATCAGGATGAAGTCCTTGACCGAGAACCCCAGCCCGAACAACTCCACCACGTCGTCCTTCAGCGTGATGATCCAGCCCGCGAACAGCACCAGGATCACACGGATGACCATGGCCAGCGTCAGGCCGAGGTTGCGGGCCTTCGCCTGCTGCTCCTGGGGGAGCTTGCTCGCCAGGATCGAGATGAAGATCACGTTGTCGACACCGAGCACGATTTCGAGCACGAACAGCGTCAGGAACACCGCGATGAGGTCAGGTGTGAATGCGAAGGAGAGGTCCACGGGCTCAAGCGTATGCGCAGCTCTGCCGTCGACCTTGCGGTCGGGCCTGCGGCGTAGCCTGGAAGCGTGAGTTTTTCGACCGAGACCGCCCTGGACGCCCGCGCGCTCCGAGCAGACTTCCCGATCCTGAGCCGACTGGTCGACGGCCGCCCGCTGGTCTACCTCGATTCGGCCGCGACGAGCCAGAAGCCGCAGGCGGTGATCGACGCCGAGGTGGCCTTCCTCACCGGCGCGAACGCCGCCGTGCACCGCGGGGCGCACACGCTCGCTGCCGAAGCCACCGAGCTGTTCGAGGACGCGCGCGCCACCGTCGCGGCGTTCGTCGGTGCGGCGCCGGAGCAGCTGGTCTGGACCAGCGGCGCCACCGCCGGTGTGAACCTCGTCGCGTATGCGATCGGCAACGCGACGCTGGGGCGCGGCGGGCCGGCCGGCGCGCGTCTGGCGCTGGCGGCCGGCGACGAGATCGTCGTGACCGAGGCCGAGCACCACGCCAACCTCATTCCGTGGCAGGAGCTGGCCGCGCGCACCGGGGCCGTGCTGCGGCACATTCCGGTCCGCGACAACGGCACCATCGACCTGGATGCCGCGGCATCCGTGATCGGAGCGCGCACCCGCATCGTCGCCTTCCCGCACGTCTCGAACGTGCTCGGGATCGTCAACCCGGTCACCGAGCTGGTGGTGCTCGCGCACGCGGTCGGGGCGCTGACGGTGCTGGATGCGTGCCAGTCCGCGCCGCATCTGCCGCTGAACCTGCCGGCGCTGGGCGTCGATCTGGCCGTGTTCTCCGGGCACAAGATGCTCGGACCCTACGGAATCGGGGGGCTGTACGGCCGGGCGGATGTGCTGGACGCTCTGCCTCCCTTCCTCACCGGCGGTTCGATGATCACCCAGGTGACGCTGGACCGCGCCGAGTACCTGCCGCCCCCGCAGCGCTTCGAGGCGGGGACGCAGCCGGTCTCGCAGGCGATCGCCCTGGCCGCGGCGGTGCGCTACCTCGACGCGGTGGGGATGGTCGCCGTGCACGCGCACGAGCGCACACTCGAGCGGCGACTGCGCACGGGCCTGCGCGCGATCGACGGTGTCCGCCTGCTCGGCGACGCCCCCGAGGGCATCGAGCGGGTCGGACTGGCGGCCTTCGACGTGGCGGGGGTGCACGCCCACGACGTCGGCCAGTACCTGGACTCCCGCGGCGTCGCCGTGCGCGTCGGACACCACTGCGCCGCCCCGCTGCACACCCGATTCGGCCTGACGGCATCCGTCCGAGCCTCCACGGCGCTGTACAACACCGCCGAGGACGTCGACGTCTTCCTGGACGCGCTCGCCGATGTGCGCCCGTTCTTCGGAGTCGGCGCATGAGCGGCCTCGAATCGCTCTACCAGGAGCTGATCCTGGAGCACTCCAAGCGGCCGTACGGCAAGGGGCTCGCGGCTGAGGACGGCCTGACCGGCACGTCGCACCAGCGCAATCCGATCTGCGGCGACGAGATCACGCTGCGCGTGCGTCTGGACGATGCCGGCGTGATCACAGACGTCACATGGGACGGCGCGGGCTGCTCCATCTCACAGGCGTCCGCGTCGATGCTCGCCGTGCTCGTCCAGGAAAAGGATGGCGGGATGCCTCGGGCGGAGGCATCCGCTCTGGTCGACGGCTTCCGCGAAGCGCTGCGCTCGCGCGGCACCATCCCCATCGATGAGGAGATCTACGGGGATGCCGAGGCGCTGAGCGGCGTCTCGAAGTACACCGCGCGCGTCAAGTGCGCGATGCTCGCGTGGGTCGCTTTCGAGGACGCGCTGCGGCGAACCTCCTGACGGCGGTTCAGGCGTTCGCGAGCATCCCCTCCAGCCGGGCGTAGCTGGTTTCCATGCCGTCGGTCATCCCGGTGGCGAGCACGATGTCGCGGGTCTCCTTGTCGGGGTACTCGATGAGCAGGGTGATCAGCGTCGCGCCGGCCTCTTCCTGGAGATTCAGGTCGTTGAGCGTCGGCGGGAACTCGGTGCCGGTCATGTGCTCGGTCGTGACCGACCGCCGCGGCTCCTCGATCAGGAGCGTCTCGCCGTCGAATCCGAACGCCTCGCCCTCGACGCCCTCGTCGGGCGCCCACGCGTAGCGGTACCGGCCGCCCACGGTGGGGTCGATCTCGCACACCGTCATCCGCCAGCCGTCCGGTCCGAGCAGCCAGCGCCGCATCAGGTCCGGGTCGTGGTGCGCGCGCCACACGAGTTCGCGCGGCCCGTCGATCAGGCGGGTGATCCGCACGTGCGTGTCGTCGATCAGCTCGGTCTGCGTGCCCTTGCCCTGCGCGTAGGCGCGAAGTCCCTGCAGCACGCGGTCGAGTTGGTTCAGGGCCATCGTCGACCCCTCCACGGCGCCGAAGGACACGATCTGCTGCAGCGCGTCGGCAGACGTGAAGTGCGTGACGTTCGTCAGCCGCGTGCCGGTGTCGGTGGCGTCGAAGTCGAAGGTGACGCGCATCACCGGCATCCCTTCCAGCGGTGCGCCGTCCTCGCCGGCGAACGCGTCGAGCACCTCGAAGCGCCGGGGCGCATCGATCGCCAGGAACTCCCAGGTGCCGCCGGATTTCTCGCCCCGCGGACTGGTCATGTGGTACCGCGCGTGTCCGCCCACGGCCAGGTCGAAGTCGGTGAACGTCGCGGGCCAGCCGGGCGGGCCCCAGAACAGCTCGAGCTGGCGCGCGTCCGTGAACGCATGCCAGACGCGCTCGATCGGCGCGGCGAAGTCGGCCACGAGCGTCATCGTGAGCGCTTCGGGATCGGGGGTCACGGCGGTGACGGGCATGTCACTCTCCTTCTGTCGGCGGTTCTTCCGGGTCGTGGGCGCGGGGCTGCGCGTCCAGCAGGGCGTCGAGGCGGCCGATGCGCGCCCGCCACAGGTCTTCGTACCGGGCCAGCAGCGCCCGAGCGCGGGCGATCATGGTCGGATCCGCCCGCACGAGGCGCTCGCGCCCTTCGGCGCGCTTGATGACCAGGCCCGCAGCCTCGAGCACCGCGATGTGCTTCTGGACCGCCGTGAACGACATGTCGTATTCCGCCGCGAGGGCGGATATGGAGCGCTCGTCCTCGATCGTGCGGCGGAGGATGTCGCGGCGGGTGGTGGCCGCCAGCGCCTGGAAGACGCGGTCGATCTGGTCATCGGTCAGCTCGCTCGCCGGGGTATACGCAACCATTTGGTTGTATGTTACCCGGTCCCGGGGCCCCAGACAAGCGTGAGGAAACGGCCGCTATATCCGACGCCGGAGCCAGATCGCGGTGGTGACGACGAGCGGCACTTGGGTGATCCCGTAGAGCAAGTGGAACGCGTAGTGGGCGGGAGTCTGAGCCGGATCGAAAGGAAGGATCGGCAGGGGCAGAACGGTGAGGATTGCGCCCAGGAGGTTCAACACACCCCACCCCAAGAGGGCCCACGCCGCGACGGATCGCAGCCGCGTGAACCACGCAGCGACGAGCACGACCGTCAGTGCCAGAGGGATGACCGATTCCGGGCTGACGATCGTCTGACCCGGCAAATCAGCCACATTGTGCACGAGCAGTCCGACCCAGCCGAGGGCGGCGGACACGGGCACCCACGGTGCGCTCCTCCTCGGACCGCCCGGTCCGTCGTGCACCCTGGTCCTGCTCACGCGGACCCCCGTGACGGCGCGGGCTTCCGCATTCTCACCGTCTCTGCACACCACATCGTTCGCGTTTTCCCATTGTCACCGGCCGACAGTGGGCTCATCTGACCACCTGGCGCGGCCCTCAGGCTCGGAGCATACTGCGCACAGGGGTGAGACGGAACCACAACGACGCCTCAGGCCTCGCCGGAAGCATCTCCAGCCGACGGGGTATCTGGCCCGCTCCCGCCGATGATCAACATCCGTTCTCCACGATCAGCCGGTGCCTCGACGTCCGGAAGATCGATTGGGCACTGCCGTAGCGTCCCGAGTCCGACGGTGTCTTCGAGCGTTTCACCGTCGGCAGGACCCTCACCGTTCGGCAGTCCAGGAAAGTGTCACGGCAAGGACCCCCGGATCGTGCGCTGGGCGCCCGCAACACGTGACAACTCGTGTCATCCCACGGCGTTCCTGACAGCCGCGGGCTGGGGGGCGGAGCCGCGGCTAGACTCGGTTGTGTCCGGCGTCCCCGATTCCTGGAGCTGAGCCGCGTGACCACCCCCTCCCCGATCGTCGACGGCCGCCCCGTCGCCGACACCGTTCAGAACGCCGCCGTCACGCCCGAACGCGAGCAGCCGTACGCGGCCCTCGGGCTCAAGCCGGACGAGTACGCGCGCATCCGCGAGATCCTCGGCCGCCGCCCCACCAGCGGCGAGCTGGCGATGTACTCGGTGATGTGGTCCGAGCACTGCTCGTACAAGTCCAGCAAGATCTACCTGCGCCAGTTCGGTCAGAAGGTCAGCGACGAGATGCGCGAGCGTCTCATGGTCGGCATGGGCCAGAACGCCGGCGTGGTCGACATCGGCGAAGGCTGGGCGGTCACCTTCAAGGTCGAGTCGCACAACCACCCCAGCTACATCGAGCCCTTCCAGGGCGCTGCGACCGGCGTCGGCGGCATCGTGCGCGACATCATCTCGATGGGTGCCCGCCCGGTCGCGATCATGGACCAGCTGCGCTTCGGTGCGATCGATCACCCCGACACCGCACGGGTCGTGCACGGCGTCGTCTCCGGCATCTCCTTCTACGGCAACTGCCTGGGCCTGCCGAACATCGGCGGCGAGACGGTGTTCGACTCGGTCTACCAGGGCAACCCGCTGGTCAACGCCCTCGCGGTGGGCATCATGCGCCACGAGGACATCAAGCTGGCCAACGCGACCGGCGCCGGCAACAAGGTCGTGCTCTTCGGCGCGCGCACCGGCGGCGACGGCATCGGCGGGGCATCGATCCTCGCATCGGACTCGTTCGACTCCACCGGCCCGACCAAACGGCCGGCCGTGCAGGTCGGCGACCCGTTCGCCGAGAAGGTGCTGATCGAGTGCTGCCTGGAGCTGTACCGCGACGACCTCGTCGAGGCGATCCAGGACCTCGGCGCCGCCGGGATCTCGTGCGCGACCTCCGAGCTTGCCGCGAACGGCGGCAGCGGCATGCGCGTGGACCTGGAGAAGGTGCTGCTGCGCGACCCGACCCTGACACCCGAAGAGATCCTCATGTCGGAGTCGCAGGAGCGCATGATGGCGATCGTCGCGCCGGAGAAGCTGGACGCGTTCCTCGAGGTCGTCGGCAAGTGGGACGTCGAAACCAGCGTGCTGGGCGAGGTGACCGGCGATGGCCGGCTGGTCATCCAGTGGCACGGCGACGTGATCGTGGACGTGGACCCCGCGACCGTGGCCGTCGACGGTCCGGTGTACGAGCGGCCCGTCGCGTACCCGACCTGGATCGACGCGCTCCGGGACGATTCGGCCGCGGCGCTGACCCGCTCCGACGACCCGGACACGCTGCGACGCCAGTTCGTCCAGCTGGTGGCGAGTCCCAACCTGGCCGACACCTCCTGGGTGACGAATCAGTACGACTACTACGTAGGCGGCAACACGGCGCTATCCTTCCCGGACGACGCAGGCATGGTCCGGGTCGACGAGCACTCCGGACTCGGCTTCGCGATCGCCACGGACTGCAACGGCCGCTTCTGCCAGCTCGACCCGTACGAGGGCGCCAAGCTCGCCCTCGCCGAGGCGTATCGCAACGTCGCTGTCACCGGCGCCGAGCCCACGGCCGTCACGGACTGCCTGAACTTCGGCAGCCCGGAGAACCCCGAAGTGATGTGGCAGTTCTCACAGGCGGTCGCCGGCCTGGCCGACGGATGCCTGGAACTGGGCATCCCGGTCACCGGTGGCAACGTGTCCTTCTACAACCAGACCGGCGACCAGCCGATCTTCCCGACCCCGGTCGTCGGCGTGCTGGGCATCATCGACGACGTGGCACGGCGCATCCCCAGCGGGTGGCAGGATCCCGGCGAGAACATCTACCTGCTCGGCGTGACCGCCGACGAGCTCAGCGGGTCGGCGTGGGCCGGCACGGTGCACGGGCACCTGGGCGGCCGCCCCCCGGCGGTCGACCTCGGCAACGAGAAGCGGCTCGCCGGGCTGCTGCACGCGGCATCCCAGCAGTCGCTCGTCTCCAGCGCTCACGACCTCTCCGCCGGCGGTCTCGCCCAGGCCCTGGCCGAGGGCGTGCTGCGCTTCGGCGTCGGCGCCCGCGTCTGGCTCCGCGAGATCATGGAGCGCGACGGGGTGGACGCCGCAACGGCTCTGTTCTCGGAGTCCACCGGTCGTGTCATCGTGACCGTGCCGCGCGAAGACGACGTGAAGTTCCGCGGGCTGTGCGAAGGCCGGCATTACCCCGTGCTGCGCATCGGCGTGAGCGACGTCCCCGGAGACGGGGATCAGCCGGAGCTGGAGATCCAGGACCTGTTCACGATCCCGCTGGGTCAGCTCCGCACCCTGTCGACCTCCACGCTTCCGGACGCGTTCGGCCCGACCGTCTCCGACCCGCCGCAGCACGCCGCGTAAGCTGAAAGCATGGCCAGCGACGACGAGTACGGCGGGTACAACGATGCCCGGCAACGGCGGATCAAGATCACGGCATGGGTCGTCATCGTGGCGCTGATCATCGTCGGCGGGGGCGCCACGGTGCTCGCCCTCATCTTCGGCTGACGCGCGGGGTCGTTGAGACCGGTGCGGACGCCCGGGCCTGCTCGCCGGAATTGCTCGGGCCACCCTCAGCGTGCGCCGGTAGCCTGAGAGGGTGGATCCGCTCTGGGTGTTGCTCTCCGAGGGGTGGTGGGCGCTTCCTGCGGCCGTGACCGCGGTGGGCGCCGGAGCCATCGGCACCCTCGGCGTACGCGCACAGCGCAGGGCGAAGGTGCGCCGCCTGGAACTGCACGCCGCCCAGGGCGATGTCCGCTCCGCCCGCACGGCGCTGACCCGCTCACGGGCCGCCGTCCACGCCGCACGCGCACACGTGGCGCGAGTGGAGGCCGACCGCCGGGCCGGACGCGCCGGCACGGCCGACGTCGCGGCGGCCCGCCAGGGCATGCGCCAGGCGCAGAGCGAGGCGACCGCCGCGTCCGCCGCCCTGATCGCCCGCCGTGCGGATGTCCGCGCCGCACGGGTGTCGATGCCGACACGACGGGACGGAGCCGATGCGCTGCCACTGGCGCGGTTGATGGCGGCGCACAGTGCAGTGACCACGGCATGGATGGCCTACGAGACCGATCCCGCCCTGACGATCGCGTACCCGTCGATGTCGGACGCGCGCGCTCCGTTGACCGCGACCTTCTTGCGCGAGCAGCAGGCCGCACAGTGGCTGCGTCCCTCATCGGCGGAGGCGCGCATCTCCCCCGCCGACTACGCGGCCTACCGCGACGCGGTGCGGCGGATGTCGCAGGCGTTCGACGCCGCAGAGCGCGACGCGTGGCGCAGAGCGGGGGACCCCCGCGGCCAGGAGCCGCCCAGCGAATGGTGGGTCGGTCTGGCCCAGGAGCTCTCCGACGGGGCGTCCCGCACGGTCGCCTGGTCGATCGATGCGATGGCTCGCGTGGCTGCCCTCGCGCCCCGGTCCACGCGCCGTGATCCCCGCCCGCCGCGCTCCTGACGGACCGGCGCGATCGAGTCGCCACCGGCGCACCTGCAAGTGCGCTGACTGCGGGGGCGCCCGGCCCGCCCGACGGTTAGCATGACAGGGTGGAGCCCCTCTTCCAGTTCCTCGGCAGCTACTGGTGGCTCGTCTTCCCGCTCATGGGTGTGATGGGCGGCGTCGGCAGCGCTTGGGAGCGCAGTGCCCGCCGTCGGCACAAGCGCCGCCTCGAGGTCCTCCACGCCAAGGCAGAGCTGAAGGCCGCGCAGGCCGCCGCCCGTGGCAATTCCCTCATCCTGCCTGCGACCGGGGCACAGTCGCCCGCGGATGCGACGATCCCCGGCGGTGCCGCACCGGGTGCGACGCAGCTCGAGCGGCTCTTCGCTGCGCACGATGCGGTGACCGCCCGCTGGCTGGAGTACGAGCTGGATGTGGCGAAGCTCATCGCCTTCCCGGCGATGAGCGACGGACGCCAGCCGTTGACGGCGGCGTTCCTTCGGGCCAAGCGCGTCGCGGACGGCCTGCGTCCGGCATCCGCCAAGGCACGCCTGACCAAGGATCAGCTCGCGGAGTACCGCAACGCCGTCGCCGACTTCGAGGTGGCCTTCGACGTCGCCGAGCGCGACGCCCGCCGCATCAAGGACTCGTCCTTCACCGTGGTGGAGCGCAAGCGACTGGACACCGCCAAGCAGCTGCTCACGATCGCGATCGACCAGGCAGCCACGCCGGCCGAACGGCAGGTGGCCTACCGGCGGGTGCGCGAAGAGCTGGATGGCCTCATCTCGCTGTCCGATGAGGCCATCGAGGTGCTCGAGGGCAAGGTGTCGCTCGAACTGACGACCGGGCAGGCGCCCGAGACAGCCCTCCCCGGCGTGCGTCGGCCGTCGACCACTCCGCCGGCCGCACGCCCGGCTGCCGCCTCGACACCGGAGCGAGCGGATGCCGCTCCGTCGCGTGATCGGCTGCCGTCCGCTCCGGCGCCGTGGCCGGTACCGGCGCGCACCTCGGACACCGCGCCCGGGCGGGTGATCCGGCCCAAGCCGCACCCCTGACGCCGGCGAGCGGGGCGCGGCCGGCAGACCCCGCCCCGCTCGTATGCCACGCTCAGGAGGTGAGGGAGTCCACCCACGCCTGGTTTGCAGCGATCCACTGCGCGACGACCGGACCGAAGTCGTCGCCGTCGAAGCCGCCGAACATGGCGTCCTCGAGCGAATACAGCGTCTGGTTGTCCATCGCGAAGTTCGACAGCCATTCGAACGCCTCGGGGAAGTCCTCCTGGAACGCGAGCGACGAGGTCGTGTGAATGCCTTCAGCCTCGCCCAGCAGACCATCCGGGTCTTCCAGGTCCTTGATCGGGAACGCGTTGTACGCCCAATGCGGACGCCACAGTGTCACGGCGATGTTCTCACCGGCATCCGTCGCCGACTTCAGCTCGGTGAGCATCGCCGGAGTGGAGGAGACGATGAAATCGAAGCCGTCCAGACCGTACCCGGGGATGACGGCGTCCTGGGTGACGGTCACCAGACCGGAGCCCGCGTCGATGCCGACGAGCTTGTTGTCGAACATGTCGGCGTTCGCGGCGAGCTCCGTGAGGGAGTCGATCGGCGCGTCTTCGTTCACGGCGATCGTGAGCTTGGCCTCTTCGTTCCACGCGCCCAGATCCACGATGTCGGCGCCGAAACGCTCGACGTACTGCTGATGCGTCAGCGGCAGCCAGGTGTCCAGCGTCAGATCGTAGTCGCCGCTCGCCAGGCCCGTGTAGACGGCCGCCGGTTCCGCGTATGCGAGTTCGACGTCGTAGCCCTGCTCTTCGAGCACGGCCTTCCACAGCTCGGATGCGGCGATGCCCTCATCCCAGCCGTTGAAGACGGCGATCGTGATCGGCCGGTCCGCACCCGCGGTGTCCGAGTCGGTTGCTGCGTCGCCGCTCGGGCCGGCGCAGCCGGCCAACGCGAGCGCTCCCGCGCCCGCGAGGGCCAGTGCCGTGGTGATCCTGCTTCTCTTGGTCATCGTGACGTCCTCTCCATCCGCGTGCGGGACGCGGATCGGTCTTGGTCGTGGCGCAGCGGTTCCGCGCGCCTCCTGCGGGTGATGAGCCCGCGAGGTGTGGCCGGGTGCGGGGGAGGCGTCATCGCTCCCCCGGGCACCGTTGGTCTCAGTTCGCCGCGCCCGCCGCGACGGGGGCGCTCCGGGCCGAAGGGCGCGTGCGCCGCTTCCGTCGCCGCGGGGCGGCAGCGGCGGAGGTGATGCGGTCCAGGATGATTGCGAGGATCACCACGGACACACCCGCTTCGACGCCGAGGGCGATGTCGATGCGGCTCAGGCTCTGCACGACGGCGCCACCCAGACCGCCCGCCCCGACCATTCCGGCGATGACCACCATCGACAGGCTCAGCATGATCACCTGGTTGACTCCGGCCATGATGCTGGGCATCGCCAGGGGCAGCTGGATCTGGCGCAGGATGCGAGCGGGCGAGGCGCCGAACGCGTGCCCGGCCTCGACGACCTCGGCGTCGACGCCGCGGATGCCGAGTTCGGTGAGCCGGACACCGGGTGCCAGCGCGAAGACCACGGTCGCGACGATTCCGGGCACCGGTCCGACGCCGAACAGCATCAGCGCGGGGATCAGGTAGACGAAGGCCGGCATCGTCTGCAGCAAGTCCAGAATCGGGCGGACAGCGCGTGAGACGCGATCGTTGCGCGCAGCCCAGATGCCGACCGGAATCGCGATCAGAACGGCCGCCGAGGCGGCCACGATGACGAGGGCGAGGGAGTCCATCGCGTTGGTCCACTGGTCCACACCCACGATCGCGAGCAGCCCCACTGCGGTGCCGAGGGCCAGCCACGTCCCCTTGGCGACATACGCGAGCGCTGTCAGGGCGAGGATGATCAACCAGAACGGCGGCGCGGACAGAGCCCAGTCGAGGCCGTCGTATACCGATCTGAAGACGGCGCTGAGTGCGTCGAAGAACCAGCCGAGGGTGTCGATCACGAAGCCCACGACGGCCTCCGCGACATCGCCGAGCGGAAGACGGAAGAGACCGCTCATGCGAAGCTCCCCTCAGCCGAAGGCCGCGCCGGTACCGCGTCGAGCGTCGTCGTCATCTCAGCGGCGCCGACCGTGACCGGGGGTTCGATGATCGCGTTCTCACGGGTGACGTCCGGCACGTTGCCCAGAGCCGCGAGCAGCGTGACCCGCGGAATCACGCCGACCAGCCGCCGCTGCTGGTCCAGGACGGCGACCGGAAGAGTGCTCTCGACGGAGCGCTCGACCACATCGCTGAGGGGATCGTCCGGACCGACGACAGGCTGCGAATGATCCAGCAGCAGCCGCAGGTCGGTGTTGCCGGCCTTGACCGCGCGGATGACGGAGCGGTCCGAGACCACACCGAGGTAGCGCCGATTCTCCAGAACGGCGACGGATCCGGTCTGCAGGTCCCGCATGACGCGAAGCGCCCCGCGGACCCCTGCGCTCAGCGGCGTGGTCGCCCGAGGCGGCTCCATCACGGATGACGCGGTGAGCACGCGCGCGCGGTCGACGTCCTGCACGAACTGCGCGACGTAGTCATTCGCGGGGTCGGTGAGGATGTCCTCCGGGGTGCCGGTCTGCACGATCCGTCCGTCCCGCATCACCGCGATCCGATCGCCGAGGAACATGGCCTCGTTCAGGTCGTGCGTGATGAACACGATCGTGCGTCCGAGTTCGCGCTGCAGTTCCACGAGCTGCTGCTGCATCTCCCGGCGGATCAGCGGATCCAGTGCCGAGAACGCCTCGTCCATGAGCAGGATGTCCGTGCCGGCGGTGAGGGCGCGTGCGAGTCCGACGCGCTGGCGCATACCGCCGGAGAGCTCATCGGGCATCGCGTCCGGGCGGTCGCCGAGGCCGACCTTCTCCAGGATCTCCATCGCGCGTGACCGGCGCTCGTCTCGCGGCACGCCCTGGATCTCCAGCGCGTAGGCGGCGTTGTCCAGGACCGAACGATGCGGCAGGAGGGCGAAGTGCTGGAAGACCATGGACACCGAGGACCGGCGGATGCGGCGCACCTCCGCCGGTGCCGCGTCCGTGATGCTCGTGCCCTGGATGAGGACGTCACCGGCGGTCGGAGCCACCAGGCCGTTCAGCATCCGGATGATGGTGGACTTGCCCGAGCCGGAGAGCCCCATGATCACGAAGATCTCGCCGGGGTTCACCGTGAAGCTCGCGTCGATGACGGCGGCTGTTCCCGCGTCCAGGACCTGCGGGCGAGACTCGCCTGCCCGCAGTCGCCGGAGTGCCTGGGACGGGCTGCGTCCGAAGATCTTGAAGAGGCCTCTGGCCTCGAGTGCGTGCGCGAATGTCATATGCACCTCGGCGGTCCGCTGCGCGTGCAACCGCATCGGTAGCGCCCGGGCGGCAGTCACAGGTGAGCACGCGCAGCAGCGCTGTGCACCAGGCGGGGAACATCGGGTAAGCCGCCGAGACCGCCCACCGTACGCTCGGGCGGAAGCCGGGGATTCGCTTCGCGCCACGACCGCGGACTGGGTCGTCGGGCCGCAGGGGCCCTGCAGCAAAGGTAACAGGGGTTCCTCCTTGACACCTGAACGGTCGCATGGTTAGTTAGTTGAGTAATTAACCAAATTAGCGGAGGTACTCGTGATCGAAGAAGGCCGAGCCCTCTTCCTGCAGATCGCGGAAAACGTCGAGGACTCGATCATCGACGGGAGCCTGTCCGAAGAGGCGCAGGCACCGTCGACGAATGAGCTCGCGGCGTTCTACCGCATCAACCCCGCGACGGCCGCCAAGGGAGTGAACATGCTCGTCGACAAGGGCGTGATCTACAAGAGGCGCGGCATCGGCATGTTCGTCGCGCCCGGAGCGCGCGAGCGTCTCCTCGCCGAACGCCGCACCGCGTTCGGCGATCGCTTCGTCGAGCCGCTGCTCGTCGAAGGACGCAAGCTCGGCCTGGACGCCGACGACCTCAGCCGACTGATCCTCGACCGCGCGAGCGCGGCTCGGGTGCCGGCGATCGAACCGACCGAAGGAAGTGCACGATGACCGACGTGATCCAGGTCAGCAATCTCACCAAGCGGTACCGCGACACGGTCGCGGTCGACGACGTGTCCTTCGGCATCCAGAAGGACACGATCTACGGCCTGCTGGGCCGAAACGGAGCCGGCAAGACCACGGTGATGTCGATCCTCACCGCGCAGAACTTCGCCACCAGCGGGGACATCCGCATCTTCGGGGAGCACCCCTACGAGAACGCGAAGGTGCTGCAGCGCATGTGCTTCGTCCGGGAGAGTCAGAAATACCCCGACGACGCCCTGCCCACGCACGCCTTCCGGACGGCGCGGGTGTTCTTCCCGAACTGGAGCCAGGAGCTGGCGGACCAGCTCATCGACGAGTTCCAGCTGCCGACCAAGAAGCGCATCAAGAAGCTCTCGCGCGGACAGCTGTCCGCCGTCGGAGTGATCATCGGGCTGGCTTCCCGTGCGGAGATCACCTTCTTCGACGAGCCGTACCTCGGCCTGGACGCAGTCGCACGCCAGATCTTCTACGACCGCCTGCTGGAGGACTACACCGAACACCCGCGCACCGTCATCCTCTCCAGTCACCTCATCGACGAGGTCGCCAACCTCATCGAGAAGGTGCTCGTGATCGACCGCGGGCGCATCGTCCTGGACGAGGACACCGACGCCCTGCGCGATCGTGCCGCCACCGTCGTGGGCGATGCCGCAGCGGTGGATGCCTTCGTCGCGGGGCGCGAGGTCATCCATCGCGAGAGCCTCGGCCACGTCCGCGCCGCCACCGTCCTCGGTGCCCTGTCTTCGGCGGACCGCGAAAGGCTCACCGGCGCCGGCCTGGAGATCGCGCCCGTGTCGCTCCAGCAGTTGATCGTCAGGCTCACCCAGCACGCCGCCGGAGATCCGGTCACCGTCCCCACCGAAGAAGGAGTCCTGCGATGACTGCGTCCACATTCAACGAGGCGGGGTCGGCCACGCGCGCACCCAACCGCACACTCAGCGTCGTGCGCATGCAGCTGATCAACAAGCAGACCTACATCTGGATCCCGCTGATCGTCCTGGCCGGTGCCTTCGCCCTCGCCCTGGCCGTCTACGCGATCCTCGCCAACGCCGGCGTCGACGGCCCCAAATACGGCGGTGGCGCCCAGGCGCCGCTGTGGTACTTCCTGGCCGTCGGGGTTCAGGCGCTCACACTCACCTTCCCGTTCTCCCAGGCGATGAGCGTGACGCGCCGCGAGTTCTACCTGGGCACCCTCCTCACCGCCGCACTGACCTCTGCGATCCTCGCCGGGATCGCCGTGGTCGGCGGGCTCATCGAGCGCGCCACCGACGGCTGGGGCGTGAACGGCTGGTTCTTCGGCTTGCCGTGGATCTGGGAGGCCGGCCCGCTCGGCGCCGTGCTTGTGAACTTCGTCGCGGCGATGCTCTTCTTCGTGATCGGGTTCTGGGCCGCGACGATCTACAAGCGCTTCGGCGCGCTGTGGCTCACGATCGTGCTCGTCGGGATCGGCATGCTGCTGGTCGCCGGGATGTGGCTGGTGGGTCGCCTGAACGCCTGGGTCGAGGTGTTCTCGTGGTTCGCCACCGTCGGGGTGGTCGGGCTCTCGCTCTGGGGAGCGGTGCTGACCGCGGTGCTCGCGGGGATCGCCTTCCTCACGCTCCGACGCGCCATTCCCTGAGCGGCGGGAGGGATGCCTCGGCCGCTGACCGCGGGCCGAGGCATCGGCGTCGGCAGCGTGGTCGAGGCCTGAACGGACGGCTCAGCGGAGCGGCACCTTCACGTCGGTGCCCCCCTCGTGAGTGAGTCTGGCCCCCATCTGCACCAGGCTGGGCTGGTCGACGAAGCCGCCCGCGAACAGCACCTGGCCCTGTGCGAAGCCCGGCGAGCGCTCCAGCAGCGACTCCGGTGCGTACCCGAACACCGATGCCAGCTCCGCCAGGTCGCGGGGCGAACTCATTCGCAGCAGAGCCAGGTTGTCGCACTGCGAGAGGGCGTTCGGGTGCACTTTGGAGGGGCGCTGGGTGGACAGCAGCAGCCACAGCCCGTACTTGCGGCCCTCGGCCGCGATCTGCACGATCCTCTCGGTGAGCAGGCGTTCGACCGGCGTGGCGGGGTCGGGGGTGCAGAGATTGTGCGCCTCGTCGATGACGATCAGCCGTCCGATGCGCTGCTCGCGGTTCTCCCACAGGTGGTCGAGTACCGCGAGCGCGGCGGCGCGCGACTCGGCCTGGGTGGCGAAGCCGCCGAGGTCGACGACCGTCGCGTCCGGCTGCTCGTCGATGTCGTCGGTCACACTGCGCTGGCCCCACGCCCACAGCTGCCATTCCGTGACGCCGAGATTCTCCAGTCGCATCGCCAGCTGGTGGCGCACCCGGCCGGGGTGGCTGCGCATGAAGCGGACCAGGTCATGGTCCTCGACCTGCGAGAGGTCTCCCTCCATCCTCAGCATCGTGTTGTAATCCTCGGCGTCCAGAAGGGGGTCGATCTGCAGGATGGCCGCTCGGGAGCGCAGGGGCATCGAGAGGAATCGCGTACGCAGCGGCTCCACCGCGTCCGCCGAAGAGCGTCGGACCCGGATGTCGCGGGACGCAAGCTCCTCCGCCTCGGCCGCGGGCGCGTCCGCACGCAGGTCGCCCATCCGCACGAAGTCGGAGTTGGGGTCAAGGATGACCAGAGGCAGTCGGGTGTGCAGCATGATCTGCTCGAGCGCGACACCCAGGGCGTAGGTCTTGCCCGAGCCGCTCTGCCCGCACCAGAACGTGTGCCGGTTCAGCTTCGAGGCGAGCAGGCGGGCGGGGGCGGCGTTCTCGGACTCCAAGAGCGTTCCGATGACAAGCTCTGTGACCATTCTGTGCCGTCCTCTCGCGCGGGGCTCAGCGGTCCTCTGCCGCCTCGACGTGATGGCGGATGACCTCGGCCACGACGAACGTGAACCACTTCTGGGCGAACTCGGGGTCCAGCTCGGCGTCGATGGCCAGCGCGCGCAGCCGCGCAAGCTGCTGCTCCTCCCTCGACGGGTCGGATGCCGGCATCCCGTGCTCCGCCTTGAGCCTGCCCACCTGCTTGGTCGCACGGAAGCGCTCCGCGAGGAGGTAGACGAGTGCGGCGTCGATGTTGTCGATGCTGCCGCGCAGTCGCTGCAGGGTCTGGATCGCCGCGGCGTCGGCGGCGATCCGCTCGGACGTGTGATCGGTCATGTCGTTCCTCTCTCGCTCCCCGACGATACCGCGGCGAGCGCGCGGCAGCAGTCGCCCTGACCACGCCCCGACTCCAGGCCTAGAGTGTGTCCATGACCGATGGCACACCCTCGCCCGAACCTCTCGCGGCCAGCCCCGCCGCCGGCACGGACGCCGGCGGATCGGCCATCCCAGCGGACCCGGCGGCCCCCGTCGAGAAGCACCGGTCGTTCTGGGCGCGCTTGGACAGCCCGTTCACAGCGGGATTCCTGCTGACGCTGGGCGGGCTCGCCGCCGCACTGCTGGGCATCGCGGTGACCAATATCGCCACGGTGATCATCTACATCGCCCTGGCTATGTTCGCCGCCCTCGGACTGGATCCGGTGGTCAGGTGGTTCGGCAGCCACAACGTTCCGCGCCCCTGGGCGATCGCCATCGTCTTCCTGATCTTCGGCGTGCTGGCCGTCGGCCTGCTCTGGCTGGTCGTGCCGACACTGATCGAACAGGTCCGCCAGTTCATCGACGGCATCCCGGACACCATCAAGGGCTTCGAGAGCTCCGACACATACACGTGGCTGGAGGGGATTTTCGGACCCGGGCTGACGACGCTCGTCAACGACCTCGAGTCGTTCATCACCAACCCCTCGAACATCGCCGCGATCTCCGGCGGTCTGCTCAAGATCGGGGTGGGGATCGCGTCCGCGGTTTCCGGTCTGCTGATCGTCATCGTGCTGACCCTGTACTTCGTGGCATCGCTGCCCGGCATCAAGGTGTCGCTGATGCAGCTCGCGCCGGCGCGCAACCGGCCGAAGGTGCGCGACATGACCGAGCAGATCACCGACTCGATCGGTGGATACCTGATGGGCATGGTCATCCTGGCCTTCTTCAACTCGGTGGTGGCATTCCTGCTGCACCTGTTCCTCGGTCTGCCCTATCCCCTGCTGATGGGCGTCCTGGCGTTCTCGATCACGATCATCCCGCTCGTCGGCCCCGTCCTCTATTGGATCTTCGGCACCGTGCTGGCCCTGTTCACCAGCCCCATCGCAGCGCTGATCTTCGGACTGGCGTACCTCGTCTACATCCAGATCGAGGCGTACGTGATCACGCCCAGGGTGATGAGCAAGGCCATCTCGATCCCCGGATCGCTGGTGGTGATCGGGGCGCTGATCGGCGGCACCCTGCTGGGACTGCTCGGGGCACTCATCGCCGTGCCGGTGACCGCCTCGATCCTCCTCATCATCAAACAGGTGTTCATTCCGAGGCAGGACGCCAAGGTCTGAGATGGGGCGGGCCGCCCGGCGGCGGCATCGAGATCTCCCCTTCTCCTCAAGGAACACCCCAACCCGCGTCGATGCGGCGGCGACTCACGATCGAGCGGGCCGCGCAGCGGTGGCATCCGGGTCTTCCGCCTCGTCCGCCTGTCGTTCGACGGCCCTGGCCAGGGTGCCGATCCCGCTGCGGATCTGCTGCTCGTCAA
The DNA here is from genome assembly GCF_024623505.1 of Microbacterium sp. zg.B48. NCBI lineage: Bacteria > Bacillati > Actinomycetota > Actinomycetes > Micrococcales > Microbacteriaceae > Microbacterium > Microbacterium sp. zg.B48. The sequence goes on from NZ_JANJFE010000005.1 coordinate 46,087, forward strand.
CGTTTCCGAAGCCGAGCACGAGAGCGGGTGCGTGGCGGGGGCCTTCGGGGTCCCCGCCACCCGCGAACCGGTAATGGCCGAGAGGGTTGACCCGCACGCCCATCGTCGCCGCGGTGGCCGCGACGGCACGCTCGGATGAGCGGTCCGGGAGCTGCAGCAGTGCATGACAGCCGGCTGCCAGCCCACGCAGCCGACCGGGGCCGAACGCCCTGTCCACTTCGGCCGCCAGAACGTCCCGCCGCCCTCGGTAGATCTCCCGCATGCGCCGCAGATGTCGATCAAACCGACCGGTCTCCATGAGCAGAGCCAGTGCTTCCTGATCCAGGCCGGGCGCGCCCCGGCTGCCGAGCCGCTTCTCCTCGATGATCCCGGCAACGAACCGCGCTGGTGCGAGCACCCAGCCCAGCCGGATCGCGGGGGCAAGGGTCTTGCTGACCGAACCCAGGGCGATCACACGGGCTGGACTGAGGCCCTGCAGAGAACCCACCGGCTGGCGGTCGTAGCGGAACTCGGCGTCGTAATCGTCCTCGAGGATCACGCCGTCCACCTCGTCCGCCCAAGCGATCAGGTCCCGGCGTCGGGACGGCGACAGTGCGACACCGGTCGGGCATTGGTGCGCCGGTGTCAGCAGGACCACCCGCGCCCCGGACTCGCGCAACCGGCCCACGTCCACGCCGGACCCGTCGACCGGAACCGGTACGGCCTCGAGCCCCGCACGCCGCGCGATCAGGTCGTGATCGCGCGGACCCGGGTCCTCCAGCGCGATGCGCCGCAGGCCATGGCGGGCCAGTGCCGCGAGCGTGAACGTCAGCCCCTGGCGGAACCCCGAGACCACGACCGCGTCCCGCGCCGTGGCGCATCCTGCGCGAACTCGCCGATGGTAGGCGGTGACCACCTCGCGCAGGTGCCGCGACCCGGGCAGATCCTCGTCGCCCAACGCCGCAGTCGGAAGGGTCTGCGTCGCCTTCGAGACCGCCCAGCTCCAGTCGGTCAGCGGCACGGTGCGCAGGTCCGGGACGCCGTACTCGAAATCGACCGGCCGGGCGGAGCCGGGCCGAACCGGATGGACGCCCTCGTCGTGACCGGTCGCCGCGGCCGACGACGGGATGGACGCGACCCGCGTCCCCGAGCCGACGGCCGCCTCGAGATAGCCTTCGGCGAGCAACTGCTGGTAGACATCGACCACCGTCCCACGTCCGACTCCGAGCAGCTCGGCAAGTCGCCGGCTCGAGGGCAGACGCTCGCCGGCGCCCAGCCGTGCGTCGCGGATGGCGGTGCGCAGCTGATCCTGGATCTGCGCGCCCAGTGCGCCCGCCCCGCGGTCCACCGCCACGAGCAGGTCGGGACCGCCGCGCGACCACTGCACCGCCATGCGACCATTACACCAAATGGTCCACTCCTCGGGGACGCAAGCGGATCTTCACTTCGGACCGCATCGGCCACAGGGTCGATGACATGAGCATCGGCATCCTTCTGGCCCTGGGATCGGCTGTCGCCTATGGCGCGTCGGACTTCATCGGCGGCGTCGGTTCCCGTCGGTACTCCTCGTGGCAGGTCGTGTTGGTGGGGCAGAGCGCGGGGGCGCTGGTCATGCTGGCCGGTGGACTGACCCTGCCGGGCAATCCGGTCGCTCTGGACTTCGTCTGGGCGGTGGTGGCCGGAGTCGGCTCGGCGACCGGCAGCATCTTCCTGTATCGCGGGCTCGCCCGCGGCCGAATGGGCCTGGTCGCACCCGTCTCGGCGGTCGGGGCGGCCACCCTGCCCGTGCTGGCCGGCGTCGCCTTCGGCGAGCGCCCCGGCTGGTTGGCCTGGATCGGGATGCTCGCCGCCCTGCCGGGGATCTGGCTGGTCTCGCGCAGGACCGACACGGACCGACCGACGAACGTGCGGGGCGGGCTCATCGACGGCATCGTCGCGGGTGTCGGTTTCGGCGTCCTCTTCATCGCACTGGCCCAGATCTCCGAGCACGCGGGTCTTCTCCCCCTCGCCGCCAATCAGCTGATCGGTGCCCTCCTGACCGTTCTGACCGCGGCAGGGCTCGGACAGGTCTGGCGTCCCACGTCCGGTGTGCTGGGCTGGGGAACCGCCGCCGGGGTCCTCGGCGCCGCGGGCACCCTCGCCTTCATGATCGCCACCGAAGCGACCACGCTCGGAATCGCCGCAGTCCTGGCCTCGCTCTACCCGGCCGTGACGGTGCTGCTCGCCGCAGGCGTCCTGCGCGAGCGGGTCGCCGTCGCCCAGGGCGCCGGCATCGGCATCTGCACACTCGCCGTTGCGGCCATGGCATTGGGCTGAGTCGCGGCCGCGGCATCCGCTTCATCGCAGCATTCAACGCAGACAGGAGAGACCGATGAACGCCACCCTCACCGAGACCGAGCAGGAGGCAGCCGATGCTCACGCAGGTCGCTGAAGGCGTACTCGTCCACGAGAGCGAGTTCATCTCGAGCAACTCCACGGTCGTGCAGGGCCGGGACGGTGTGCTGCTGGTCGACCCGGGCCTGACGGTCGACGAGATGACGCAGCTGTCGCACGACCTCCGCGAGCTGGGGCAGCCGGTCGTGGCGGGATTCTCGACCCACCCCGATTGGGACCACGCGCTGTGGCACGCGAGTTTCGGCGATGCGCCCCGCTACGGCACGGCCCGTTGCGCAGCCGCGCTGCGGGAGGTGCTCGCCGACCCGCAGTGGCAGGCCGGCCTCGCCGGGGCCCTGCCCCCGGAGTACGCGGAGGTGATCCCCCTGGGTCTGTTCGGTCTGATCACCGGCCTGCCGGTGGGGGCCGAGCTCCTGCCCTGGGACGGCCCGAGAGTTCGGATCCTCGAGCATCGGGCCCACGCCGTCGGCCATGCAGCGCTGCTCGTCGAGGACGCGCGCGTACTCGTCGCCGGCGACATGCTCTCGGACATCCTGGTGCCGTTCCTGGACCTGGCAGCCGAGAATCCGATCGAGGACTATCTGGCTGCGCTGCGGCTGTTCCAGGGCGTGGCCGACGACGTCGCGGTCCTCATTCCCGGTCACGGTTCGGTCGGTGGCGCCGGGCAGTTGCGGGCGAGAGTCGAACTGGATCGTGCGTACGTGCACGCGCTGCGCGCCGGCGGCGAGCCCGATGATCCGCGGATCGGTCCGTCGGCCCCGCTGGATTGGCTGGCCGACGTGCACCGATGGCAGCGGCAGCGCCTGGCCGAGAAGGAGCGGGGCGAAACCGCGTAGCGGGAGCCAGGATCACGACAGCGCGGTACCGCAGGCGACGGACGCCGGATTCCCGCGCGTGCGCACCTACCGCGCGGTCAGCACACACGTCGGCGACGGTGCCTCGACACGGTGCCGGACCCGCCCGGGGACGCCGGTGCGCAGATCCAGCGTCAGCGACGCGACTTCGTCCGAGCGCTGGCCGGCCACCAGCAGGGTGTCGCGCACCACCAGATGGTGACGCGGCCAGTCCACCCCTGAGTCGGCGAGGGCCACGGTCGCGAGCGAGTCCCCCGCCCCCCGCACGCGCAGGATCGCGATGGTATTGCTGCCGCGAACTCCGGCGTAGAGGAACTCTCCATCGCGGGACGCTGCCAGCTCGGCGGCCGTGTCGCCGGGAAGGGTGCCCGCGCCCAGCGGCGTTCCGGCCACCACACGCCAGGAACCGGTCACGTCCGGGGCAAGCGCGTAGACCTCGCAGCTGTGCTCGGTGACGACGTACAGGTGGCCACTCGGGTGCCACACCATGTGCCGGGGTCCGGTGCCCGGTGGCAGCGTGACGTCCTGGACAGGCCGCAGCCCGTCCGGGCTCGTCCGCCAGACCCGCACCCGGTCGAGTCCGACATCCGTGGTCGCCACCAGGCCGGTCGGCAGGAAGACCGCCTGGTGCGCCCGGGAGACGGCGGATGCCGCGTCCTGCGCCACCGGAGGCGCCGGCGGCTCGGGTTCGGCCGTGTCGTAATCGGGTACGAGGTGCGCGTACTGCTCGCCCGCGGCTGCGCGCAGAGCACGGGCCGCCTGCGCGAGGTCGATGCCGCCGCCCGACGACCCGCTGGAGTCCGCGTCGTCGGCGGCGGGCTCGGCGAGAACCGGAGTGGAAGGGCGCCCCGCGGCATCCAGCGTCATCCGGACGACACGCCCGTCCCCCCAGCAGGACGCCACGAGCGATCCGCCGTCGGGTGCCACCGCGACGTGGCACACGGCCTCGCCCGCGACGACCGGACCGCCGAGCGGCACGAACGAGGTCTCGCCGGTGCGGCGGAAGGCTCGTACGGTGCCGGCGTCCTCCATGGCCGCGTAGATCACATCGAGTGTGGGGTGAGCTCCGAGCCAGGATGGTGAACCATCGGTGCTCACCGCATCCCCGGCGAATCTGAGCTGCCCGCCGGCCAGGGGGTCGTCGGCGTCGCCTGCCACCAGAGTCCCTATGCCGGTGGCGGTGCCTTGGGAACGTGCCGTGTAGCCACCGAGCCAGAACCGCATCAGTCGATCAGATCATGGCGGACGATGACCGCGTCGCGCGCTGCACCCACGCCGATCACGGAGATGCGGGTTCCGCTCATCGCCTCGAGCGCGAGAACGTACTCCTGCGCGGCCGGCGGCAGGTCCTCGAACGTGCGGGCACCCGAGATGTCCTCGGACCAGCCGGGGAGGAACTCCAGGATGGGCTTGGCGTGGTGGAAGTCGGACTGGTTGACCGGCACCTCGTCGAAGCGGACACCGTCCACGTCGTAGGCGACGCAGACCGGGATCTGCTCCAGACCGGTCAGGATGTCGAGCTTGGTCAGCACGAGGTCCGTGATGCCGTTGATTCGGGTGGCGTAACGCGTGATCGGAGCGTCGTACCAGCCCACCCGTCGCGGACGGCCGGTCGTGGTGCCGAATTCGAAGCCGCGCGAACGCAGCCATTCACCCTGCTCGTCGAAAAGCTCCGTCGGGAACGGTCCCGAGCCCACCCTCGTGGTGTAGGCCTTGACGATCCCCACGATGCGGTCCAGCCGGTTCGGGCCGACGCCCGCGCCCGTGGCCGCGCCGCCGGCGGTCGCCGATGAGGACGTCACGAACGGGTAGGTGCCGTGGTCCACGTCCAGCATCGTGGCCTGGCCGCCTTCGAAGACGACCACCTCACCGGCATCCAATGCCTCGCTGAGCAGCAGCGAGGTGTCGCTGACCATCGGCCGCAGTCGCTCCGCGTACGAGAGCAGGTCTTCGACGATCTCGTCGCACGTGATGGCGCGGCGGTTGAAGACCTTCACCAGCAGGTGGTTCTTCTGATCGAGGGCGCCATCGACCTTCTGGCGCAGGATGTTCTCGTCGAACAGATCCTGCACGCGGATGCCGACGCGATTGATCTTGTCGGCGTACGCCGGTCCGATGCCGCGGCCGGTCGTGCCGATCATCCGCTTGCCCAGGAACCTCTCGGTCACCTTGTCCAGCACGCGGTGGTACTGCGTGATGATGTGCGCGTTGGCGCTGATCTGCAGGCGGGAGGTGTCGACTCCGCGGGCGTTGAGCGCCTCGAGCTCGGCGAAGAGCACCTCGAGGTCGACCACGACGCCGTTGCCGATCACGGGCGTGACACCGGGGGAAAGGATGCCGGAGGGCAGCAGGTGCAGCGCGTACTTCTCATCACCGATCACGACCGTGTGACCGGCGTTGTTGCCGCCGTTGAATTTGACGACCCAGTCGGTGCGACCGCCGAGAAGGTCCGTCGCCTTACCCTTGCCCTCGTCTCCCCACTGGACTCCGACGATCACGATGCCTGGCATGGGCTACTCCCCCGTTATCGGACGGTTACACCCCATCCTATCCGGCGGTGGTCGGCCGCTTCGCCGGACCGTGTCCGTGCGTGCCCGGGGCCATCCGAACGTGAGGATAAGGTGACGGTCATGACGGCACGGCGGCCGGGGGGCCGCGCACGACCGCTGCCTGGGGAGGCGCCGCGATGAGCGCGGGGGCCTGGGCGTGCGTGCGTGCCGCGGTTGCCGTCGTGATCGCCGTGGCGTTGACGGTGCAGCTCGTGGCCAGCGCCGGTGCGGCAGTGGACCGGGGCTGGGACCTGGCCACGACCGTGGCGAATTTCTTCAGCCTGTTCTCGGTGCAGGCCAACATCCTCGCGATGCTCTCGCTGGGCGCAGCCGCGGGCTGGACCTGGTGGGCTCGGCGTCGCGGGGCGGACGAGCCGCCCCTCATCGCGGCAGCGCTGGCCGCGGTCACGACCTACATGATCTGGACGGGCATCGTCTACAACGTCGTGCTCCGCTCACCCCCGGTGCCGGAGGGGACGCGCGTGTTGTGGTCCAACGAGGTGGTCCACGTGGTGGTGCCGCTGTTCCTGATCGCCGACCTGCTGCTCGCGCCCCGCCTCCGCACAGTGCCATGGACCGCGCTCGTGGCCCTGCCGGTCTTCCCGATCTGGTGGGGCTTCTACACTCTGTTCCGCGGTCCGGTCACGGTGGATCCGCGCACCGGTGCGCCCTTCTGGTACCCGTACACCTTCTTCAACCCGAACGTCGTGCCCGGCGGTCTGGTCGGCGGGTACGTCGGCGTCGGCGTCCGTTTCGTCACGATCGCCCTCGTGCTGACGGCGATCGGTGCTGTGGTGATCTGGTTGAGCCGGCGACGGGTCACCACGGGCCGCAGCCCTGCACCGGTCGGCCCGCCGGCCGGCCGCATCAGTGGGTGACCGCGAATTCTCGGGCGTACTGCGCGACCTGCTCACCGGCGGGCCGGATGAGGCCCAGCGCCGACGATAAGCTGGAGTCCATGTCGAAAGTGCTCCAGTCCCTGCCCGTCGGCGAACGCGTCGGCATCGCCTTCTCCGGGGGCCTGGACACATCCGTCGCCGTGGCCTGGATGCGCGACAAGGGCGCTGTGCCGTGCACGTACACCGGCGATCTCGGTCAGCCCGACGAGGATGACATCGACGCGATCCCCGGCCGCGCGCTGGAGTACGGCGCCGAGATCTCACGCCTCGTCGACTGCAAGACCGCGCTGGTGGAGGAGGGTCTGGGTGCCCTGGCCTGCGGAGCCTTCCACATCCGCTCGGGCGGCAAGACGTACTTCAACACCACCCCGCTGGGCCGTGCGGTCACCGGCACGCTGCTCGTGCGCGCCATGAAGGACGACGGCGTGGACATCTGGGGCGACGGTTCCACCTACAAGGGCAACGACATCGAGCGGTTCTACCGCTACGGCCTGCTCGCCAACCCCCGCCTGCGCATCTACAAGCCCTGGCTGGACGCCGACTTCGTCACCGAGCTCGGCGGTCGCGCCGAGATGTCGGCGTGGCTCACCGAGCACGGCTTCCCCTACCGCGACAGCGCCGAGAAGGCATACTCGACCGACGCGAACATCTGGGGGGCCACACACGAGGCCAAAACGCTCGAGCACCTGGACGTCTCGCTCGAGACCGTCGAGCCGATCATGGGTGTGCGCTTCTGGGACCCGGCCGTGCACATCGAGACCGAGGACGTGACGATCACGTTCGAGCTGGGTCGGCCGGTCGCCATCAACGGCGTCGAGTACGCCGACCCGGTCGAACTCGTCCACGAGGCGAACCGGATCGGCGGGCGACACGGCCTGGGCATGAGCGACCAGATCGAGAACCGCATCATCGAGGCCAAGAGCCGCGGCATCTACGAGGCACCCGCCATGGCGCTGCTGTTCATCGCCTACGAGCGTCTGGTCAACGGCATCCTGAACGAGGACACGCTCGCTACCTACCACGAGCAGGGGCGCCGGCTGGGGCGCCTGATGTACGAGGGCCGCTGGCTCGAGCCGCAGTCCCTCATGCTGCGCGAGTCCATCCAGAAGTGGGTGGGTTCGACCATCAACGGCACGGTCGCACTGCGACTGCGCCGCGGTGAGGACTACACGATCCTGGACACGACGGGCTCGAACCTCTCCTACGCTCCCGCGAAGCTGTCCATGGAGCGCGTCGGCGACGCGGCGTTCGGCCCGACCGACCGCATCGGCCAGCTGACCATGCGCAACCTGGACATCGCCGACTCGCGGGCCCGCCTCGAGCAGTACGCGGGGCTGGGAATGATCGGCGGCGCCACCGGCGCCCTGGTCGGCCGCATCACCTCCGGTGAAGCGGACGAGATCACCGAATCGGCCGCACCGGCGGATGCCGAGGCGGAGGCCCTCGAAGAGGCGATCGAAGCCGCATCCGAGTCCGTGATGTACGACGCCGGCACCGACTGACTCGACGGGCACGACCCGGGTGCGCACGAGGCGGGCCGTGACTTCGACATCGGGCGGTGTGGGGCTAGCATTCCAGACAGTGCCCGCGCGACCGGACCCGTGGGACTGAGGGCCGCGGCGGATGACACCGCGTCTCCCCCGGAACCGATGAAAGCCCTTCGATGCTGAAGCCCGCCACCGCCCCGCTGCCGACCTCGCAGCCGGAGCGCCCGGGAAAGCGCTCGATCGGACGCACGCTCGGCATGACGGTCTTCGGCCTGATCGCGGGTCTCACCGTGATCGCGCTGGTCGCGGCGGGCTTCGTGGTCTGGACCATTCAGCGATCCTTCCCGCAGCTGGACGGCACGGTGGCGGTGTCCGGTCTGGACCGCGACGTGGTCGTCCAGCGGGATGAGCTCGGCATCCCCACCATCACCGCGTCCGGCAGCGACGATCTGTTCTTCGCCCAGGGCTACGTGCACGCGCAGGACCGGTTCTGGGAGATGGACTTCCGACGTCACGTCACCAGCGGCCGCCTGTCCGAGCTGTTCGGCGCATCCCAGCTGCAGACCGATTCGTTCCTGCGCACCCTCGGGTGGCGGGAGGTCGCGGCAGCCGAGGTCGCTGCGCTGGAGCCGGCGGTCGCGTCCTACTACGAGGCGTATGCCGACGGGGTGAACGCCTATCTCGCAGATCACGACGGTGCCGACGCATCGCTGGAGTACGCGGTCCTCGGACTGCAGAACGCCGACTACGAGATCGAGCCGTGGACGCCCGAGGACTCCGTCGCATGGCTGAAGGCCATGGCCTGGGATCTGCGCTCCAACCTCGAGACCGAGAGCGAACGGGCGCTGCTGGCGACCCGGCTCGCGCCCGAGGAGGTCGCGCAGCTGTACCCCGGGTATCCATACGATCGTCACCCCGTGATCGTTCCCACCATCGCCACGACCGGGTCCGCAGGCGCGACGACTCCGGCCGGCCCCGGGACGGTCACCGCGTCGGTCGAGTGGACCGAAGCCGAGGGCGTGCTGGCTGCTGTCAGCGCCTTGGTCGGCGGCGCCGGTGAGGGTATCGGCTCGAATTCGTGGGTGGTGTCGGGCGAGCTCACCGAGACCGGGATGCCGCTGCTGGCGAACGACCCCCACCTGGGCGCCACGCTGCCCAGCGTGTGGCACCAGGTCACCCTGAAGTGTCGCGCCATGACGCAGAGCTGTCCGTTCGACGTGTCCGGCTTCGCGTTCTCGGGCGTGCCGGGTGTGGTCATCGGGCACAACAGCCGCATCGCGTGGGGCTTCACCAATCTGACCACCGATGTCACGGACCTGTACCTCGAGAAGGTGGACGGCGACTCCTATTGGCGCGACGGACAGCTGGTCCCGCTGCAGGAGCGGGCCGAGACGATCCGCGTCGCGGGCGGAGACGACGTCCAACTGCGGATCCGCTCGACGGTCAACGGACCGATCGTGTCCGGCCTGACCCCCGCCCTCGACGCCATGGCCGCGGACCCGATGATGGGCACGCAGGGGGTCGCCGCCGAGCCGGCGGCGCCGCCGGAGGGGGACTATGCGGTCAGCCTGAAGTGGACCGCGCTCACTCCCGGCACCACCGCGGCATCCATCTTCGACCTCAACGTGGCGCAGGACTTCGACGATTTCCGCGCCGCGGCCGCCCGGTTCAACGTGCCGGCGCAGAACCTGGTCTATGCCGACGTGGACGGCAACATCGGCTACCAGACACCCGGCATGCTGCCCATCCGCGGCGCCGGCGACGGCTCACTGCCCCAGCCGGGCTGGGACTCCGCGTACGCGTGGCAGGGCTTCATCCCGTTCGAGGAGCTGCCCAGCTCGCTCAATCCCGCCGCCGGCTACATCGTCACAGCCAACAACGCCATCGTGACGGACGCGTTCCCGTACTTCCTGACCGACGACTGGGATTACGGCTGGCGCGCCGCGCGGATCGTCGACCTCCTTCAGCGCAAGTCCGCGATGGGCGAGCTCAACGCCGAGGATATGCGCGAGATCCAGGCCGACAACGAGTTCGCGATGGGCAGGCAGCTCGCCTCGGCATACAAGGACATCCAGACCGGGCGCCGCGGACCGGACGCGGCGTTGGACCTGTTGCGCTCCTGGGACGCCCAGAACAGCGCGGATTCGGATGCCGCGGCCTACGCGAACGTGCTGTGGGATGAGCTGGTGACCGACCTGTTCGTCGCGGGACGCGATTCGCCGGCGCCGGTCACCGGGCAGAGTCGTCTCTTCCTCGTCGTGGACCGGCTTCTGGAGGACCCGGACGCGCAGTGGTGGACCAACGCCGAGCTGGGCGTCCGCGGCCGGGACGAGATGCTCGCGTACGCCGCGGACCGTGCCTACGACCGACTGGTCCAGCTGCAGGGGGACAACCCGGCGAAATGGAACTGGGGCTCCCTGCATGCCCTCTCGCTGAGGAACGGCACCTTCGGGTCCTCGGGCATCGCGCCGATCGAGATGCTGTTCAATCGTGGACCGTACCGGGTCGGCGGGGGAACGTCGGTGGCCAACGCGACCGGCTGGAACATCGGCGGCGGGTTCGAGACGATCACGGTCCCGTCGATGCGCATGGTGATCGATCTGTCCGACTTCGACGAATCCGGCTGGAACCATCTCACCGGCGCCAGCGGCCACGCCTTCCACCCGAACTACGTGGACCAGACCCCGACGTGGCAGCGGGTGGAGCTGACGCCATGGGCCTTCAGCGACAGCGCGGTCGACGCCGCAACGACGCACACGCTGACCCTGGTCCCGGCATCCTGACGCGAGGAACTGCTCAGCCGCCGGCCGCCGGCGGTGTCCGCCGGGACTCGGCGAGCTCGTCGACCAGAAGCGAGCTTTCGTCGACGGTGCCGTTGCGGTAGGCCTGCCGGCTGACCATGTGCGCGGAGAGGGGAGCGGTGGCGAACTGGATCAGCACCACCGGCACGAGGAATGCCACCACCGGCCAGGAACGCAGGGACAGGGCGATCGCCAGGCAGATCACCATGAGTCCGAGCACCTGCGGCTTCGTCGCGGCATGCAGCCGGGTCGGCACATCACGCCACCGCAGCAGGCCGATCGCGGCGGTCAGGCACAGCAGCGCGCCGAAGAGGATGAGCACCAGCGACGTGGCGTCCAGCCACATCTCCACAGGTGCGGGCGCGCGCGTGTCCACGCCGTCCGCAACGGTCGCCGCCCAGGCGACGGATCGCGAGATGAGTGCGGTCATCGGTCGACGTTGTCCTTCCTCGCCACGAAGCGCGCGATCGAGATCGAACCGAACACGCCGACCGCGGCGATGATCAGCAGCACCGGCAGCGCGCGGGTGTGCTGGTTGATGGCCATGTCGGCACCCAGCACGCACATGACCTCGGTGAGGAGGACGTCGGAGGCGACCGCCCGGTCCAGGATCGACGGACCCAGCACGATCCGCCACAGCGTGAGGAGCGCGGCGACGCCGAAGACGATGTAGATGGCCACAAGCAGCGGGTTCATGGCGCCCCTCCCGAGCCGGTGTCCGTAGCGGCGGCCGCACCGGACGTGCCTGCGCGGGACGTGACAGCAGCGACCTGTGCGCGGGAACCGACCGCCATCACGATGCGGCGCTCCCACCCCAGCACGGCCTGCCGCTGCGCTTCGACGTCTTCGGCGTTGCGCACCCCGATGACGTGCAGGTAGAGGATGCGCCGGTCGCGGTCGGCGTCCACGATGAGGGAGCCGGGGATCAGCGAGGCCGTGATCGCCGTGTGCGTCATGATCAGGTCGTCGTCGATGCGCACCGGAACGGCGATGATGGCGGTGCCGGGCTGGTGGCGGAAGTCGAGCACCTGCGCGGCCACGGTCAGCGAGCCGCGGACGACGGCCGACAGGAAGGAGACCACGAAGATCGCGCCGTACCAGATGTTGACACGCCCGGAGAGCTCGACCGGCGGCAGCCGGAACACACGGGTGACGGCCACCGCGGCGATCAGGCCGGTGACGAACGCGAGCACGGTGAACTGTCCCCACAGCAGCATCCACAGCGCGATGAGCCAGACGAAGAACGGCAGCTGGCGCCACACCTGCTGCAGGACGCCGCGCTTGCCGCCCAGCACTCCGGACCCACCGCGGGCGGCGCCGCGGATCGGGTCGCCCGCCTCGTGCCCCGCGGTATGACGGGGGCGCGAGGTGTGATGGATCGGCGCGGTCATCGGCCTGCCTCGTCCTCGAGCTGCGAGATGCTCACCGGCTCCAGCAGCGCCGCGCCGATGCGCGTGCACACCGCGTACAGCGGTCCGGCGAAGATCGTCAGCGCCACCGTGACCGCGACCATGCCGGCGGTGGCGGCGGTCATGATGCGGGGGATGACGCGACGCTCGGTCTCCACGGCGGCGGCGGGGGCACCGCCGAGATAGGAGATGCGCGCCTCGGTCTCGGCGGAGTCGTCCTCCTCGCGCCAGAACGCCAGGTTCCATGCCCGCATCAGCGCGTACAGGGTCAGCAGCGAGGTCACGATTCCGCCGACGATCAGCACGAGCATGATCGGCGTGCCCACCTCTGCGGCCGCGTCGAACAGCGCGTACTTGCCGATGAAGCCGGAGAACGGCGGGAGTCCGCCGAGGTTGATCGCCGGGATGAAGTAGAGCACGGCGATCACCGGCGCCGCGCGCATCAGTCCTTTCACCCGCAGAATCGACGTGCTGCCCGCGTTGCGCTCGATGAGCCCGACCGCCAGGAACAACGTCGTCTGCACGACGATGTGATGGACCATGTAGTAGATCGTCGCGCCGATCGCCGCCGGGGTCGCGATCGCCAGGCCGAACACCATGTACCCGACGTGGCTGACCAGCGTGAAGGACAGGATGCGTTTCAGCTCCGCCTGCGCGACCGCGCCGAGCACCCCGACGATCATGGTGGCGAGCGCGACGATCAGCAGCAGCAGGTTGACGTCGTTGTCGCGGAACAGCTCGGTCTCGGTGCGGATCATCGCGTAGACGCCGACCTTGGTCAGCAGGCCGGCGAAGACCGCCGTGACCGGAGCCGGAGCGGTCGGATACGAGTCGGGCAGCCAGAAGGACAGCGGGAAGACGGCCGCCTTGATGCTGAATGCGAGCAGCAGCAGGATGTGCAGCACGGTCTGCGTCTGCTGCGGGAGCTGGATCATCCGCTCGGAGATCTGCACCATGTTGACCGTGCCCAGCGCGCCGTAGATCACCGCGATCGCGGCCAGGAACAGGATCGACGAGACCAGCGAGACCACGATGTAGACGACACCGGTGCGGATGCGGGATTCGGTGCTGCCGAGGGTGATCAGAACGTACGACGCGACGAGCAGAATCTCGAACCCGACGTAGAGGTTGAACAGGTCGCCGGCGATGAACGCCGTGAAGATGCCCGCCGCCAGGATCAGATACGACGGGTGGAAGATCGAGACGGGCGTGTCGTCATCGCCGTCGGCGGCGCCCTGGCCGACCGAGAAGAGCAGCACCGCCAGGAGGACGACGCTGGAGACGACCACCAGCAGGGCCGCCAGGCGGTCCACGTACAGCACGATCCCGAACGGGATCGGCCAGTTGCCCACCGAGACGGCGAGGGGGGCGTCGCCGACGTCGACGACCACCAGCAGCACAGCGGCGATCACCAGCACCGCAGTGAGCGTCAGGACCGAGACCGCCACCTGTGCCTTGCGGTGCCGCCCCGCGATCAGCGCCGCCGCGGCGCCGAGCAGCGGGAGGGTGACCAGGAGAGGAACGAGGGCGTTCACGAGTCGTTCCCGTCTTCGGGGGGCCTGATGCGCCGCGGCGGCTCGTCGCGCCGTGCGGCCGGTCGGTCGGTGGGGGCGTCGTCGCGGATGCCCGCGAAATCCCGGCTGCCGAGCAGCGTGATCGGCGCGGTTTCGGTCCCCAGGAAGTCCGTGGTGGTGTCGTCGCTGACCAGCTCGGTCTCGTCGTCCATCGCGTCCTCGGCCACCGCGCCGCGTGCGCGCAGCGCGATGTCCTCGGCGTCGTCCTCAACCGTGTCGGCCTGGCCGAGCTGCCAGGAGCGATAGATCAGCGCGAGCAGGAACGCCGAGATCCCGAAGGTGATGACGATGGCGGTGAGCGTGAGGGCCTGCGGCAGCGGGTCCGACATCTCTTCGGGCGATGCGGCGGCGCCGAAGAACGGAGCGACGCCGGGGCGGCCCATCACGATCAGCAGCAGCAGGTTCGTCGCGTTGCCCAGCAGCAGGAAGCCGATCAGCACGCGGGTCAGGCTCCGCTCCAGCATCGCGTAGACGCCGCAGGCGAACAGCACAGCCATCACGATGATCAGCACGAGCGAGACATCCATCAGGTGCTCACCCCGCTGCGCGCGTTCGACGTGCCGGATGCGGAGGGCAGGCTCAGCTCGTACGTCTGGCGGTCGACCTCGGCTCCCAGGCTGCGCAGCACGTCGAGCACGAGGCCGATGACCACCAGGTACACCCCGATGTCGAAGAACGTCGAGGTCACGAACTCGAGGTGTCCGAGGATCGGCACCTGGATCTCGAAGAACGCACTGGTCAGCGGTGGTGCGCCGAAGAAGAGCGGAATGATCGCGCAGGCGACGGCGATCGACATTCCCGTGCCGAGCAGTCGACCGGCGTCCGTGGGGGCGGCGGCCCCGAGTTCGTAGCGACCGCCGGCCACATAGCGCATGACCAGCGCCATCCCGGCGATCAGCCCGCCGGCGAATCCGCCCCCGGGCAGGTTGTGCCCGGCGAAGAGGATGTACAGCGACACGATGATGATCGAGTGGAACAGGACGCGCACGACCACTTCGAGCATGATCGACCGGTTCTCGGGTCGCACACGCTGGCCGCCGACGAGCCAGGCCATCCGCTCGGTGCCGGCGCTGTCGCCGCGGGGGCGAACCCCTTCGTCGGTCTCGACGAGCGGCCGCCGTGTGCGCGCCGCTGCGGGCGGCAGCGCGGTGGAGAGCGAGAGGGTGTCGGCTCGGTGGGTGACGAAGACCAGCGATGCCACTCCCGTCGCAGCCAGGATGAGCACGGACAGTTCACCCATCGTGTCCCACCCGCGCAGGTCCACCAGCGCCACGTTGACGACGTTCTTGCCGTGGCCGAGTTCGTACGCGAGCTCCGGGAAGGAGTCGGAGATCGGCTTGGCCGACCGTGCGGCGGTCGCGACGATGGCGATGACGCCCATGGTGACCCCGACGGCGGCGGCCAGGACGGCGCGGGCGACCGGCCAGACCGAGGCGTTGTGCTCGCCCATGCGGGAGGGGATCCGGCGCAGCACCAGGGCGAAGGCGACCAGGGTGACCGTCTCGACGAGGATCTGCGTGAGAGCCAGGTCGGGGGCCCCGCTCGTGGCGAACAGCAGCACCATGCCCAGCCCGGTCACCGAGACCAGGACGACGCCGCTGTAGCGCTTCTGGGCGCGCACGGCCAGCAGACCGGCGGCGATCATCAGCGGAGCGACGACCAGTTGCATCGGGGTCTGGAAGGCGTCCAGCTTGGCCGTCCACTCCGTCCCGAGCAGCAGTGCCGTGCCCTCGGCGGCGACGAAGACCACGAAGATGGTGCCGACGTACACCGGGAGCGAGCCGCGCTGGGTGAAGGTGGTGATCACGACCGAGAGCCGAGCGATGCCCCGCAGCGCAGCGTTGTAGATGTCCGCCGCCGTGAAGGGCAGCATCCGCCGACTCCAGCCCGTCGTCCCGACCAGCCAGAACAGTGCGGCACCGGCCGCAATGGTGCCGAGCGAGATCCACAGCGCCGGCTCGAGACCGTGCCAGAGGGCCAGATGCGCAGGATGCGCGGGCGCCGCCACCCCCGCGGAGGACGCCGGCGCCAGCGCCGCGTAGGTTGCCAGCACGGGGTCCAGCACAGAGGCGGCGAGCCCGGCCACGACGGTCAGCGCGGCGAGCAGGACGGGGGCTCCGAGGAATCCGATCGGGGGGTCCGGCCATTCGGTCGGCGGCAGCGCAGTGCCGCGTGCCGGCCCGAGCCGAGCGGCGGCCACGCGCAGCGCTTCGGGGTCCTCGGGGGCCGGTGCGGCCACCTTCTTGGTCCAGAACGCTCCCCACAGGAAGCGGATGCCGTATGCCGCCGTAAGAATGGATCCCAGGACGATGCCGATCAGGCCGACGATGCCCCAGACCGCGCCGCCCTGAGCCTCGTGCAGGAAGGCGGTCAGGATCGTCTCTTTGGCGACGAAGCCGATCGTCGGGATGACCCCCACCATCGAGGCGATGGCGATGAACGAGAACGTCGCCATGACCGGAGCCTGACGGCCGACTCCGCTCAGCTCCCCGATGTCGCGTGTGGAGAGCTGCCGGTCGATGACGCCCACGACCAGGAACAGCGCCGACTTGAACAGCGCGTGGCTGATCAGCAGGGCCAGACCTGCGAGAGCGGCATCCTGGATGCCGTAGCCGAGCACGACCGTCAGAAAGCCCAGCTGGCTGACGGTGCCGAAGGCGAGGATCCTCTTGAGGTCGGTCTCGCGCAGAGCCTGCACGCCGCCGAGCACCATGGTCAGCGCGCCGAGCCCGACGACGATCGGTCGCCACGGGGCGGAGGCGGCGAAAACCGGGGCGAACAGCGCGATGAGATAGATGCCGGCCTTGACCATCGCGGCGGCGTGCAGATACGCGCTGACCGGAGTGGGAGCGGCCATCGCGCCCGGGAGCCAGAAGTGGAAGGGGAAGATCGCCGACTTGCTGAGCGCGCCGACGAGGATCAGGACGAGCGCCGCGTCGACGACGGCCCCGGTGGGCGCGGCGGTCAGAATCGCGGAGATGCTCGATGTGCCGGTGTCGACCACGAGAAGCACCACCCCGATGAGCATGACCAACCCGCCGAGGGTGGTCACCAGGAGCGCCTGGAGCGCGGCCCGACGGCTGGTCGCGCGGCGGTTGTAGAAGCCGATGAGCAGATACGACAGGACGCTGGTCAGTTCCCAGAACATCACCAGGACGATGAGGTCATCAGTGATGACGAGTCCGTACATCGCGCCGGCGAAGCCGAGAAGCACCGCGGAGAACTGACCGACGCCCTCGGTCTTGCCGCGGAAATACCACCGGCAGTAGAGCATCACCAGGGCACCCACGCCGGTCACGATGAGCGCCATCATCCACGACAGCGTGGTCAGGCGGGCGGACAGCTCGATGCCGAGGGAGGGGATCCAGTCGAATGCCTCGAACGGAATGTCTCCGGCCAGCACGGCCGGCGTCTGCACCGCGGTGTAGCCGAACGCGGCGATGGGCAGCAGCGCCGCGCCGTAGAAGGCTCTCGCTCCGATGCGTCGGACCAGCCACGGCAGCAGCAGTGGGACGAGCGCGAACGCGCCGAGGAGGACCAGCATGCGGCCTCCTCGGTCTTCGTCGGCCGAACGGCTCGGGGGCGGCGGCGCGGGCGATCGGCGTGTCCGAATAAGTGTAACCGCGCGAATCCACGCTCCCCGCGCGACGGGATCCGTGCGGGGGGCGGATTCAGGCGCGCGGACCGGTCGTGTTTCCCACCCGGAAGACGCACGTGAAACGGATGGATGCGGCGGGCTGACCGGCCAGCATGGCAGCGACGGCCTGTCCCGCGGCGCGGCCCTTCTCGGCGGCGGGTTGGACCAGCGTGGTCAGTCGATACGGTGCCAACCCGTCCACCACGATCCCGTCGAATCCGGTGACGCTGAGATGCTCTGGAACCCGGAGGCCGAGCTCCTCCGCGGCACGGATGACCCCGGCGGCGAGCAGATCGCTCTGCGCCAGAACGGCGGTCGGACGGGTGAGCGGATCGGCCAGCAGTGCGCGCCCGGCCGCCAGTCCCTCGTCGATCGAGCTGCCCTGCGCCGCGTACGCGGGGGCATCGGGGAAGACCTCGCGCGCACCGGCCAATCGTTCGCGCGTGACGTCGACGGTGATCGCCGCCTCGGGTCCGAGCCGGCCGCGCACCCATCCGCCGTGCGCCGGCAACGTGACCAGGGCGACCCGGGTGTGACCCAGGGTGCGCACGTGGCTGGCTGCCTGGCGCTGCGCCTCGCGGTTGTCGAGCTGGATCTGAGGGATGCCGTCGCCGGCGTCCCCTTCGATCACCACGACCGGGATGCCCCGTGCCTGGACCGCGTCCAGCGACTCGCGCAGCATGCCGCTGCACCCCACGAGCACCGCCGCGTCCAGCGGTGCGGTGGTCAGCGACGGTTCGGTGCCCAGCGGCGCCCGGTCGCGCAGCAGCAGCAGGCCGGCACCGAGGGAGGCGACCCCGTCGGTCAGACCGTCCATCATGAGCGTCTTGACCGGGTCGAGGAACGCGGCGCCGAGGTGCTCTTCGAAGACGACCCCCACGATGCCGGAGCGGCCGCGGCGCAACGACGCCGCGCGGGGGTCGGGGCCGGTGTAACCCAGTGAGCCCGCGGCGTCGAGCACCCGCTGGCGGGTGGCATCGGAGACGGCTGTCTTGCCGCTGAAGACCACGGACGCGGTGGAGGGCGAGACACCGGCACGGCGGGCGACGTCGTTGATCGTGGGTCTGCGAGCGGTCATGGCGCCTCGATGCTACCCCGCGGCTGCGGCACGGGACCGAATCGATTCGACCGGCCGCGGACACTGATGGAATCGAATCGATTCGCTAAGGTTGCCCGCATGGAACTCGAGCTCGCCCGCGCGCAACTGGTGCGGTGGCGCACCGCGATCTTCGCGATCTTCCTCGCCAGCGGTCTGAGCATCGCGACGTGGGCATCACGCGTGCCGGCCATCAAAGTCGCGCTGGACGTCGACAACATCCAGATCGGCCTCATGCTCCTCAGCGCGGGCATCGCCTCGATTCTGGGTCTGTCGCTGGCGACGCTGGTGCTGGCGCGGTTCGGCGCGCGAAGCGGCATGCTCGGAGCGATCCTGGTGTTCGCGCTCGGGGTGGCGGTCATCGGCGTCGGCACCGACGTGCTCCACTCGTACGTCGCAGTGGTGGCCGGTCTGGCGCTGTTCGGCCTGGGCAACGGGGCGGTCGACGTCATGATGAACGTCGAGGGCGCCGCGATCGAGAAGCAGGTGGGAAAGACGATCCTGCCGCTGTTCCACGCATTCTTCAGCGTCGGCACGGTGATCGGCGCCGGCCTGGGCGCCCTCGCCGCGACGATCGGGCTGAACGTGCTGGTCCACACCTCGGTGATGGCCGTCGTCATCGTGGTCATCGCCTTCGCCTCCCATGCCAACGTTCCCGCCCGGGAGATCACGCTCGACCGGGTCGAGGCCGGACCGAAGTCCCGCTGGCAGACACGGCTCCACACCGCGCTGTCCGCCTGGCGAGAACCGCGCACCTACGCGCTGGGAGTCATCATGCTCGGGATGGCATTCGCCGAAGGCGGCGCCAACGATTGGCTCGCGCTGGGGATGGTCGAAGGCCACGGCGCCACTCAGGCTGTCGGTGCGCTCGGCCTGACGGTCTTCTCGGTGAGCATGACGGTCGTGCGCGTCTTCGGGGGTCCGCTGGTGGACCGGTTCGGTCGGGTCTGGATCCTGCGCGTGCTCTCCGTTCTGGCCACGGCGGGTCTGCTGCTGTTCATCCTGGCCCCCAGCATCCCGCTGGTGTTCGTCGGGGCGGCGCTCTGGGGAGCGGGCGTCTCGCTCGGCTTCCCGCTCGGTATGTCGGCGGCCGCCGATGATCCGGCCAAGGCGGCGGCGCGCGTGAGCGCGGCCGCCACGATCGGCTACATCTCCTTCCTGTGCGGGCCGCCCATCCTGGGGTTCATCAGCGAGCACATCGGCCTGCTGAACACGCTCTACATCCTGGTCGGGCTGGCGATCGCCTCCGGACTCGCGTCGGGCGCCGCCAAGCCGCTGCCCGGAACGACCGTGGACGCCGCTGCGTCGCACGCGCCGTCCGAGCGGGGTTGACCATTCCCTGATCTCCGACGCCGGAGACGCGATCAGGCATCTGCTGCTCGGGGTGATGGAGAAACGCGCCTCCGATCGCGGTCTCGACGCGATCCTCACCGCGCCGGGCCGAAACGCGCGGTTCGCCGATGAGTTGGGCCGCCGATTCATTCCGACGGGGGACCGGCTCGTTGCCGGCGCCGTCGAGGGCGGCGAGTTGCGTCCCGACTTCAGCGGCCAGGAAGTCTGCTTCCTGGGTTTCATGGTCGGCAAGGTCGCGGACATCACCCGGGAATCGAACCCCGAGGTGTGGCGTCGCTGCGCACAGCTGCTCATCGACGGCACTCGCCCGTCGGAGAAGACCCGACCGCGACCTGGAGTTCGATGTGCTGTCCCCTGGGGAACCACCGACGAGGGTCCCTCCGTGGGACCCGTGCGCTCGCGGACCGAGATCCGCGACCGCATCGACGCGATCATCGACCGCGTCCGAGCCGGAGGCAACCGCTAGGGCGACGCCCTCGGCACGTTCCACTGCCGCACGCGCGGCCGGTACCGTAGCAGGAATGAGACTCGTCATAGCCCGGTGCTCCGTCGACTACACGGGACGTCTCACTGCGCATCTGCCGCTCGCCACCCGACTGCTGATGGTGAAGGCCGACGGCTCAGTCCTGGTTCACAGTGACTCGCTCAGCTACAAGCCTCTGAACTGGATGAGTCCGCCGTGCACGCTGACGGTCTCCGCGCCCACCGAAGCTGACGCCGCGGGCGGGGTGGTCGAGCTGTGGAAGGTCGCGCACACCAAAACCGGCGATGCCCTCCTGGTCCGCATCCATGAGGTCGTGCACGACACATCGCACGAACTGGGCGTCGATCCGGGGCTCGTCAAGGACGGCGTCGAGGCTCATCTGCAGCGACTCCTGGCCGAGCAGGTCGCAGTCATCGGCGAAGGGCTCACCCTGGTGCGTCGAGAGTTCCCGACGGCGATCGGCCCGGTGGACCTGCTCCTGCGCGATGCCGCCGGCGGCACGGTCGCCGTCGAGGTCAAGCGCCGCGGCGACATCGACGGAGTCGAGCAGCTCACGCGCTACCTCGAGCTGCTCGGCCGCGACCCGCATCTGGCACCCGTCACGGGCGTGTTCGCGGCGCAGGAGATCAAACCGCAGGCGCGTGTACTCGCCGCCGATCGGGGCATCCGCTGCGTCACCTTGGACTACGACGGCATGAAGGGCGTCGATTCCGGCGCACCGCGGCTGTTCTGACCGCCGGTTCCCGGTGCGAACGCACGCGCACCCCCGCGGTTCACTTGTCCTGGATGTACGCGCACCGAGCGGTTTCCGGTACATCCAGGACAAGTGAACGGCCGTGGGCGGCGCCATCTCGCCGGCGGGAGTGCCCGCATAGGCTGGTGCCATGGGGAATAGATCGCCGTGGACGTGTGTGCTCTGGGATGTCGACGGCACCATCGTGGATGCCTCCGAGGGCATCCTGCGACGCCTGGCCGTCACGCTCGAGCACTTCGGCAAGACCGCGCCGACCAGGGCGGAGCTGGTCCACTGGATCGGACCGCCGATGTTCCAATCGTTCCAGGTCACCGGCGGCATGACTCCGGACCAGGCCGCGGAGGCCGTCGCGTTCTACCGGGTGCTGGGCAAAGCCGACGGCTATACCGCCGGCGCGAAGCTCTTCGCCGGGGTCGGCGAGCTGATCAGGCAGCTCGCCGAGGACGGCGTGCCCCAGGCCACCGCCAGCTCGAAACCCGAGGTGCAGGTCGCGGCGCTCATGGATCATTTCGACCTCTCACCGTGCTTCACCGCGATCGTCGGAGCCACCCCCGACGAGCGGACGCTGGCGGCCAAGGCGGACATCGTCGCCGAAGCGCTGCGCAGACTGGAGGCGGCGGGCGTGGACACGAGCCGCCCGGTGCTCGTCGGCGACCGGCACCATGATGTCGAGGGCGGCGCCGAGCGGGGCGTGCCCGTGATCTTCGTCCGCTGGGGGTTCAGCTGGCCGCACGAGGCGGCCGGCGCGCAGGCGGCGGTGGCCACGGTGGACGAGTTGCGGCATCTGCTGCTGATCGGGGATGCCGGTGCCTGAGGTCCTCAGCGGGGTGCTCGCGTGGGCGGTGCCTGCGGTGATCGTCTTCGGTGCCACGGCCATCGCGGTGGTGGTGGCGGTGTGGGCGATCCGCCGGGCGCGGCGTTCCCCGCGGGCTCGGGCGGCCGCAGACAACCTGCGCGCCCGCGCCGGTGCGGCCCTCGTGACGCTGGATGATGCCGTTGACGAGCTCGACCTCGAGGTCGGCCTTTCCGGGGCGCTGTATGGGGGAGGTGCGCCGGCATCCCTGCGCCGTGCCCGCCTGACCGCGCAGCACGTGCGGGATGCCTCGTTCGAGGAGTATCGGCAGATCGCCGAGCGCGACGCCACTCCCGACGAGATCAGGCGCGTCTCGACGCGGATCGAGCGGCGCAGCGCCGAGGCACTCGCGACGATCTCCGCCGCCCGGGCCGAGCATTCCGGCTGGGTGCACGCCAATGTCTCCGCGGCAGCACAGATCGCGGCCGCGCAGCAGCGCCTGGCCGCTCTGCGCGCCACCATGGGCGACCCTGCTGCTCTGGTCGCCGAACTGTCGTCGCGGTTCGCCGAGGACGAGTGGACGGATGCATCCCGCGCCGCGCGCGCCGCCGTCGACCACGCGGACGAGGCGGCCCGTCATCTCGCGAGCGCGGCCCGCACGGCCGAGGATCCGACCCGCACCGCGCTGGTCGAGCTCGCGGAGGCGGAGCGGGCCCTGCGCCGCGCCGAGGTCGAGGCGCGCGCCCTGGAGGAGACGCACCGGCTGGCCACGCAGGCCGCGCAGGCGGTCACCGGTGAGATCGCCGCGGCGCGCACCGCCCTGCGGCAGGCGTTCGCAACGCGCGACCAGCTGGAGCCAGCGGATGCCGCTCGCCTCGGCTCGGAACTGCGCGCTCTGGAAGCCGAGCTGACCTCGCTCGAGGCGGATGCCGCGCAGCGGCCGACCCGGACGATCGATCGCGTCGCACGGCTGCGCGATCGCCTCGACCTCGCACTCGGCGACGCGCGCACCGCGCAGCAGCGCCTCCGCGGCGCCCGCACCGCTCTGCCCGGGACCCTCGCGGCGGCCCGCAACGCGGTCGCGCACGCCGAAGCATCCCTCGGTCATGTCCGGGCGAGCGCCGACGCCCGCTCGCGACTGATCTCCGCGCAGCGGGAACTGGCCGCGGCCCGCCAGATGCAGGATCCGGTCGACGCGCTGGATGCCGCCCGGCGGGCGATGCGCGACGCCGAGGACGCGAAAGCCCTCGCCGACTACGACCGTCTCGCCGGACGGTGAGCCGGTCGGCCGCGCGCCGGGGGCCGGCGCCGACGCCGCTATCGTGAAGCCATGACCGACGTCCAGACCACGCCGCGCCGTCCCCTGCTCGTCGTGATGAGCCGGATACCGGCGACGCTGATCCTGGTCGCCTCGCTCCTGGTCGTCGGCGTCCTCTCCGCGGGACTGTGGACCCCGTTCCAGGACTCGCCGCTGTGGGAGAACGTCGCCTACGGTCTGCCTGCGTTCCTGGACGGGAGATGGTGGACCCCGATCACCGGCACGTTCTTCGTCAACCACCCGCTGGTCTACATCCTCACCATCGGCAGCTTCGTCGGAATGGCATATCTCGAGTTCCGGCGTGGTTCCCGGGTCGCCATCGCGTATTACACGGTCGGTCAGCTGTTTGCGATCTTCGCCAGCGCCCTGCTGGTGTGGCTGTTCGCATTCCTGCCGTGGCCGTGGGCCCAGGCTGAGGCGCTGGCGTTGGACGTCGGTCCTTCCGGGGGGGCGATGGCGTGCCTCGCGGCGGCCGCCGGCCTGCTGAGCGCCCCATGGCGGGTGCGCGCCTGGGTGGTCCTGCTCGGATTCACCGTGGTGAGCCTGTTGTTCTGGGGATCCCTTGCCGACCTCGAGCACGCAGTTGCGGTGGTCCTGGTGCTGTTCGTGGACCGATCGCTGCGACTTCAGCGCACGACGATGCGCGAACAGCGCCTTCTGGCGTTCGCGACGATCCTGGCCCTGCTCGCCGTCGAGATCCTGACCTTCCTCGTGCCCACCGACGGGCCGTTCGGCAGCACCACGGCGCGGGGAGGATCGATCCTGGACATCGGGATCGACATCGTGGTGGTGCTGATCGTGGCCAACGGGCTGCGTCGCGGCCGGCGGTGGGCGTGGGTGATCAGCATCATCCTGGGCGCCTTCAACGTCCTGACCGGCGTGCTGTTCGTGGCGCTGCTCGTGTTCGTGCCGGGCGCCGAGATCGAAAGCTCCGTTGGCGACGTGAGCGTGGCCATCGCGCAGTCCGCGCTGTGGGGCGTTCTGCTGGTCTACCTCCTGTGGGTGCGCGGCGCATTCGCCGCTCACCGCAAGGCGACGATCGGCACCGGGCCCGAGCCGTCGGTCGAGGACGTGAAGACCGCACTGCATGCGCACGGAGGCGGCACGCTGTCCTGGATGACGACGTGGCGCGGCAACAGCTACGCCCGAACGACCGACGGCATCGTCGCCTACCAGAAGCGGGCGGGAGTGGCGATCGCTCTGGCCGACCCCCTCGGACCGGAGCGGTCACGCGCCCAGTCGGTCCAGGAGTTCATCACCATGGCCGAACGTGCCGGCCTGATCCCGTGCTTCTTCAGCGCCGGCGATGCGACCAAGGCGGCGGTCCCCGAGTCGTGGCGCAACCTCGTTGTCGCCGACGACACGATCGTCGACCTGCCCGGTCTGGAGTTCACCGGCAAGGCATGGTCGGCTGTGCGCACGTCGATCAATCGCGCGGCCCGCGAGGATGTGACCTTCCGCATGACGCGGCTGTCCGACGAGCCGTGGGGAGTCCAGCAGCAGCTGCGGGCCATCTCCGAGATGTGGGTGGGCGACAAGGGGCTGCCGGAGATGGGGTTCACCCTGGGCACCCTGGACGAGGCGAAGGACCCCGAGGTTCGGCTGGCGCTGGCCGTCTCGGCGAACGGCGACGTGGACGGCTTCCTGTCATGGCTGCCGATCTTCGGCGATGACGGAAAGGCGCGCGGCTGGACGCTGGATCTGATGCGGCGCCGGGACGGCGGATTCGGTCCCGTGATGGAATTCCTGATCGGCTCGTCGGCGAAGCACTTCTCCGAGGAGGGCGCCCAGATCATGTCCCTCTCCGGTGCGCCGCTCTCTCATGACTACCCGCCGGATGCCGGGGCCATCGCCGGTCTCTCGGACTGGCTGGCGAAGATGCTCGAGCCGGTATACGGCTTCGGCTCGCTCCACCGGTTCAAGGAGAAGTTCCACCCGCGGTACGAGACGATGTACCTGCTCTTCCGCGACGAGACCGACCTGACCCGCATCGGGGCGGGACTGACCCGCGCGTTCCTGCCCGATGCGACGCTGCGGCAGTTCGCCGGGGCAGGGGTGGAACTCATGCGGGGCGAGCGCGACTGAGCCGGTGCGTGGCCGAGCCGGTTCGAAGGCCGAGCCGGCACCGAAATCGGACGCGACCCGCCCCGCATGTCGCGGCGCGAGCGCCGCGTGTCAACCGATCAGACCGGACGAATGTTCTCAGCCTGCAGGCCCTTCGGGCCCTGGGCTACTTCGAACTCGACGCGCTGGTTCTCTTCAAGCGAGCGGTAACCGCCCGACTGGATCGCGGTGTAGTGCGCGAAGACGTCAGCGCCGCCGTCATCAGGAGCAATGAAGCCGAAGCCCTTCTCCGCGTTGAACCACTTGACCGTGCCCTGGGTACTCATGTATTGCCGTTCTGTTGTGCCCGCGCCATCTGCGTCGAGTCCCGATCAGGGTACCGAAAACTGGGCTGATAGCGGGAAAACTCGGGAAAGAAGGTGACACGAATGTTGCATGTCGCCATCGTCCGCCCGGGCTGAGAGAAGACACTCGAAGCCCGGGCGTCGACGGATCCCCCCGGATAGGCCACGCGTGGCGTGACATCGCACACTCTATCGATATATCGGCCTTTCGGCGAGGAAATCCGTCAGCCGGAATCGTCCGTCGATCGGACGTAAAATACGAGTGCAATGAGATCGTCCCTTCCTCCCCTCGAACCACAGGGCAGCGTCCTCGGTGATGAGGTGTACTCGCTCCTCGGCGAGGCGATCCTCGACGGTCGGCTCAGCGCCGGCGAGCGGCTGCGGGACCAGGAGCTGGCCGGGCAGCTGGGAGTCTCGCGCACCCCGGTCCGGGAAGCACTCCAGCGGCTGGAGCGGACCGGGCTGGTCGAGGTCTTCCCCAATCGCTACACGCGCGTGTCCGTGCCGGGCGAGCGCACGCACGCGGACACGAACGAGTTCTTCGTGTACATGATGGGCAACGCGCTGCTGCTGGCCCTGCGGCGCTGCTCCGACGAAGCCCTCGCGCACAGTCTGGAGCACGCGGACGCGATCATCGCGGCATCCCGCATCGACGATCATGACGGCATCATGGCGGCGACGTCGCGATTCCTCGAACGCATCATCGCGGACAGCGAGAACGTGGTCTTTCTCAGAGTGATGCGCGAAGCAGAGCTGGCCATCCGGCGCAACCTGGCGGGATGGCACCCGTTCGTTCAGTGTCCGATCCAGCGCACCGAGAGGTACGTGGAGTTCCGCCATGCCGTCGCGTCGCGCGACGGGATTCGCGCCGAGGCGATCCTGCGCGACCTGCACGGGCTGGCCTGACCACTGACGCCTGTCGCCGCCCCTCGCTAGCGTTGTGGGTGTGAGTCACATCGAACTGCGCGACCTCGACGAGGATGACCTTGACGCGATCTTCGAGATGATGCGCGATGAGGCCGCCGTGGAGATGGCCGCGTTCACCGCCGCGGACCCGAACGATCGGGACGTCTTCGACGAGTGGATCGCCCGGCAGCGTGCCACCGCGGATGTCGCGCTCTACGTGGTGACCGAGGGTGGCGGGTTCGCGGGCACGGCGGCGCTCTTCTCCGCCGACGGCGAGCGGGAGGTCACGTACTGGATCGCGCGGCACGCCTGGGGTCGCGGTCTCGCGACAGAGGCGCTGCGGCGGCTGGTCTCCCGCGAACCGGAACGGCCGCTGTTCGCCCGCGTCGCCGCGCACAATGCGGCATCCGTGGCCGTCCTGACCAAGGTCGGGTTCACCGAGGTCTCCCGCGACATCGACTTCGCGCCCGGCCTCGGGCGGGATGCCGAGGAGATCGTGCTGGTGCTGGTGCCCACGCTGGAGTAGCCGAGACGGGCGGCAGGGGGCGGTTGTCCGCCACCGGTCACCCGGACGAATGAAGAAGGCCCCCGTTTCCGGGGGCCTTCTTCGTGTCGTGCGCGAGGGGGGAGTTGAACCCCCACGCCCTTTCGGGCACTGGCACCTGAAGCCAGCGCGTCTGCCTATTCCGCCACTCGCGCGAGATGCGGCATCCGGAGATACTGCGCAACTCAACTTGCCGAGGATATCACGCGCGCGGCCAGACCCCGCATCGCGGTCGGACCCCCGCCTCGGCGCGTGCCCGCGCACCGGTCAGGACGGCAGCGATCCGGCGTCTCGGCTCCGTCGGATCCGCCCCCGGGCCGCGGAACTGCGCCGCCCCGGCCGTGCGCACCGCCCGCAGGACGCAGTTCCCAGCTCCGCACAGCGTATGCAATTAGCATGTACCGACTGGCATCCCTGCCTAAGGAGTCGTGTGGGACTACTTGACAGCTTCGAGAAGGGTCTCGAGCGCGCCGTGAACAGCGCGTTCGCGAAGACCTTCCGCAGCGGTATCCAGCCCGTCGAGATCGCTTCCGCACTGCGCAGCGAACTGGACAAGAAGGCCGCCATCGTGAGCCGAGACCGGATCCTGGCGCCCAACTCCTTCACCGTGCATCTGTCCACCGCCGACGACGAGCGCATGCGCACCCTCGGCGGCGCCCTCGGCGAAGAGCTGGACACCCTCGTGCACAAGCACGCCAAGTCCCAGGGCTATTCGTTCGCCGGACCGGTGTCGATCACGCTGGAGCGCGACCCGCAGCTGTCCACCGGGACCCTGCGCGTGGATTCCTCCACCGCCGAGGGCCGCGTGGCGTGGCGCGGTGTGCTCGATGTGGAAGGAAAGCGGCATCCGCTGGTGAAATCCCGCACGGTGATCGGCCGGGGCAGCGACGCCGACATCACGATCTCGGACTCCGGGACCAGCCGCAAGCACGTCGAGATCCTGTGGGACGGCGAGCGCGCGATGGTGCGCGACCTGCAGTCCACGAACGGAACCCTGCTGGACGGGCGCAAGGTGACCGAGGCGGCGCTTCCGCCGGACTCGACCGTCACGATCGGGCGCACCGACATCGTCTTCCGCGTGGTCGCGCAGGCCGCCCCGGCACGCCCGGTGCAGCCGGCCGCCGACGCGACCCGCGCCTACGACCTTCGCGACGGGGGGCCGCTGCGGTGAGCGAACTGACCCTCCTGCTGCTGCGCATCGGATTCCTGCTGCTGCTGTGGTTCTTCGTGTTCGCGGTGGTGTACTCCCTGCGCGCCGATCTGTTCGGCGTGAAGGTGCGACGGATGCCGGAGCCGGTCGCAGCGCCGGCCGCGGCGGCACGGGCCACGGCGCCGGTCGCCCCGCAGCGGGCAGCGCCGTCCGGCGCGCGCGGCGGACGGGCCACCACCGAGACCGTCTCGCGCATCGTCATCACCAGCGGGCCGAAGGCCGGACTCGAACTGCCGCTCGGCACCGAGCCGCTCACCATCGGACGCTCCAGCGAATCCGGCTTGGTGATCCGCGATGACTACACGTCCAGCCACCACGCGCGTCTCGTGCTGTGGGGCGAGCAGTGGATGATCCAGGACCTGGACTCCACGAACGGAACCTGGCACGACGGTGCCCGCGTCAGCTCTCCGGTGCCGATCATCTCGGGTGCACCGATCAAGGTCGGCGCGACGACCTTCGAGCTGCGGAAGTAGCGGACCCCTCACACATGGTCTTCCAGGGTTCGAGCGCCGCCATCTCGCACACCGGCAAGGTGCGCTCCAACAACCAGGACTCCGGCTATGCCGGGTCGAACCTGTTCGCCGTCGCCGACGGAATGGGCGGCCACGCCGGCGGCGATGTCGCCTCCAGCCTCGCCATCGCACGCCTGGAGCGCGTGGACCACCCGTTCGAGTCCACGTCCGAGGCCGAGCGTGCACTGCGCGATGCGATCGCGGATGCCGCGGTCGAGCTGATCGACACCGTCCACATCAAGCCGGAGCTCGCGGGCATGGGCACCACGGTGAGCGCGCTGGTCATGGTCGATGACTACGCGGTGATCGCGCACATCGGCGACTCGCGCATCTACCTGTACCGCGACGACGCGCTGACGCAGATCACGACCGACCACACCTTCGTGCAGCGCCTGGTCGACTCGGGTCGCATCACACCGGAAGAGGCACGGTTCCACCCGCGCCGGTCGGTGCTGATGCGCGTGCTGGGCGACATGGACCCCGACCCCGAGCTGGACACCTTCATCATGCCGACCCAGCCCGGGGATCGCTGGCTGCTGTGCTCGGACGGGCTGTGCGGCGTCATCGACGACGCGCACACCGCCAAGGCGCTGGCGCTCGGGCTGGCACCGGGCCGCACCGCGGACAATCTGCTCAAGCAGGCGCTCGATGCCGGAGCGCCCGACAACGTCACGATCGTCCTGGTGGACGTGGGCGGGCAGCATCCGATCTTCTCCGGCACGCCCACCATCGTCGGCTCCGCCTCCAACCCGCTGGGTGTCGAGGTGCCCGCCGCGCGGACCGGACGCAGCGGATGGCTGCACCCGAACCGGCAGGCGGCCAACGAGCCGAGCCACTTCGAACCGGCGGCCGAGTTCCTGGAGGAGCTCATCGAGGAGGATCGCCGCCGCGCCAAGCGTCGGCGCATCGGCTGGATCGTCGGGCTGGTCCTGGTGCTCGTGCTCATCGCGGGGGTTCTGCTCGCGGCCTACAACTGGACGCAGACGCGCTACTACGTCGGTGCCGACGAGGACACCGTGGTGATCTTCCAGGGGATCCAGCAGAACATCGGTCCGATCGCGCTGTCCACACCGTACGAGGACACCGAGATCCTGCTGGCCGACCTTCCCTCCTTCAGTCGCGCCACCGTCGAGCGCACCATCTCGGCGCGCTCACTGGCCGACGCCGAGGCCATCGTGGATCGGCTGCGCAGTTCTGCGGAGGCCACCCGATGAGCGCACCATCCCGCAGCACCGAGTCGATCGCCGCCGACACCGCCGTCATCCGTGCGCTGCGCCGCATCCGGGTGCCACAGACCCAGCGCAACCGCGAGCTGTTCCTGCTCATCTTCGCCTTCGCCATCAACGCCTCCTCCGTCGCACTGGTGCAGCTGGGCGCGCTGGGCGCGATCGACGCCACCTTCCTGATCTACTGCGGCGGTCTGATGGCGCTGGTGCTCGCCCTGCACATCGTGCTCAGGCTGCGAGCGCAGGATGCCGACCCGTTCGTCCTGCCCATCGCAACCGTGCTCACGGGCCTGGGCATCGCGATGATCTACCGCATCGACATCGCGCTGGACCTGCACGGGTGGGACGCGTACTCGACCAAGCAGCTGGCCTGGGCGGGCATCGCGGTCAGCGGTGCGATCGCGGTGGTGCTCCTGCTGCGCAACTACCGGCTGCTCTTCCGCTACACGTACATCGCCGGCCTGGTCGGCGTCGTGCTCCTGATCCTGCCGATCGTCCCCGGCCTCGGAACGGACGCGAACGCGGATGTCTGGGTCTCGCTCGGGTTCTTCTCGTTCCAGCCCGGCGAGCTGGCCAAGATATCCCTGGCGATCTTCTTTGCCGGCTATCTGGTGCGCACGCGCGAGAGCCTCACGTCGGTGGGCACGCGGTTCCTCGGGCTCACCTGGCCGCGCGCCCGCGAGCTCGGCCCGCTCCTGGTGATCTGGCTGGTCTCCCTGGGGATCATCGTGCTGCAGCGGGATCTCGGCACCGGCCTGCTCATCTTCGGGATGTTCGTGGCGATGCTGTACGTCGCGACCGGCAAGACCAGCTGGGTCGTCATCGGCGTGCTGCTCGCGGCCGCCGGCGCCTTTCTCGCTTCACGCGTGCTGCCCTACGTCGGCGGCCGGTTCACCAACTGGCTCGACGCGTTCAACCCGGAGGTGATCGAGCGCAGCGGCGGAAGCTACCAGCTCGTGCAGGGGATCTTCGGGCTCGCCCACGGCGGTCTGCTGGGCACGGGCCTGGGTCAGGGTCGCCCCTACATCACGCCGCTCTCGCAGAGCGACTACATCCTGCCGAGCCTCGGCGAGGAGCTGGGCCTCATCGGGGTGTTCGCGATCCTCTGCCTCTACATGGTCTTCACCAGCCGCGGCATCCGCATCGGGCTGGCCGGTCAGGACGACTTCGGCAAGCTTCTGGCGACCGGGCTGTCCTTCACGATCGCGCTGCAGGTGTTCATCATGGTCGGCGGCGTGACACGGCTGATCCCGCTGACGGGGCTGACCACCCCGTTCCTCGCCGCGGGCGGATCATCGCTCGTGGCCAACTGGATCATCGTCGCGATCCTGCTGCGGATCTCCGATGCGGTGCGCAGCCGTCCCCGGGTGGTGATCGGGTGATGACCACGACCCACACCCGCGCGGCGGGGGGAGCGGGATGACGAAAGAGCTCAGGCGTCTGAGCATCCTGATGCTCCTGATGTTCCTCGCCCTGTTCGCCTCGACCAGCGTGATCCAGGTCGTCCAGGCCGAGACGCTGGCCGAAAACGACCGCAATACCCGATCGCTCTACGACTCGTACGAGGTGCAGCGCGGCTCGATCATCGCCAGCGGTGCCGCGATCGCGTCCTCGGTGCCCTCGGACGACGTGTTCAGCTGGCAGCGGGTCTACGCCGACGCGCCCATGTGGGCACCGGTGACCGGCTACATCAATCCCGCCCTGGGCGCGGCGACCGGCCTGGAGCAGGCGATGAACCAGGAGCTGAGCGGCACCGCCGGATCCCAGTTCCTCGACCGCGTCGAGCGCATCTTCACCGGGCAGCCGCCGCGGGGCTCCAACGTCTTGGTCACCCTGGATGCCGACATCCAGCGGGCTGCGTATGACGCCCTGGGCACCCTGGAGGGCGCGGTCGTGGCGATCGAGCCGTCCACCGGCAAGGTGCTGGCGATGGTCACCAGCCCCAGCTTCGACACCAATCTGCTGGCCTCGCACAACACGAACGAGGTCAACGCCGTCTACGACCAGCTGGAGACGGACCCCGCGCACCCGCTGTTCAACCGCGCGATCGGCGGAGACCTGAACCCGCCGGGGTCGACCTTCAAGCTGGTCGTCGCCTCCGCCGCTCTCGCCTCCGGTGAGTGGACTGCGCAGTCTGCGCTGCCCAATCCCGCCTCCTACCAGCTGCCGCAGTCCAGCAGCGTGGTCTTCAACGCCAGCGGCGGCACGTGCGGACCCGGCGAGACGGTGACGCTCGCCGATGCGCTGCGCCTCAGCTGCAACATCCCGTTCGCGGAGCTGGCGGTGCAGCTCGGCGACACCGCGATCCGCGAGGAGGCGGACAAGTACGGCTTCAACGCGGGGCTGTCCATTCCGCTGAAGGCGACACCCTCCAGCTATCCGCGGGGGCTGGATGATCCGCAGACGGCGCTCACCGGATTCGGCCAGGGACAGGTCACCGCGACTCCGCTTCAGATGGCGATGGTCTCGGCGGGCATCGCGAACAAAGGACTGGTCATGAACCCACGCATGGTCGACCAGGTCATCGGCGCCGATCTCTCGGTGCAGCAGAGCTTCCAGGACACCGAATTCGGACGAGCGCTGGATTCCGCGCTCGCCGCGGATCTCGCGGCGATGATGGTCGCCAATGTCAGTGACGGTGCTGCGTCGGGTGCAAGAATGGACGGGGTCGATGTGGGCGGCAAGACAGGCACCGCGGAGAACGGATCAGGTCAGCCGTACACACTGTGGTTCACCGGGTTCGCTCCCGCGGACAACCCGCAGGTGGCCGTTGCCGTCGTGATCGAAGACGGCGGCGGCGAGGGTCAGTCGGGCAGCGGCAATACGATCGCAGCACCGGTCGCGAAGAAGGTCATGGAGGCGGTGCTGGGACGATGAGACCGACGCAGGGAGTGACCTTCGGCGGCCGCTACGAGTTGGACTCGCGGATCGCGATCGGCGGCATGGGTGAGGTGTGGGAAGCGACGGACCACGTTATCGGACGTACGGTCGCCATCAAGATCCTCAAAGACGAGTACATGGGCGACCCGGGATTCCTGGAGCGGTTCCGCGCCGAGGCGCGTCACGCCGCCCTGGTGAACCACGAAGGCATCGCCAGCGTCTTCGACTACGGCGAGGAGGCCGGCAGCGCGTTCCTGGTGATGGAACTCGTGCCCGGCGAGGCGCTGTCCACGATCCTCGAACGTGACGGATCGCTCTCGACCGACAAGACGCTCGACATCGTCGCGCAGACCTCCGCGGCGCTGCAGGCGGCGCATGCTGCCGGGCTCGTGCACCGAGACATCAAGCCGGGCAACCTGCTGATCACCCCGGACGGCCGCGTCAAGATCACCGACTTCGGCATCGCGCGCATCGCTGACCAGGTTCCGCTGACCGCGACCGGCCAGGTGATGGGCACGGTGCAGTACCTCTCACCCGAGCAGGCGTCCGGCCATCCCGCGTCGCCGGCCACCGACACCTACTCACTGGGCATCGTCGCGTACGAGTGCCTCGCCGGACGGCGGCCCTTCACCGGCGAATCCCAGGTCGCCATCGCTATGGCCCAGATCAACGAGCAGCCGGCGCCGCTGCCGCCGACCGTGGCCGTGCCGGTGCAGAACCTGGTCATGGCCATGATCGCCAAGAAGCCCGAAGACCGCCCCGCGTCTGCGGCGGCGGTGGCCCGTGCGGCCACCGCACTGCGGCGGGGCGACGTGGCCGCTGCCGCAGCTGCGGTTCCGGCGGTCGCGACCGGTGCATCGACCGGCGACGACATGACCCAGCTGCTGACCTCGGCCGGACAGACCGGCGCCGCGACGCGTCTGCTGCCGGCACCCGATGCCCCGGAGCAGACTCCGGAGCCCAAGAAGCGCAGCCCGTGGACCTGGCCGCTGATCGCCCTCATCGTGCTGCTGCTGCTGGTCCTGGGCGGCACGGTCTGGGCGTTCCTGGCCAATCAGCAGCCGGAACCGGCCCCCACGACGACTTCGGCGACTCCGACGGAAACCCCGCCGACGCCCACACCGACGCCGACCACGTCGACCATCCCGGTGGACACGCTCGGCCTGGAGGGGCTGGATTGCACCGAGGCGGCCACGCGGGCGCGCGATGCGGGCGTGGATGCCGTGGACTGCGTCGCGGGAGACCCGGCTCCGACCGCGAACGATGTCAACAAGGTCTACCGCGTGAGCCCATCGGGCAACATTCCGCCCTCGCAGCTGCTGACGCTGACGTACTACGTGGATCAGGTGGCTCTGCCCGCTCCGGCCGCGCCGACCATGGAGGGAACCGTGGTCGCCGGCGAGGAGACGCAGATCTCCTGGTCGGGATACACCTGTCCCTCCGGAACGGGCCAGGTCAGCGCGTACAACTTCACGGCCGTGCATGGGACGTTCTCGAGCACCGGTCAGTCCACGGCCGCGTTCGGTCCGAACGACCGCAACGGTCGGCTGCTGGCCGACAACAGCCCCGGTCAGACGATCATCGTGACCTATACCGTGACGTGCTCGGGCGGTTCGGCCGGGCAGCGCGAGAGCGGGCCCTCCGGCGAAGCGAACGCGCAGATCCAGCCGTCCGCACCGGATCCCACACCGACCCCGTAAGCGTTCGATTCAGTGAGTCGAGCCGCAGCGGTTAGGCTGGCTCTGTTCCACCCAGGGAGTGACCGTGACAGCTGAGCCGCGCGTGCTTTCGGGGCGCTACCGAGTCGACGAGCTCATCGGTCGTGGCGGTATGGCCACCGTCTATCGCGGGTACGACCTGACCCTCGGTCGGCAGGTGGCCATCAAGCTGCTGAACCGGGACCTCGCCAACGACAATGCGTTCCGCACACGCTTCCGCCTGGAAGCTCAGGCTGCCTCGCGAATGGCGCATCCCACGATCGTGCGCGTCTTCGATGCCGGCGAAGACACCGAGATGGGCCCGGACGGCACGGTGCGGCCGGTGCCGTACATCGTCATGGAGCTGGTCCACGGCGCGCTCCTGAAGGACATCATCAGCGCCGGCCCGGTACCCGTGCCGGACGCCGTGCGCTATGTGGACGGCATCCTGGAGGCGCTGGAGTATTCGCACCGCGCCGGTGTGGTGCACCGCGACATCAAGCCCGGAAACGTCATGGTCACCGACGCCGGCCAGGTCAAGGTGATGGACTTCGGCATCGCCCGCGCGGTGTCGGACTCGTCCTCGACGGTCGCCGAGACGACGGCGATCCTGGGCACCGCCGCGTACTTCTCGCCCGAGCAGGCCAAGGGCGAGCCGGTCGACGCGCGGGCGGACGTGTACTCGGCCGGTGTGGTCCTGTACGAGCTGGTGACCGGCCGTCCCCCGTTCCGCGGCGAATCGCCGGTCGCGGTCGCCTACCAGCACGTCAGCGAGGCACCCCTGCCGCCGTCCGAGGTGAATGAGTCGGTCCCGCGCACGCTGGATGCGGTGATCCTCCGTGCGCTCGCGAAGGATCCGTTCCAGCGCTACCAGGATGCCGCCGCGTTCCGCGAGGCCCTCGACGCGACGGTGGGCGGCAAGGTGCCGTCCAAGAAGGCGGTCGGCGCCCTGACCAGCGAGCTGTACGGCCCCAACCCGCGGCAGGCCGCCGAGACGGCGCGATCCCTCCGTCAGCTCAGCACCGACACCACCATGAAGCGGACCCAGGCGGGCCCGCCGGTGGCCTGGATCTGGGCGAGCGTGGCCATCCTGGCCGTGCTGCTGATCTCCGTGCTCTTCTGGGTCCTGTCCATCCGGCCCGGAACCGACGTGCCGTCCAACGCGCGACTGGTTCCCGATGTCGCCGGTATGACCTACGAGCGCGCGAGCGTGGAGATCGGCGACGAGGATCTGACCGCCTTCCGCGTGGACGAGCCGAACTCCAGCGTCGCGGTGGGAAATGTCATCCGCACCGACCCCGGCGCGGGCGCCTCGGTCAGCCCCGGCCAGGAGGTGCGTGTCTACGTGTCCACCGGGCAGGCGACCACGACCGTCCCGACTCTGGAGGGGCTCGGTCAGGATGCCGCGGCGGCCGCACTCGCCGACGCGGACCTCGCGCTGGGCGCGGTCACCCCGCGCAACGATCCGGCGCTGGGGGCCGGCACGATCATCTCGGCCGATCAGCCGGCGGGGGCCAAGCTCCCGGTCGGAGCGACGGTGAACGTCGTGGCGGCCACCGGACGCGTCGTGATCAACGACGTCACCGGGTACACGCTCGAGGCGGCCACCCGCGAGCTCGAGGGGCCGGAATCCCAGCTCGTCGTCACCGCCCAGGAGGATCCCTCGTGCACGGCCGTGGACCCGCCGGTCGTCAGGACGCAGTCGATCGCACCGGGTGAGGCGCCGATCCACTCCGACGTGATCCTCACCTACTGCTCCGGACCCTGATCGGCCGCGCATCCGGGAACGCTCGGGCAGCGCGGTCGATGCCGTGTGCGGGCAGGGTGGGTCGTCGGGTCAGCGCCGCGGATGCAGCGCGGCGCCGCGGGCGGACGCGTCGGCGAAGCCGACGGATTCGAGCCAGTTGCCCAGCAGGCGGTGGCCGCCCTCGGTGAGCACGGCCTCCGGGTGGAACTGGACGCCCTGGATCGGCGCCGTCCGATGCGCGATGCCCATGATGACGCCACTGTCGGTCTGACTCGTGACGACCAGCTCCGCCGGCAGCGTGCCAGGGACGATCGCGAGCGAGTGATACCGGGTCGCCGTGAACGGACTGGGCAGCCCCGCGTAGAGGGGATCGTCGTCGTGCTCCACCAGGGAGACCATTCCGTGCATGAGTTCGGGGGCATGAGCCACCGTCGCACCGTACGCCTCGGCGATGGCCTGATGGCCGAGGCAGACGCCCAGCAGCGGGATCCGGGCGGTCGCGGCGGCTCGCACCACTGCGATCGACGCTCCCGCGCGCGCCGGAGTGCCGGGACCGGGTGAGACGAGCACGCCCCGGTAGTCCGCGATGACGGATGCCGCGGCATCCGTCGCGATCGCATCCGCCTCGACGAGGTCCGTGTCCGCACCGAGCTCGTGGAGGTACCCGACGAGCGTGTGGACGAAGCTGTCGTGATTGTCCACGACGAGGATCGGCGCGCTCACCTCAGCCGCCCGGGAGCGCACTCAGCCAACGGTGACGTCCTGGGGGTTGACGATCTCGCCGATCCAGGGGAATGCGTAGAAGAACAGGCCGTAGAGCACCGCAGCGATCAGGACCAGCAGAATGAGGAGCCGAACCCACCACGGGCCGGGCAGGACTCGCCATAGCGCCGCGTACATCAGGCGGTCACTCCTTCGGTGAGGGATGCCGGTGGCCCGGCCGAGCGTGGGGTGAACGACTCGAACACGCCGTACGCGATCACGCGTTCGGAGAATCCGTAGCGCGGACTGCATGTGGTCATCGTGATGAGCTTGTCGGTCGCCGTCGCATCGTCGACCTGTGGCACCGGCAGCAGCACCTCGACCTGGTCGGGCTGGACGTATTCGAGGTTGCGGAACCGGTAGGTGTACCAGCCGTCGGCGGTCTCCACAACGATCGCATCGTTCACCCGAAGCGCGGGCAGGTCCTGGAAGGGAGCTCCATGGCTGCCGCGGTGGCCGGCGACGGCGAAGTTGCCCGTCGCCCCGGGCATGGACGTGCCCGGGTAGTGCCCGATGCCGATGGGGTTGAGCGTGACCGAGGCGTCCACCCCGCCGGCCATGTTGAAGAAGTAATCCGGGCCCAACCGCGGGATCCGCATGATCCCGAAGATCTCGCCCTCTGCCGGCTCGGCAAGGATCGGCGCCTCCACGGGGGTCGGCTCGATGGGGTCGGCGACGGGCGGCTCGTTGGGTGCGGTGGGCTGCGCACTGCTCGTCGGCGGCTCGGTCGGCTCCTGTGAGGCCCACTGCTCAGACAGCGACTTCGCCTCGTCCTTGAACTGGGCGCCGATGATGAGGTCCCCGATCCACAGCTGCCACGACACGTACAGCAGCGCGATCACGCCGACCGTGATGAAGAGCTCGCCCAGGACGCCCATGATCGAGAGGCCTCGTCGCGACGGTGGATTCCTGCGCCGATCGCGTCGCGTCGGGGTGTTGCGCCCGTCGTCGTTCGTCGCCTCGTCCACAGGTGGATTCTAAGCCAGTGCCGCTGTGGTCCCGCCGGGAGCCGGGTCCGGGCGATCGCCGGGCCGCCTGGGGCGGCAGGGTAGGATATCGCTATGGCGCGACCCGGCAAAGACGACGACTCCCTCGTGGAGCGCACCGAAGGCGAAGCCGCACCCAACCCGGTGTGGTTCAAGCCGATCATGATCGGCCTGATGCTGGTCGGGCTGGTCTGGGTGCTGGTGTTCTATCTGAGCGGCCAGCAGTTCCCCATTCCCGGCGTCGGTGCCTGGAACCTCGTCATCGGATTCGGCATCGCCTTCGTCGGATTCCTCATGACGACACGCTGGCGCTGACGCCCATCCGCACACCACCGGCTCGGGAATTACACCGGTGTGATTCATCCCCAGCTGTGGATGAACCTGTGGATAACTCTTGCCGCGTGAGCGGATCAATGCCGCGCAGCGGCGTTGATGCGTCACGGGGCAAGGTCGAGTAGCGCGCAGAGCGCGCGTATCGAGGCCCCGCGTGAGCGGATCACCCGTAGATCAGCGGCGGCACCAGCAGCAGCGCGAACAGCCCCACCGTGATGGCGGCGAGCAGCCACAGCTGCAGGGCCCGGCGTCGAACCGATCGCGTCCGCGCGTACACCAGGCCGACCAGCGCACCGACGGCGAGACCGCCGATGTGCGCCTGCCACGCGACCTGGAAGCCCGGGACGAAGCCGATCACCAGGTTGATGCCCAGGATCAGGACGATGCCGCGGATGTTGGCGCCGATGTGCCGACCGATCACCAGCAGAGCCCCGAGCAGGCCGAAGACCGCACCGGATGCGCCGACCACCCAGATGCCCGGAGCGATGAGCGCCACACCCACCGAGCCGCCGAGTCCACCCATCAGGTACAGCGCGAGGAACCGCCAGCGTCCCAGCAGCGGTTCCAGGCTGCGGCCGATCATCCACACGGCGAGCATGTTGAGCCCGACGTGGAAGAAGCCGCTGTGCACGAGCAGCACGGTGAACAGACGCCACGGCTGAAAAGGTGCGACACCCCACGCCGGCATGACGAACAGACTGTTGAAGGCGAGCAGCTCCTGGACGGCCAGTCCCGG
Organism: Microbacterium sp. zg.B48; assembly: GCF_024623505.1. Taxonomy (NCBI): domain Bacteria; kingdom Bacillati; phylum Actinomycetota; class Actinomycetes; order Micrococcales; family Microbacteriaceae; genus Microbacterium; species Microbacterium sp. zg.B48. The sequence goes on from NZ_JANJFE010000005.1 coordinate 85,415, forward strand.
GATCAACTGCGTCAGGTAGACCAGCAGCGTGAGCCCGATGATCCCGTAGGTCACCAGCGGCCGGGAGTCGGCGACGGTGGCGGCCCGCGGACGGGTCCAGCGTCGTTCGGCCTTGCGCTGCGCCGCGGTCTGGCTCTTCTGCTGCTCGCCCATGCACTCCGGGCAGATCACGCCGACCGCGCCCTGCGTCTGGCACTCCGGACAGACCGTACGCAGACATCGCTGGCACAGCACGAAGCTCTGCCGGTCGGGATGCCGGTAGCAGTAGTTGTCGCTGTTGCCAGCGAAATCAGGCGAGGTCACGCGCGGTGCGAGGTCCTAGACGGCGACGACGTCGACCGACTGCAGCACGACGGGCTCGAGCGGACGGTCGCCGGCTGCCGTGGGCAGCGCGCTGATCGTGTCGACGACGGCCTTGGAGGCGTCATCGGCGACCTCGCCGAAGATCGTGTGCTTGCCCTGCAGCCACTCCGGTCCGCGACCGCCCTGACCGGGGACCGTGATGAAGAACTGCGAACCGTTGGTGCCCTCGGGCTGACCGGTGATCGCGTTGCGTCGCAGACCTGCATTGGCCATCGCCAACTTGTACGGCGCGGTGAAGGTCAGCTCGCCGTTGATCTCGTCGTTGAAGTTGTAGCCCGGGCCGCCGGTGCCCTGTCCGAGCGGGTCGCCGCCCTGGATCATGAACCCTGAGATGATGCGGTGGAACACGACGTCCTTGTACAGCGGGCCCGTGCCGGGCTTTCCGCTTGCCGGGTCGGTCCACTCCTTTGATCCGTCGGACAGCCCGATGAAGTTCGCGACCGTCTGGGGAGCGTGGTCTCCGAAGAGGTTGACGACGATGTCGCCGTAGTTGGTGTGCAGGGTGGCTACCGCTGTGTGCTGAGGCATGTCATCCATTCTCTCAGAGTTCCGTGGGAACCCTCCCGTCCCGGGTGCGGTCTGGCAAGATGGGAAAACTACTACCCCCGGCCTTTGGGAGGGCAACCGTGAGCGTCAACCGCAAGCGCAAGAAGGAACTCCGCCGACTCCAGGTGCAGGCGAACAATCTCTGGGAGTCACAGCAGGTCCTCGTCGGCGAAGCCGCGAACGTGGCGCGCGAGGCCAGCAGGCAGCTCGGCCACTTCGGTCGCGAACAGGTCGTGCCCTCGGTGCAGGCGGGTTACGGAAAGTATGCCGCCCCTTATGTCGACAAGGGGATGCAGTTCTCCAAGCACGTGCTGAGCGACAAGGTCGTCCCCACCGCCGGAGCCGTGGTCGGATCCGCGCTGTCGGTGTGGGACGCCGCGAACGACACCCGTTCGCGTCTCACCACCGGTAAGGGGTTCGCGCTCCCGGATGCTGCAGCGTATGCGAAGAAGGCCGACAAGTACGGCGCGCAGGCATCCAAGCGCATGGCGCAGAAGCTGCGCGTCCTCGACCCGCCCAAGAAGGGCATCGGCGCCGGAGGCGTCGTCGCGATCATCCTGGGTGTCGCGGCTGCTGTCGGCGTGGTCTACGCGGCCTGGCAGACGCTTCGGGCCGACGATGAGCTGTGGGTCGCCGACGACCCGCTGCGCGCACCCGACGCCTGAGCGGAATCGACGAAGAGCCCTGCCATTCGGTGGGGCTCTTCTTCGTCGCTAGCCTGGGACGATGAACGACGCCATGGACCCGACGGCGCGGGTCCGCGCTGCCGCTGCGGCCCGCGGACTGCCCATCCAGATACGGCCGCGCCCGGCAGCGAACAGCCTCGCCGAGGCGGCCGAGCTGCTCGGCATCCCTCCCGCGGGAATCGTCAAGACACTCGTGGTCAAGCGCAGCGATGACACCTATCTGTTCGCGCTCATCCCCGGCGACCGCGCGATCTCCTGGCCGAAGCTGCGCGCTGTGGTCGGCGTGAACAAGCTGCAACTGCCCGATCCGGCCCGGGCGCTGGCGGCGACCGGCTATGAGCGGGGCACGATCGTGCCCATCGGCAGCATCCACGACTGGCCCGTCTTCGCCGACGAGCGCATCGTCGGCCAGCGTGTCGCCATGGGCGCCGGCGCCCATGGCTACAGCCTGTTCGTGGAGGCCGATGACCTCATCGGTGCGTACGGCGCAACCGTGGCCGACATCTCGCAGTCGATCCCGTAGCTTCCGGCGCCTCAGTCGCGGCGCGCCATCTTCAGCGCGATGTCCACCAGCTTGACCCGGTGCAGCGTGTGCAGGCTCTGCAGCGGGAACCACCCCGCGCGATCGGTGGACCCGTTGGTCTCGTTGCGCAGTCGGCCGCCGATCACCCTCGCGCGGTACACGATGCGAAGGGCGTGCAGGGGACCCGTGGCACCGGGTGTGAGCCGTCGTGCGGCCGGAATCACCCGCGAGTGGATGCCGAGGAGCTCGCCCACGGCCACCCGGTAGCCCGTCTCCTCGCGCACTTCACGGCGCACGGCATGCACCGGATCCTCGCCGGGATCCAGCCCGCCCCCGGGAAGAGTCCACGCCGCACGGCGCCCCTCGTTCCAGTGGGCCAGCAGCATCCGATCATCGGCGTCGATGATGACGGCGTACGCCGCGACCCGCGTGTCCATGGCTCGACTCTACCGACGAGCGATCGCGCGAGCCGATCGAATCCCTCCACCCGGAAACCCAAGAAGCACCGACCCTGACGGGCCGGTGCTTCTTGCACTGTGGAGCCTAGGAGATTCGAACTCCTGACATCCTGCTTGCAAAGCAGGCGCTCTACCAACTGAGCTAAGGCCCCGGACTTGTGGGGCTACCAGGACTTGAACCTGGGACCTCTTCATTATCAGTGAAGCGCTCTAACCGCCTGAGCTATAGCCCCGTTTTCGCTGCGACGCGAGCGCCGTCAACCTGCAAGACTTTACCCGAATCGCGGGCATTTGACGAATCCGGGCCACGGGCGCGCATCGCCCGCCGTCTGTGCGCCGCCGAGGCGACCCGGAGTCGGCATCAGTTCGAGGTGAACCCGACCAGCAGGCCGCCGGTCACCTTGACCGCAAGGTTGTAGATCCCGGCGATCACCGCGCCGAGCACGGTGACGACGACGAGGTTCAGGATGGCCACGATCGCGGCGAACGCCATCACCTGCGGCAGTCCGACGAACGCCGTGATGGAGATCCCACCGTCCGAGAAGCTCTGGAAGAACTCGTCGACCTTGCCGATCAGGCCCGTGGTCTGAACGATCAGATAGACCAGGAAGAAGCTCACCACGGTGACGATCGCGAGGGCGACGGCGGCCAGGAACGACAGCTTCACCGCCGACCAGAAGTCGACGTACACCAGGCGGAGGCGCACCTGCTTGGCGCTGGTCTTGTGGCTGGACTTCTTTGCGAGCTTGTCGGCTACGGTGCTCATGCGTCAGTACTCTCTTCGGGGGTCTCGGCGGAGGCCTCGGGTGTGCCGGGCACGAGAACTGCTTCCGTGTCGGCGGCCTCTGATGTCTCGGTGAGGCCACGCTCTCCGTTGCGGGCGATCGCGATGATGCGATCATCGTCGTCGGCGCGGGTGAAGACGACGCCCATGGTGTCGCGACCCTTGGCAGGGACCTCGGCCACGGCAGAGCGTACCACCTTGCCACTGGCAAGAACCACCAAGACCTCGTCGTCCTCGGAGACCATCAAACCGCCGGCCAGGACGCCCCGATCGTCACTCAGACGCGCCACCTTGATGCCCAGTCCGCCGCGGCTCTGGCGGCGGTACTGCTCGATGGCGGTGCGCTTGGCGTACCCGCCATCGGTGACCACGAAGACGAAGGCGCCGGGCTCGGCGACGGATGCGGACAGGAGGCTGTCCCCCTCGCGGAAGGACATCCCCTTCACTCCCTCGGTGGAGCGTCCCATCGGCCGCAGCGAATCGTCGGTGGCGACGAAGCGGAGCGACATCCCGTGACGGCTGATGAGCAGGATGTCATCGCCCTCCTCGACCAGCAGTGCACTGGTCACCTCGTCACCCTCGCGCAGCCGGATCGCGATGACCCCGCCTTGGCGGTTGGTGTCGTACTCGGTGAGCCGCGTCTTCTTGACGAGTCCGCTGCGCGTGGCCAGCACGAGATAGGTGGCCACGCTGTAGTCCCGGATGTCGAGGATCTGTGCGATCTCCTCATCCGGCTGCAGCGCCAGCAGGTTCGCGACGTGCTGGCCCTTCGCATCGCGGCCGGCCTCCGGCACCTCGTACGCCTTCGCGCGGTACACCCGGCCCTTGGTGGTGAAGAACAGGAGCCAGTGGTGGGTCGTGGTGACGAAGAAGTGCTCCACCACGTCGTCGGCGCGCAGCTGTGCGCCCTTGACTCCTCGACCGCCGCGGTGCTGCTGGCGGTAGTTGTCGCTGCGGGTGCGCTTGATGTAGCCGTCGCGGGTGACGGTGATGACCATCTCCTCCTCGGGGATCAGGTCCTCGATCGACATGTCGCCGTCGTACCCAGGCAGGATCTGGGTGCGTCGATCGTCACCGAACCGCTCGACGATGGAGGTGAGCTCGTCGCGGATGATCGTGCGCTGACGCACCGGGTCGGCCAGGATCGCCTTGAAGTCCGCGATCTGCGACTCCAGCTCCGCCGCCTCGTCGATGATCTTCTGACGCTCCAGGGCTGCCAGGCGACGCAGCTGCATCGTCAGGATCGCGTCCGCCTGGATGTCGTCGATCTCCAGCAGCGCCTTCAGGCCTTCGCGGGCGTCGTCCACGGTCGGTGAACGGCGGATGAGCGCGATCACCTCGTCGAGCGCGTCAAGCGCCTTCAGATAGCCGCGCAGGATGTGCATGCGCTCCTCCGCCTTGCGCAGCCGGAACTGCGTGCGGCGGACGATGACCTCGATCTGGTGATCGATCCAGTGCGTGATGAACCCGTCCAGCGGCAGCGTGCGCGGCACGCCGTCCACGATCGCGAGCATGTTCGCGCCGAAGTTCTCCTGCAGCTGGGTGTGCTTGTACAGGTTGTTCAGCACGACCTTCGCGACGGCATCCCGTTTCAGGACGATCACCAGTCGCTGCCCGGTGCGCCCGGAGGACTCGTCGCGGATATCGGCGATGCCGGTGATCTTGCCCTCGCGGGCGAGGTCGCTGATCTTGACGGCGACGTTGTCGGGGTTGACCTGATAAGGCAGCTCGGTGATCACCAGGCAGGTGCGGCCCTGCACCTCTTCGACGTTCACGACGGCACGCATCGTGATCGAGCCGCGCCCGGTGCGGTAGGCGTCCTTGATGCCCCGGGTGCCGAGGATCTGCGCGTGCGTCGGGAAGTCCGGCCCGGGGATGCGCTCCATGAGCGCTTCGAGCAGCTCCTCGCGGTTGGCGTCCGGATGGGCCAGCGCCCACAGTGCCCCGCTGGCGACCTCGCGGAGGTTGTGCGGCGGGATGTTCGTGGCCATTCCGACGGCGATGCCGACCGAGCCGTTGACCAGGAGGTTGGGGAAGCGCGCGGGCAGGACGACCGGCTCACGGGTCTGACCGTCGTAATTGTCCTGGAAGTCGACGGTCTCTTCTTCGATGTCGCGCACCATCTCGAGCGCGAGCTGAGCCATCTTGGTCTCGGTGTACCGCGGCGCAGCGGCGCCCTGGTTGCCGGGAGAGCCGAAGTTGCCCTGACCCTGCGCCAGCGGGTAGCGCAACGACCACGGCTGCACGAGGCGCACCAGTGCGTCGTAGATCGGCGCGTCGCCGTGCGGGTGGTAGTGACCCATCACCTCGCCCACGACGCGTGCGCACTTGGAGAAGGACTTGTCCGGGCGGAAGCCGCCGTCGTACATCGCGTAGATGACGCGGCGGTGCACGGGTTTCAGGCCGTCCTCGACGCGGGGCAGCGCGCGCCCGATGATCACGCTCATCGCGTAGTCGAGGTAGCTGCGCTGCATCTCGGCCTGCAGATCGATCTGGTCGATGCGGCCGTGGTTGTGCTCGGGGACGGCGGGGCGTGATTCGTCAGTCATCGGTTTCGTTTCGTTTCTTCGCAGCCGGGATCACAGAGGCATCCGATCGGGGGATCAGATGTCGAGGAAGCGGACGTCTTTCGCGTTGCGCTGGATGAACCCGCGGCGGGACTCGACGTCCTCGCCCATCAGGATGGTGAAGATCTCGTCGGCCGACGCGGCGTCGTCGATCGTCACCTGCCGCAGCGTGCGGGTCTCCGGATCCATGGTGGTCTCCCACAGTTCCTTGTCGTTCATCTCACCCAGACCCTTGTACCGCTGGATCGCGTTGTCCTTGGGGATGCGCTTGCCGGTGGCCAGGCCCTCGGCCAGCAGCGCGTCCCGCTCCCGGTCGCTGTAGACGTACTCATGCGGCGAGTTCGACCACTTCAGGCGGAACAGCGGCGGCTGGGCGAGGTAGACGAAGCCGGCTTCGATCAGTCCGCGCATGTAGCGGAACAGCAGCGTGAGCAGCAGTGTCGTGATGTGCTGGCCGTCCACGTCGGCATCGGCCATCAGCACGATCTTGTGGTACCGCGCCTTGTCGATGTCGAACTCTTCGCCGATGCCGGTGCCGAACGCCTGGATCATCGCCTGGACTTCTTTATTGCCCAGGGCGCGGTCCAAGCGGGCGCGCTCGACGTTGAGGATCTTGCCCCGCAGGGCGAGGATCGCCTGCGTGTGCGGGTCGCGGCCCTGCACCGCCGAGCCGCCGGCCGAGTCGCCCTCCACCAGGAAGATCTCGCTGATCGAGGGGTCCTTGCTCGTGCAGTCCTTGAGCTTGTCGGGCATGGCGGCGCTCTCGAAGACGCTCTTGCGACGCGCCGTCTCGCGGGCTTTCCGTGCGGCCAGTCGTGCAGTGGCCGCATCGATCGCCTTGCGCACGACGTTCTTGGCCTGCGCGGGGTTGCGGTCGAACCAGTCCCCGAGCCGATCGCCGACGACCTTCTGCACGAACGCCTTGGCCTCGGTGTTGCCGAGTTTCGTCTTGGTCTGGCCCTCGAACTGCGGTTCGGACAGCTTCACCGAGATGACCGCGGTCAGTCCCTCGCGCACGTCGTCGCCGGAGAGGTTCTCGTCCTTCTCCTTGAGGAGGCTGTTCGCGCGCGCGTACTTGTTCACCAGGGTGGTCAGCGCGGCGCGGAATCCTTCTTCATGCGTGCCGCCCTCGTGCGTGTTGATGGTGTTGGCGTAGGTGAAGACGTTCTCGGTGTACGAGGTCGTCCACTGCATCGCCACCTCGAGCGCGATCTTGCGTTCGGTGTCCTCGGTCTCGAAGTCGATGATGTCCTCGTGCACATGCTCGGCCTTGCGCACTCGATTGAGGTATTCGACGTAGTCCACCAACCCGCGCTCGTACAGGAAGCTGTCGTTCGGCTGTTGCAGCACGACTTCGCCGGGCGCCACCTCTTCTTGGTATGCCGCTCCGGGTCGCTCGTCGACCAGGTCGATGCGCAGTCCCTTGTTCAGGAACGCCATTTGCTGGAAGCGCGTGCGCAGCGTGTCGTAGTCGAAGTCGATCGTCTCGAAGATCGACTCGTCAGGCCAGAACGTGATTGTCGTCCCGGTCTCAGAGCTCTCCTCGGCACGTTCCAGAGGTGCCTGCGGGACACCCCCGTCACGGTAGGACTGGCGCCACACGTAGCCCTGACGGCGCACCTCCACCTCCAGCCGGCTCGACAGGGCGTTGACCACGGACGAACCGACGCCATGCAATCCGCCGGAGACCGCATAACCGCCGCCGCCGAATTTTCCCCCGGCGTGCAGCACGGTCAGCACGACCTCCACCGTCGATCGGCCCTCGGCCTGGTGCATGTCCACCGGGATGCCGCGGCCGTTGTCGACGACGCGCACTCCGCCGTCGGGCAGGATCGTCACGGCGATGGTGTCGCAGTACCCGGCGAGGGCCTCGTCGACGGAGTTGTCGACGATCTCCTGGACGAGGTGGTGCAGTCCGCGCGGCCCGGTCGAGCCGATGTACATGCCCGGTCGCTTGCGAACCGCTTCGAGTCCCTCGAGAACCTGGATGTCCTCGGCCCCGTACCGCACGTGTGTCCGCTCGGCCGGTTCTGGTACCTCGGAATGCTGATCGGATTGCTCGGGCAGGCTGTCAGGGGTATCAGACGACATATTTTCGGCGCGCTCCACATCGTAATTCCGGGCCCCCCCAGTCTACCAAGGAACGCGTCGGTCCCGCGCCATGTGCGGCTCTGTGGCGCGTTGGATTTCGTCCGGATAGGACAGGAGGTATCTCAGCCGTAGGTATCGCGCGGACCACGCCCTGGAGTCGTTCTGGGACCCCATTTCCAAGAGGGGACGTCCGGCCCGATAAAGCGGATGCCGTCCACCCCGGCTTCGGGGAACCTCCGGACGATCTCGGAGAGGATCTGCGAACGCATCAGCTGAAGCTGCTTGGCCCACGCCGTCGAGTCGGCCTGAACGGTCAGAGTGCCCTCCGTGAACGCGATCGGCCGGGTGTGCCGGGCGGTGTCCTCACCGGCGACCTCGGCCCACGTCCGCACGACGTCCTCGCGGGCCAGCTGCGAGTCCCAGCCCGCGTCACGGGTGAGGTCGGCCAGGACATCGGCGACGCCCTTCGGATCGCGACCGGGGGTGAACGGGGCGTTCTCATCATCCGGTCCGCGGCGACGACGTTTGCGGTACGTGCGGGCGGACGGCTCGAGTCCGCGCAGCCGAAGATATGTCGCAACCGTCTCGGGAACCGGCTCGGCCTCGACCGATTCCCGGCGCGCACCGCGACCGTGCGGGACGCCGGACTGCTCCGGAACGTCCTGGTCAGGCATCCGTCGCCGCCAGCACCCGACCCGCTTCGACCCGGACGACGCGAGCGCGGAGCGCGGAGGGCACGTCCTCTTCCACCGCGGCGGTGACGATGACCTGTTCGTAGTCCGCGGTGAGCTGAGCCAGCCGCCCGCGGCGGTCGGTGTCGAGCTCGGCGAACACATCGTCCAGGATCAAGACGGGATCTCCCAACCGGGAATCGGCGCGCAGAAGATCTGCCGACGCCAAGCGAAGGCCCAGCGCGAAGGACCAGGATTCGCCGTGCGATGCGTAGCCCTTGACCGGCAGACCGCGCACGCTCAGCAGCAGGTCATCGCGGTGCGGGCCCACGAGCGTCAAACCCCGATCGAGCTCGGCGGCGCGCTTGTCGGCGAGCGCCTGTCGGAACTGCTCCGCGATCAGACCGCCCTGCGGCTGCGCGGCCGACGGCGCCGCATCCTCTTCGGGGTCGCCGCCTCGCACCGACAGCACCCACTCGATCCGGGGGCCATGGTCGGCGCCGGCGATCGCGGCGTACGCGGCGGTCAGCGGTCCGCTCAGGTCCGCGGCGAGGGCGAGCCGCGCCTGGATCAGCTCGGTGCCGAGTGCGACCAGCTTGTCGTCCCACACATCGAGCGTCGACAGCTGGTCACCGCGGATGCCGCGGGCGCGTGCGGATTTGAGCAGAGCCGTCCGCTGCCGCAGCACGCGGTCGTAATCGGACAGGACACCCGCGAACCGCGGCGATCGCTGCACGAGGAGCTGATCCATGAAGCGCCGGCGGGACGACGGATCGCCGCGCACGATGTGAAGGTCCTCGGGCGCGAACAGCACGACCTGTGCATAGCGCGGCAGATCCGAGCTCTTGACCGGGGCTCCGTTGACACGCGCCTTGTTCGCACCCTGCCGGTTCAACTGCACTTCCAGCAGCATCCGCCGCTCATCGTGGGCGAGCCTGGCGCGGATGATCGCGGCATCCGCACCGTCGCGGACCATCGGCGCGTCGGTGGAGACGCGGTGCGAGCCGAGGGTGGCGAGAAACGCGATCGCCTCGGCCAGATTGGTCTTGCCCTGGCCGTTGCGGCCGACGAACACGTTCGGACCCGGGCTCAGCGCGACATCGGCGACCGCATAGTTGCGGAAGTCGACGAGGCTCAGATGCTCAACGATCACTGTGCAACCCTAAGACCGCAGTCGGACGTTCTCATCCCGCTCGCGGCGGATGCGCCCGCTTCGCGTCACCGCAGCAGCAGGTTCGGCTGCAGCAGGTACTTGAAGGACTCGGTGCCGTCCTTGTCGACGGAAGTCTGCGGGGTGATCAGCACAGGGCTGAGCTTGTTCGCGTTGTCGCTCGATGTGAACGTGATCCGCACGAACTCGCTCTTGACCGCGCCGAGCGACTCGAGCAGATACTGCGGGTTCAGGCCCAGCGTGACATCCTCGCCCACCAGGTGGGCGTCCACGGACTCGGATGCCCGCGCCTGCTCGGTGCCGGAGGCATCCATCGAAACGCTGTCCGTTGTGAACGTGAAACGCAGCGGCGCCGACCGGTCCAGGACGAGCGAGACACGACGTACGGCCTCGGCCAGCTCGGCGGTGTTCAAAACTGCGTGATGTTCGGTCTGCTCCGGAAAAAGGCGGCGGACCGGGGGGAAGTTGCCCTTGATCAGCAGTGAGGTCACGGTCTTGTTGCCGGCCGTGAACGCGATGATCTCGCGGTCTCCGGACCCGGAGAAGGCAATCGAGATGTCGCCGCCGTGCGCGAAGGTCTTGCCGACCTCGGTCAGCGTCCGTGCCGGTACGAGCGCGGTGGTCGGCTCTTCGGTCGCCGTGGACCCGCCATCCCAGGGGATCTCGCGGAGCGCGACGCGATAGCGGTCGGTGGCGACCAGGCTCAGCTGCGTGCCGGAGACCTCGAGCTGCACGCCGGTGAGCACCGGGGTCACGTCATCACGCGACGCGGCGAATGCGACCTGCGCGATCGCTGTCGCGAAGTCTTCGGCGGGCACCAGACCGGTGTCTCCGGAAACTTCGGGGATCGCGGGGTACTCCTGCACCGGCATCGAGGCCAGCGTGAAGCGTGCCGATCCGCAGGTCAGCACGATGCCGCCGTCGTCATCGACCTCGACCTGGATCGGCGCGTTGGGGAGCCGGCTGGCGATCTCGGAGAGCAGCCGGCCGTGCACCAGAATCGTGCCCGGATCATCGACTGTTGCTTCGATGGTGGTGCGCGCGGACGCTTCGTAGTCGAATGCGGCGAGCGACAGTCCGCTCTCGGACGCTTCGATCAGGACCCCGGCCAGAATCGGCTGGGGGTTGCGCTGCGGCAGGAGCTTGACGACGAACGACACGGCTTCGCTGAACACATCGCGATTGACGTGGAACCTCACTGGCGCTCCCTTGACATCGGCGTGGGCTCTCCCATGCTAGTGCCCAGCATGCCGCCGCCCGCAGACCACGGCCGGAGAGGTTCGGCCACCGTCAAGGTGATCGAACGGTTTCCCATTAACTATTTCTCTGTCATCTTCTTAACGCCTGTGGAAACTGTGGATAACTCGAGCGATCCGGGTCGGGAGAGGGAAACTACAACCGTGTGAGTTGTGGACGGGCTGCGGATTGCGCGCCGTCGGAATTACAAGAATCGGCGCTCCACTGCTGGCTCCTCCACAGCCTCGCCGCGATTGCACACAACGTTTCCGCAGCGTCGCGGAGTTATCCACAGGTTTTCCACATGTGAAGAACCGGGATGATTGCGCTCCGGCGAGGGTCTGTCAAGCACCTCTTGAGGCATACGTCACAGTCGACGGGTCGACGAAACAGCGACTGGTCGGCTCTGGGCGCCAGGGCGCGGCGAATGCGCTTCAGCGCGCGTTGCGGCCGAGCTGAGCGGTGATCTCGGAGACCTGGTTGTAGATGGAGCGGCGCTCCTTCATCAGGTCGCTGATCTTCTTATAGGCATACATCACGGTCGTGTGATCACGGTTTCCGAACAGATGCCCGATCTTGGGCAGGGAGAGACTCGTCCGCTCGCGGCACAGATACATGGCGATCTGGCGTGCCGTGGCAATGGACTGCGACCGGCTCGAACCGTAGAGGTCATCGACCGAGAGCTTGAAGTACTGCGCTGTGGCCGTGATGATGTCGGTCGGCGAAATGACGTTCGCGTCATCCTGATCGATGATGTCCCGCAGCACCGTCTGGGCGAGGGACATGTCCAGAGTCGAGCGATTGAGGCTCGCGAAGGCGGAGACGCGGATCAGAGCGCCCTCCAGTTCGCGGATGTTGGAGGACACCACCGTGGCGATGTACTCGAGAACCTCGTCCGGAATCTGCAGGCGCTCGCTCTGCGCCTTCTTCCGGAGGATCGCGATGCGCGTTTCCAGGTCCGGCGCCTGGACGTCGGTGATCAGACCCCACTCGAAGCGGCTGCGCATCCGGTCCTCGAACCCGGTGAGGTGCTTGGGCGGCACGTCGCTGGTGATCACGACCTGCTTGTCGTGATCGTGCAGCGTGTTGAAGGTGTGGAAGAACGCTTCCTGGGTCTCGGCCCGGCCCTGCAGAAACTGGATGTCGTCGATGAGCAGGATGTCGACGTCACGGTAGCGGGCCTGGAAGGCCGATCCGCGGTTGTTCGCGATCGAGTTGATGAAGTCGTTCGTGAACTCTTCGCTGGAGACGTACCGGACGCGGATGCCGGCGTAGAGACTCAGCGCGTAGTCACCGATCGCGTGCAGAAGGTGGGTCTTGCCCAGCCCAGAATCGCCGTAGATGAACAGCGGGTTATAGGCCTTGGCGGGGGCCTCGGCCACCGCAACCGCGGCCGCGTGCGCAAAGCGGTTCGACTGCCCGATCACGAAGTTGTCGAAGGTGTACTTCGGATTCAGACGCGTGTCGCTGCGGGACGCGGCGGCTGCGGCATCCATCGTCTCTTCGATGTGCTGCCGCACTGGGGCGGCCGGAGCAGGCGCCGAGGCCTGCATCTGATTCGGAGCGGCGACGCGGGCGTCGGCCAATTCCGGATTGACCACGACGCGGAACGCCGTCGCCGACGGGTCATGATTCTGATCCTGGTCGACTTTGGTCAGCGCCTCCATGATCGGCGTCCGCATGCGCTTGTTGATCTGCGCGGCGGTCAGATCGTTCGGCACGTCCAGGTAGAGGGTTCCGCCCATCACACCCTGGGGAACGGCGAGACTGAGGAAACCTTGCAGCTGCGGGGTGACCCGGTCGTCCCCGGCGAGCTGGTCGAGCACGGCTGACCAGACGGGAACATCTGGAAGTTCGTGCGATGACATGGGACCCCCGGGTGTATTGACGCGCCTCAGGTGTGAAACGGTGATCGTCACGTCCAGCCTGTGGATAACTGCCCGTGCCAGGCTAGTTCGCGGGCGTGGCGGGAGCAAACTCCACTGTAGGTCCGCGCGGCGTGTCATTTCCAGGAGTATGGGAATCTGGTGGGGATAATGCCCCGCGATCCGGCTCAGTTTGAGTTCTGGGTCCGGGGAACGTAACCTGAATCGGTTGACTTCTGCCTAGATGGCAGTCCCGTAAGCCACGTCCCCGGTCTGAGCGTCAGTCGTTGTAGAAATGCCGGGACACCCTGATCCGGAAGTGACCTCCCATGACCAAGCGCACGTACCAGCCCAACACCCGCCGCCGCGCCAAGAAGCACGGCTTCCGTGCTCGCATGCGCACCCGCGCCGGCCGCGGCATTCTCTCCGCTCGCCGCGCCAAGGGGCGCACCGAGCTGTCTGCTTGACCCTTTAGAGGTGCTTGCAAGGCCGAACCGACTCACCCGCGGAGCGGATTACAAGGCCGTCGTCCGTCGGGGGGCTCGCTGTGCGAGCACGCACACGGTGACGTATGTGAATGCGTCCGGCGAGGACCGCGCAGCGCGGTTCGGCTTCATCGTCAGCAAACAGGTCGGCTCCGCCGTTGTCCGCAACACTGTTCGCCGGCGGTTGAAGGCGGTGTGCCGCGACGAGCTGCAGCGCGTCCGGCCCGGGGCAGACATCGTGATCCGGGCACTGCCCTCGGCGGCGACCGCGGACTTCGCCGCGCTTCGCGCCGAGGTCTCCCAGTGCATCGCGCGGAGGGCCGCATGAGTGCGACGACGCTGCCGGCCGCATCGACCGGTCACGGTCACTTCGAAGCCGGGACCGCGTTGCACGCGCTGCCGCTGCTCCCCCGGAACACCGTGTTGAGCTTGCTCCATGGTTACCGTGCCACGATCTCCCATGCCTACGGCGACGTCTGCAAGTACTACCCCTCGTGCTCGGCCTACGCGGTCGGCGCGGTTCAGCAGCACGGTGCTCTGAAAGGCTCCGTGATGGCGGCGGCTCGGATCGCACGCTGCCATCCGTGGGCCAAGGGGGGCGTCGATGACGTTCCTCTGCACAAGAACTTTCGGTACGAACTGACCCCGCGTGGGTTCGTCGTGCCGGTCCCCCTGAGAAAGGACTGATCCGTGCCGGATCTGATCGGAATCATCCTCTGGCCGCTCAAGTGGCTGGTGGAGCTCGTGCTTGTCGCGTGGCATTACCTGTTCACGCTGATGGGACTTCCGGCTGCGTCCGGCGTCACGTGGGTGCTCGCCATCGTGGGTCTCGTCCTGGTTGTCCGCTCGGCGCTGATCCCGCTCTTCGTCAAGCAGATCAAGAGCCAGCGGAAGATGATGGAAATTGCCCCTGAACTGCGGAAAGTTCAGGAAAAGTACAAGGGCAAGAAGGATCAGCTCTCCCGTGAGGCGATGAGCCGCGAGACCATGGGCCTGTACAAGAAGCACGGCACCAGCCCCGTCTCGGGCTGCCTCCCGCTGCTCGTGCAGATGCCCGTGTTCTTCGCGCTGTTCAGCGTGCTCAATGGTGTGCAGACCATCCGCACCGACGAGAACCACGCCGGCGTGGGCTTGCTGAACAACGAGCTCATGACCGAGTTCTACAACGCCAAGCTGTTCAACGTCGCGTCCCTGCACGACACCCTCGTGGGCGCGTGGGAAGCGCAGGAGACCGGCTGGCAGGTCACCGTCGGCATCCTGCTGGTGCTGGTCGTGCTGATGATCGTCTCGCAGTTCTTCACCCAGCTGCAGATCATCTCCAAGAACCTCTCGCCCGAGGCCAAGACCGGCCAGGCGTACCAGATGCAGAAGATCATGCTCTGGGTCCTGCCGTTCGCCTTCGTGTTCTCGGGTGTGTTCTTCCCGCTCGGTGTCGTCATCTACTGGTTCACGAGCAACGTGTGGACGATGGTCCAGCAGTTCGTCGTCATCCGCAACATGCCCACACCGGGTTCCGAGGCCGCCAAGCTGCGTGAAGAGAGGCTGGCCCGCAAGGGCAAGGCGCTCGATGCGCAGGGCAAGATCATCCCGCTCGAGCGGTACCAGGCCGAGCAGCAGCGTCTGTATGAAGAGGCGGAGCGCGCCAAGGCCGCAGCCCCGAAGCGCCAGCAGCCGGTCGGCAAGCAACGGGCCAAGAAGCAGGCCCAGAAGCAGCCTGGCGATGCGGGCACGAAGCCGGGAGAATCGCCACGCGGCGGCAAGGCCGACCCCGCAGCGGGCACGACCGGCGCGGCATCCTGATTTCCTGCTCTTCCCCTTCTAATAGCGCGAGGACCCGATGACCAGCAACCCCGAAACCTCCCCAACCGAGGATGCGCCGCCCGTCGAGCGCACCGCGGCCACCGTCGAGCAGCTCGAGCAGGAGGGCGATGTCGCAGCGGACTTCCTTGAAGAGCTGATGGACATCGCCGACATCGACGGAGACCTCGCGCTGGATGTCCGCTCGGGGCGCGCATATGTCTCGCTCGAGTCGGACGAGCCCGGTTCACTCTCGCTCCTGGCCGCGCCGGACACGGTTCAGGCTCTGCAGGAGATCACACGCATCGCGGTGCAGAACCGTACCGGCCGGTTCTCGCGGCTCATCCTCGACATCGGCGGGTCTCGGGACACGCGCCAGCGTGAGTTGGAGACGCTGGTCGACGTGGCGATCGCCCGCCTGGACGAAGGCGCGACCCAGGCCTCCCTCCCCCCGATGTCCAGTTACGAGCGCAAGCTCGTGCACGACATCGTGTCCGACCGCGGACTGGTCTCGGAGTCGTACGGTGAGGGCGCCGACCGCCACACGGTGATCAGCCGCGGCTGATGTTCCACGTGAAACACTGATGAGCGACGTCGAGGCGGAACCAGCGGTCGCGGCCGAGATCTTCGGCAACCGAATCGATCTGGCCCGGGAATTCACCCGGGCTCTGGCCGAGCACGGCGAGGAGCGCGGGCTGATCGGCCCGCTGGAGCCACCCCGGCTGTGGAGCAGGCACATCCTGAACAGCGCAGTTGCAGCACCTCTCTTCTCCGGGCGGGTGGGCGACGTCGGCTCGGGCGCGGGACTGCCGGGACTGGTGCTGGCCATCGCGCGACCGGACGTGGAGTGGATCCTCATCGAACCGATGGAGCGCCGCGTCACCTGGCTGAATGAGCAGGTCGCAGCCCTGCGGCTGGACAACGTCGAGGTCCTGCGCGCACGCGCCGAGGACTGGAGCCGGGGGCCGGTTCTGGATGCCGCGACGGCACGCGCCGTGAGCGCACTGCGCACTCTGGTGCCGCTGACCGCGCCGCTCGTCCGTGACGGCGGCGAGTTGATCCTGCTGAAAGGCGCCAACGCGTCGACCGAGATCGAGACCGCGGACAAGCAGCTGCGGAAGTATCGTGTGAACGATGTCCGGCTCGAGGTCCTCGGCCAGGGACTGCTCGACGAGCCGACCCGAGTCGTTCGCGCCACCGTTCGCGGCTGACCCACGTTTCACGTGAAACATGGGGCTCGGAGTTGTCGGGCAGCCAGCGGGACTTGCGTTCGCGGTGATCGAGTAGCCGGCGCAGGGCGCGTTTGCCGGTGATCGAGTAGCCCGCGGCGCGGGCATATCGAGATCCCCCGCTTTTCGGCGGTGCTGTGGTCTCGATACGGCGGCGTTGCCGCCTACTCGACCGCGGGGTGCCGCTCTGTGGTGATCCGTAGCCCTCAAAGGGGCGGTATTCGGTGCGCGGGGCCGCGTTTCCGGTGATCGAGTAGCCCGCGGAGCGGGCATATCGAGATCCCCCTCCTCCACATGCGTCACGCTGCGCGATGTTGGCGTCGTACCTGCACCGTGTTCCATCCCCCGCACACGGCCAGGGCATCATCGATCATGCCCTTCATGTGTACATCCTCGAGTGCCGAGACCGTACTCTCTACGTCGGCAGCACATGGGATCTTGATCGTCTCGCTCAGCACCAGGGAGGAGAGGGAGCCGAGAACACCCGAACACGCCGACCGGTGCGCGTGCTCTACTACGAGGACTTCGACCGCATAGAGGATGCATTCCACCGCGAGAAGCAGATACAAGGGTGGGGCCGGGCGAAACGACTGGCTCTCGTCGAAGGCGACGTCGAGAGGCTGAACCGGCTGAGCCGAAAACCGCCGCGTGAGCACGGCGTGTAGTTGGCGGTCGGATGTTTCACGTGAAACGGATCCGTTGGGGCTTGGACCTTAGAGGGGGCATAGCCGCCTACTCGGCCGTCGGGGACCGGTGATCGAGTAGCGCGCGAAGCCGATGCATCGCGATCTCACGGGGCGGTGCATTGCGCGGGGTCTCGATACGGCGGCTTCCGCCGCCTACTCGACCACCGAAGTCCGGATGTTTCACGTGAAACGCGTGTGCCATGTATTCCACCGGGGGAACCGGCGATCGAGTAGCCCGCGAAGCGGGCGCATCGAGATGTCGCGGGGCTGCGTACTGCGCGAGGTCTCGATACGGCGGCTTCCGCCGCCTACTCGACCACCGGGAGCGGGATGTTTCACGTGAAACGGCCACCGGGCTGGCGGCTGGTCTCGATACGGCGCCTTCCGCCGCGTACACGACGTCGAGGAGGGTCGAGGAGCGCCCGGGCGGGCGCGGCGGCGAGTGGGGAGGCCGGCCACGACTAGAGTAGAGAGCGATGTCCGTCGGCGCGCCAAAGGGAGGGTGTTTCACGTGAAACAACCCGAGAACGCCGAATCTGCGGCGTCATTCTCGCTCGACGACAGTCCCATCGCCCGTGAACTGGCCGACCTGACCGCCCGACGCCGCTCACTCGAAGCCGTCGACGTGAAGCTGAGTGGTCGCACCCGTGTGATCACCGTCTCGAACCAGAAGGGCGGCGTCGGCAAGACGACGACGACCGTCAATATCGCGGCATCCCTGGCCTCGGTGGGTGCCAGAGTGCTCGTGATCGACCTGGACCCGCAGGGGAACGCCTCCACAGCCCTGGGAGTTCCGCACACCGCGGAGATCCCGAGCATCTACGACGTGCTGATCGATGACTTTCCGCTCGCCGACATCATCCAGACCAGCCCTGAGTCGCCGAATCTGCTGTGCGCTCCGAGCACGATCCACCTGGCCGGCGCTGAGATCGAGCTGGTCTCGCAGGTCGCCCGCGAGCACCGACTGCGCACCGCGCTCGACGAATACCTGGCGCACACGACCGACCGGCTCGACTTCGTGCTGATCGACTGCCCCCCGTCATTGGGTCTGCTCACGATCAACGCATTCGCCGCCGCTCACGAGCTGCTGATCCCGATTCAGTGCGAGTATTACGCGCTCGAGGGCCTCAGTCAGCTTCTGGGGACGGTGCGGATGATCCAGAAGCACCTGAACCCCGGATTGCGCCTCTCCACGATCCTGCTCACGATGTATGACGGGCGAACGCGGCTCGCGCAGCAAGTCGCTGAGGAGGTCCGTCAGCACTTTCCCGATGAGGTGCTGGCAACCGTGATCCCGCGGTCGGTGCGCGTGTCCGAAGCGCCGAGTTTCGGGCAGACGGTCATCGCCTACGATGGGCATTCTGCCGGCGCCGTCGCGTATCGCGAGGCTGCGGTCGAGATCATCCGCCGCGACAGTCCGGATGCCACCGCGAAAGACCCCGGGAACGCCAGTGCGCCCGGAAATGAAGGGGACTCCTGATGGCGAAGAGAACCGGCTTGGGCAGGGGGATCGGCGCGCTGATCCCCACCAGTGAGGCCTCGTCGGAGGCGCGTCCCGTCGACGTGTTCTTCCCCGGCGCTCCGGTCGCGACCGCCGAGGCGCCCGAAGCCTCTGCCGACGAGGAGCTCCTGGAGGTCCCGGGCGCCCGGCTCGCCGAGATCGACCCGCACGCGATCGTCCCGAACCCGCGTCAGCCCCGGATCCACTTCGACGCGGACGATCTGGCGGAACTCGTGCACAGCGTCCGCGAGTTCGGCGTCCTGCAGCCGGTCGTGGTCCGCGACGTCGGCGACGGCACGTACGAGCTCATCATGGGGGAACGGCGCACCCGTGCTGCGCGCGAGGCCGGGCTCACCTCGATCCCCGCGGTCATCCGCGACACCGCCGACGAGCACCTGCTCCGTGACGCGCTGCTGGAGAACCTCCACCGCTCCGAGCTGAACCCGCTCGAGGAGGCATCTGCATACCAGCAGCTGCTGGCGGATTTCGGTATCACGCAGGAAGAGCTGGCAAGCCGCATCGGCCGGTCGCGCCCGCAGATCAGCAACACCATCCGGCTGCTGAAGCTGCCCGTGCCCGTCCAGCAGCGTGTCGCGGCCGGCGTGCTCACGGCCGGCCACGCCCGCGCGATCCTTTCGCTCGAGGATGCCGACACGATGCAGTGGCTGGCCGACAAGATCGTGAACGAAGACCTCTCGGTGCGGGCCGCCGAGGCCGCCTCGAAGGCACCGGATGCTGCCCGCCAGCGCCCCTCGAAACCTCAGCCGGGTGCGCGTCGCGCGCATCTCGACGAGCTTGCCGAGCGCCTTGGCGACCGACTGAACACACGTGTCAAGATCCATCTCGGCGCACGAAAAGGCCAGATCAGCATCGATTTCGCCAGCATTCAGGACCTGAACCGGATCCTCGAAGAGCTCGGCGAGACCGGCTACAGCTCGCGCTGAGCATCGTGCAGCAGGTCCCGCGCTCGGCGCCGTAGCACGGTCGCTTCGGCCTCGTTTCCGGGGAGCGCGGCAGCCGCCGAGAAGGCCGCGGCCGCGGCCTCCGGTCGGCCCAGCTGCTCGAGCAGCTCGGCGCGCACCGCATGCAGGGGCCGGAACTCGCTCAGCTCCTCGGCGACCTCGGCGACCTCGGCCAGCGCTGCCTCGGGCCCATTGACCATCGAAACCGCGACCGCCCGGTTCAATCGCACGACCGGCGAGGCGGTCAGCGAGGCAAGGGCGTCGTACAGCGCCACGATGCGCGGCCAGTCGGTGTCGGCGGACGTGGGGGCGATGGCATAGCACTCCGCGACGGATGCCTGCAGGCCGTAGTATCCGAGACCTCGAGCGTTCGCCTGGGCAATGGCCAGCGCGGCGCGGGCGCGTGCGATGGCGGAGCGATCCCAGCGCCGTCTGTCCTGGTCGGCCAGGGTGACCGGGAGCCCTGCGCCGTCCACGCGCGCCGCGAAACGGGAGGATTGGAACTCCATGAGGGCGATCAGCGCGAAGACCTCAGGTTCGGTCGGCACGAGAGCGGCCAGCTGACGGGCGAGACGGACCGCTTCCCTTGCGACGTCCGGGCGGATCGGGTGCGCGCCGGCGCCCGCGGAATACCCCTCGGTGAACAGCAGATAGATCACCTGCAGCACGCTGGCCAGCCGTGCCGGGCGCTCGGCTCGATCCGGCACCTCGAACGGGATCTCGGCCTCCCCGAGGGTGCGCTTGGCGCGCACGATCCGCTGCTGCACCGCCGGGACGGTCATCAGCAGCATCCGGGCGATCTGTTCGGTGGTCAGTCCGGCCACGGTGCGCAGCGTGAGTGCCAGGCGCGCTTGGGCCGGCAGCACGGGGTGGCAGGAGATGAAGATCAGGCGCAGTACGTCGTCGTCGATCCGGTCCGGATCGCCGAGCTCGGGTACCCCATCCCATGCCTCGAGCGCGCGCAGTTCGCCGGCCATCAGCTTCTCCCGCTCGGACAACCGCTCCCGGCGGCGCCAACCGTCGATCGCGCGGAGCTTGGCGACGGCCAGCAGCCACGCGCCCGGATTGTCGGGGATGCCGGTCACCGGCCACTTGGCGAGGGCCTCCAGCAGAGAGTCCTGGGCCAGATCCTCCGCCCATTCGAAATCGCCGGTGTGACGCGTCAGCGCCCCGACGATCCGGGCGGATTCGCTGCGCCACACGGCCTCCGCCGCCCGGCGCGCTCCGCCCTCGCTCATCCCGTCAGCGTAGGCGTGCGAGCGCCGGTTCGGGGGATTCGCATCGTAGGCTGGATGGATGGCGACGCACGATGAGGGCCCGCGTCGGCGGGCAAGTCTCGAGCTTCTCCGGGCCGAGGCATCCGACGAACTCTCCGTCCTGGTGCACGAGCGCCTGCGCGCCGGCGAGGATCCGTGGGAGTTCATGGAGGATCTGCCGACCGTCGACGAGCTGGTCGTGCTCATCCTGCGCGCCGAGAACATCGCCGCGAACGGGGGTGCCCGCCCCAACGCCGCACGTCACTACCGTGTCCTGCGGCAGATCGCGTTGGATTATCCGCCACTGACCACGGCGGTGTGGCGGCTGATCGGCGACGGTGGCTCGCATCGCGTGTGGGATGCCGCAGTGCGAGCCGACGCGTCCTGAGTTCACGGCTGGGCCGCGCGCCACTCCTGCGCCTTCTGCAGCCACTCGTTGTCTTCGGGCAGATCGACGTCGGCGAACTCGTTCACCCTGCGCACCTCGAGGCTGACACCCGGTCCGAGCGGGCACTTCTTGGCCCAGTGCTCGGCCTCCTCGCGGCTGGCGACCTCGAGGATCCAGAATCCGGTGAAGACCTCCCGCGCCTCGGCGTAGGGGCCGTCGGTGACGACCGGCGGGGTCGTTGAGAAGTCGACGCGGAACCCATCCGCGGCGTCGCTGAGTCCTTCGGCGGTCAGGAACACCCCGGCCCTCTGGAGCTCTTCGTTGTAGGCACCCATGACGGCGACCACCTGCTCCATGTCCAGGTCCTGGGCGGCGCGGGCGGCGGCGTCGGGCTGGACCTGCATGATCATCATGTACCGCATCGTCGTTCTCCTTCGGGATGTGCGAGCCGGAGCTCGGGACGGCGGGTTCGCCGACCTCATCCTGTGCGTCGAACGATTACCGCCCAGATCGACATATCGAGGAAAACCCCCCGTGCACCCGATGGATGCCGATCGGAGCATACATCGAGAAAGCCCCGGCGATCGAGGGGTCGACGCATCCGAGTGGATGCCCCGAACCCCCCGCCTACCGGGGCTTTCTTCGAGGATTCAGTGATCAGGCGAGGTACGCCGCGAGGTCCTGCTCGATCGCGTACTTCGGCTTGGCACCGATGATGGTGGTCTCGACCTGACCGTTCTTGAAGAGCTTCATCGCCGGGATGGAGGTGATCTGGTACTTCAGGGCGAGGTCGGGGTTCTCGTCGACGTTCAGCTTCAGCACCGTGATCTTGTCAGGGTTGGCTGCCTGGATCTCGTCGAGCACGGGCGCGACCATGCGACACGGCCCGCACCACTCTGCCCAGAAGTCCACGAGCACGGGACCTTCGGCCTGCAGGACATCCTGCTCGAAGGTCGCGGATGTCGTCGCCTTGGCGGTCATATTCATTTCTCCTTTGTGGAAAGTCACTGCTAGTGCAAACGTCGCCGGGTCCCGGATTGTTCCGGAGGGGCCGGCCGTCAGGCTGCGGGGACGCCGGTCTCGGCTTCGTCGGTCGCGGGGTCGGGCGTCTCGGTGGCGACTTCCACGTCCTCTGCGATCTGCGGGTCGCCGGTCTGTTCGAGGGCCGCCAGGAAGTGCTCGGCATCCAGCGCCGCGACGGTGCCGCTGGATGCGGCGGTGACGGCCTGACGATACGTGGGGTCGATCACGTCGCCGGCCGCGAACACGCCGGGCTCCGACGTGCGGGACGAGCGGCCGTGCACCCAGATCGTGCCCTCGGGCGTGAGCTCCAGCTTGCCGTGCACGAGGTGCGTGCGCGGGTCGTTGCCGATGGCCACGAAGAGTCCGTCCAGCGGCAGCTCCCGCGTCGAGCCGTCCACCGTCGAGCGCAGCAGGACACCGTTGACGGCGTCCTCACCCAGGATGTCGGCCACCTCGGTGTTCCACACGAACTCGATCTTGTCGTTCGCGAAGGCGCGCTCCTGCATGATCTTCGAGGCCCGGAGCGAGTCCTTGCGGTGAATCACATACACCTTGCTCGCGAAGCGCGTCAGGAACGTGGCCTCCTCCATCGCGGAGTCACCGCCGCCGACCACGGCGATGGTGCGGTCGCGGAAGAAGAAGCCGTCGCAGGTCGCGCACCACGACACCCCGCGTCCGGACAGACGCTCCTCACCCGGCAGGCCGAGCTTGCGGTACGCCGAGCCGGTCGCGAAGATCACCGAGGACGCCTGGTGGACGGCACCGCTGCCCAGCTTGACGGTCTTGACGGGACCGGTCAGATCCAGCTCGATGACATCGTCGTACAGGATCTCCGCGCCGAAGCGCTCGGCCTGGGCCTGCATCTTGGTCATCAGCTCCGGACCCTGAATGCCATCGGGGAAGCCGGGGAAGTTCTCCACGTCCGTGGTGTTCATGAGTTCGCCGCCGACCTCGACCGAGCTGGCCACGACGAGCGGCTCCAGGTTCGCACGCGCCGCATAGATCGCAGCCGTGAAGCCCGCCGGGCCTGACCCGATGATGATTACCTGACGCACGTGCGCCCCCTCTTTCGTAGCTCCGGATGCTTCAACACATGGTAACCGCGGCGCATTCCACGCCTGGGGCGGGTTTCCGCGCAGTGGAGGACTGCGTTGCGGTCGAGGCTCACCGGCCGCCGGGCAGCACTCGGCGAGCCAGCCGCATCGCGGGCCCCAATTCCGGTGCCCGCAGCAGTGCGAGGAAGCCGACGTAGACCACCAGCGAAACGATGCCGATCACGGCGGCGCCGAGTGCACCGAGCAGCTTGTCGGAGACCGTCCAGCCACCGGTGCCCCCCAGGAGGAGGAACGTGAGCCACCCGGCGGCGGCGGCGGGGACGGCCGCGAGCGCGAACCTGCCCAGCGCCAGCATCCAGGACCCGACCCGCAGTCCGCCCAGGCGCCGCTGCAGCAGCCAGGTCGCCAGGATGACCTGCACGATGCTCGCGAAGGACTGGCCCAGGGCGATGCCGGCGGCGATGAACTCGACCGGCAGGGTCGAGGCGACCAGGGCCGTGACCACCACCAGCGCGCACTGCAGGAGCGTGAAGAAGAACGGGGTCCGGGTGTCGTTGTAGGCGTAGAAGGTCCGCTGTATGACGAACAGCACGGCCAGCGGGATCAGGCTGACCAGGAAGCACAGCAGCACCCCAGCCGCCGCGGCGGCTTCGTCGCGACTGTCGGTGAAGATGCGCGATGCCGGCACGGCCGCGGCCGCCAGCGCGGCCGTGGCGATCACGATGAACACCCCGAGGGTGCGGATGCTGCGGCCCACGTCGCCGCGGACGTCATCGTCGCGACCCGCGGCGGCGTGCTCGCTGAGCTGGGTGAAGTACGGGGTCCCGATCGAGAGCACGATGATCGAGTAAGGGAGCATGAACAGCAGCCACGCGTTCTGGGAGACCAGCACACCCGGGTAGTCCTGCGCGGCCTCCGACAGCACCCGGGACTGCACCAGGCCGGCCAGCTGGCCGGCGACGACCATCAGGAAGGTCCAGCCGGCGAGCCTGCCCAGCTGGTTCAGGCCGACGCCCCGCCAGCGGAAGTCGGGGCGCACGTGCAGACCGGTGCGGCGCCAGAACATGAGCAGGATGACGGCCTGCACCACGATGGCGAGCGTCGCGGTGCCGGCCAGCAGGGCGATCATCGCAGGGGTCCATACCGCCACGGCGACATCGGAGCCGAACAGCAGGATGAACAGCAGGAACCCGGCGATCGAGACGATGTTGTTGACGATCGGCGCCCAGGTGAACGGACCGTAGACGCGGCGCGCGTTCAGGGCCTCGCCGACGAGCGCGTAGAGACCGTAGAACAGGATCTGCGGCAGGCACCAGTAGGCG
The DNA here is from genome assembly GCF_024623505.1 of Microbacterium sp. zg.B48. Lineage (NCBI taxonomy): Bacteria > Bacillati > Actinomycetota > Actinomycetes > Micrococcales > Microbacteriaceae > Microbacterium > Microbacterium sp. zg.B48. Next base: position 110,080 of record NZ_JANJFE010000005.1, read on the forward strand.
AACGCGGTGGCCAGCGCCTGCTGGGCGGGCGGGAACCCGGGCGCATACAGCTGGACGAGCCAGGGCGCGCAGAGCGTGGCCAGCGCCGTGACCACCAGCAGCACCACCGTCCCCAGCGTGAACAGCTTGGAGACGAAGGCACGTCCGCCGTCCTCGTGGCTTGCGGCCTTGACGATCTGTGGCACGATCACGGCGGTGAGCAACCCGGTCGAGATGACCGCGTAGATGTTGTTCGGCAACTGGTTCGCGATCGCGAAGGCGTTTCCGGCGCCGGTGGTGGCACCGACCGCGGAGACGAGCACGACCGCCCGCAGGAACCCGGTCAGCCGGGACACGATGGTGCCGGCTCCGATGAGCAGGCTGGCCCGGCCGATGCCGCTCATGAGGTCTCCTCGTGCGCCTGCGCACGTCGCGTGCGACGCGAACGCAGCCGCAGCACGGTGCGCACGATGCCGAGCAGGATGAACCCGCCGACGAGCACCGACAGGATGACGATGCCCACGCCCTCCCAGTCGGCTCGGACGTTCACGTCCACCGCCTGTGGAGCGCCGATGGGCTCCAGGGTGCGGCTGCGCAGCTGCAGTTGGACCGTGACGTCGCCGTTGCCGACGCGAGCCTGTACGGGCACCTGCACGCGCGTGTTGCTCTGCGCTCCCGCCGTCGCCTCTGTGGCCGTGGCGACTTCGAGGCGAAGATCATCCGGGGTCGCGTAGAGCACCACCTCGACCGGGTACGGCAGGTCGTTGCGGACCCAGATCGGGATCGGCGCCCCCGCACTGAAGAGGTTGATCGGACTCGGCGGGAGGATGCCGACGCTGTCCAGGGTGGTCGCCGTCGCCGTGTAGTGCGCCGCGACGGCCTCCTGCCACAGCGCGGTCTCGGGCAGCCACGCCAAGCCGAGAAGCTGCAGGATCTCGGCCCGCTCGGGTCCGGTGATCTGCGTCGGGTCCTCGAGGATCGTGGCGAAGCGGTTCAGCTGGCTCTCGCCGGAGATCAGCGCGGATGCCGCGTCCACCCGCGCCTGATCAGCGGCCGCGGCCGCGACCTCCACCGCCGCGGGGAGTCTCGTGGCGATGCCGCCGAGAGTCATCGGTGTCACCCCGGGAGCCTGGGTGGCGGAGGTGATCGCGGTGCGCAGGCCGACGCGGGAGCGATCGAGGTCGCGGTCCACGGTCACGACGATCGGCTGCCCGTCAGCCTCCGCGGTCGCGAAGGAGAGGAACGCCGTCGCCGCGGTCAGCGGCGCGCCCCGCAGCGCGGTCTCTTCCAGCACGGACGCGTCGTGCAGTGCCCGGGACACATCGGCGTCGTAGACGAGCAGGTCGGCGTCGCCGGCGATGGCGCGACCCGGCACCGTCGCTCCCGTCGCGCCGGCCTGGGTGGAGGTGGAGGGCACCAGTGTGAGGGCGTCCCGGTCATCGACCACGAGCGAGCCCAGAGTCGCCACGACCTCAGGCGTCGCGGTGCCGGTGGCCGGCCAGTAGACCCCGGGTCGTGCCCCGCCGATGCCCAGCAGCTCCGCGGTGTCCGGGTAGGCCGGCGCATCCGGATCGCCGGTCGGTGCCGGTGTCGGCGTCGGGGTCGGGGTCGGGGTGGGGGTTGCGTTGGCGACCGGGACGAAGTTCGCGGGGTCGATGTAGGCCTGCAGCGAGGTGGGTTGCAGCGGTCGCGCGAGACCGGTCTGCAGCTGGGCGGCGACGTCGGCGTCGCCGAACTGCAGTGCGAAGCGGGAGTTCGGCAGCGTTTCGAGCCGAGCCAGCCATGCGAGCGCGCTGGCCGGCGCGGCAGCGCCGAGGACGCGGATGGCGGCGGGAATCGCCGGGTCGACGGCGAGGATGGCGGTGGTGCCGTCGACGGCGTCCAGCTGACTGGTCAGCGAACCGGCGGCGGAGGTCAGCGCGGTCAGATCCTCCGCGGTCAGGATGCCTTCGGCGCTGGCGCCGGCTGTGATGGGCACGACGATACCCAGGCCGACGGCTGCCGGGTTCTCCGCCGGTACGATCATGGCGCTCGTGGATTGCACGCGACCGGTGGGCGTCTCGTACGTCGCAGACAGCGGGTATACCCCCGGCGCGCGGGCGGTGAGCACCGGATCGCCCGGCGCGATGAGGATGCCGTTGATCAGCTCTGCACCCGGGAGCACGGCCTCCAGCGTCGTCGCGCCCACGGGGATCAGTTCCACGTCGGTGGTGCGGGCGTTCAGCCAGGTGCTCAGCGCCGCCCGATCCGGCAACGGCGTGGAGCCCAGCGACAGCGTGACGGCGGCCGCTTCGGTGGCGGCATCCGTCCCGTTCTGCACCGTGACCGACACCGCGAGTCCCTCGCCCGGCCGCACGATGCCGTTGGCGACGGGCGAGAGTGTGAACTCGACCACCCCGGTGGGCGGCTGGGGGGTCGGTGAGGGCGACGGCGAGGTCGATACCGGGCTCGGCGGGGCGGCGACCGCCGCCGCGGTGCCCAGCGGCAGACCGATCGCGGACAGCGCGGCGATGGCGATGGCGGCGCGGAGGCGTGCGCGGAACCCGCGTCGCAAGACGCTGAGTCCCGAGGGCGGGGAGGTGACGGTCATGTGGGATTTGTCTCCTGTGCGATTCATGACCGCACGATCAGGTGCGATTCTACGGTCCGAGCCGCCGAGGGCCCGGTACCGCGCCCGCGCGGCCGGGCGCCGGGGCCGGCGGGTCCGCCGGCACGGGGTTGAATGGACCGGTGCTTGCCGAACCCGATCCGCTGTTGTGCCGCGCCCTGGCGTCCGATCTGAAGGATGCCGGATTCACCTCCGACGCCCTGCGCGCGGCCTGGGGCGCGGTGGCGGACACCGCGATCGCCCGCGGCCTGCGCGGTCCGGCCGATCGGCAGCTCGGGGCGCGCGCCGATCCTCTCGCCGTCCTGGGCCGACTGCTCGTGCTCGGGATGCCGCAGCCGGCCGCGTCCGTGTGCCTGGCGCTGCCGCGCACCGGGCCGGACGGGCTGGCCCGGCTCGGACTGGTCCGGCGGGAGGGCGACGTGGTGCGGCCGCGCGCGATCATCCGACCGCAGGCCTACGCCGACGATCGCGGATCGGGGCAATGGTGGATCGCCAGCGACTTGGACGAGGCCGCGCTCGGCGGCCCGCTGCCGGAGGATCACGTGCTCGGCGTCGGCGGGGCATCCCTCTCCCTGGCCGGCCTTCAGCTGCCCACCCCGGTCGCCCGCGGCCTGGACGTCGGCACCGGATGCGGCATCCAGGCGCTGCGCGCCCGTCGCGACGTGGCCGAGGTCGTCGCGACCGACGTGTCCGAGGCCGCCCTGCGATTCACCCGCCTGAACGCGCTGCTCAACGACGTCTCCGGCATCCGGACGCGCCGCGGTTCCCTCTTCGAACCGGTTGCGGGGGAACGCTTCGACCGGATCGTGTCGAATCCGCCGTTCGTGATCACCCCCCGTGTCGCCGGCGTTCCGGCGTACGAGTACCGCGACGGCGGGATGCAGGGCGATGACCTGGTGGCCGCATTCGTCGGCGGCGTGGGCGCGCACCTGGAGCCGGGCGGAGTCGCTCAGCTGCTGGGCAATTGGGAGAGCCGGGACGGCGCGACCGGCCTGGATCGCGTCCGAGCCTGGGTGGAGGCTTCCGCTGTGCCGCTGGATGCCTGGATCGTGGAGCGCGAGGCGCTTGACCCGCTCTCGTACGCGGAGCTGTGGATCCGAGACGGAGGCACGGTGCCGGGCACACCGGCGTTCGCGGCGCTCGTGGACGCCTGGCTGGACGACTTCGCCGCACGCGGGGTGACCGAGGTCGGCTTCGGGTACGTCCTGCTCCGGCGTCCGGTGGCGGGCGATCCGACGCTGGCCCGGTACGAGCGGATCCCGCAGGCGCTCGACCCGCGCACGGCGCTCGGGTCGCACTACGCCGACGCGCTGGCTGCCCATGACCGGCTGGTGCGCCTGGACGACGACGGGCTCGCCGCAGCGGTGCTGGTCGTCGCCTCGGATGTCACCGAAGCGCGCCATCACCTTCCCGGCGTCGAGTCGCCGAGCGTCCTGGAGCTGCGGCAGGGCGCCGGTTTCGCGCGGACCGTGCCGGTGGATCCCGGCCTCGCCGCCCTGGTCGGCGCCTCCGACGGCGACCTGCCCGTAGGCGTGCTGGTGGACGCGATCGCATCCTTGCTCGAGGTGGACGCGGACGAGCTGCGCAGCGAGCTGCTCCCCGCGGTGCGCGAGCTGCTGTTCACGGGGTTCCTGCGCTTCGGTGACTAGCGGCGCGCTCGCGCACGTCGAGCAGCGCGAGCGTATCGAGACTCGATCCAGAGCCGCAGGCGCATCAACGCGTGCGGGGGCACGCATTGATCCGCCTCGGCTCTAGGCTCGATACATGCTCAACATGGCCGATGGTGTGGCGCGCCTGGGTGCGCTCGCCGAGTCGCCGGTCGTCGCGGCGCTCGGAGCGGCGTTCGCGGACGCCGGTCATGAGCTTTCCATCGTGGGCGGGCCGGTCCGGGACGCCCTGCTGGGCCGCCGGACGCACGACCTCGACTTCACCACGGATGCGCGCGCCGACGAGATCCTCCGGATCATCAAGCCGATCAGCACCGCGCAGTGGGACGTCGGCCGCGAGTTCGGCACCATCGGTGCACGCGTCCGCGACCCGGGCAGGGGCGTCGTCGAGCAGGTGGAAGTCACCACTTACCGCGCGGACAGCTACGACGGGGTCACCCGCAAGCCCACCGTCGAGTTCGGCGACACGCTGGAGGGCGACCTCGCCCGCCGCGACTTCACCGTCAACGCGATGGCATTGCGCATCCCCGCGCGCACGCTCGTCGACCCGACCGGCGGTGTCGAGGATCTCTTGGCCCGCCGCCTGCGCACGCCCGCCGACCCGCAGGTCAGCTTCGGGGACGATCCGCTGCGCATGCTCCGCGCCGCGCGCTTCTCCGCGCAACTCGGATTCGACGTGGACCCGGCCACGGTCGAGGCGATGGCGCAGCTGCGCGAGACGCTGTCCATCGTCAGCCCGGAGCGCATCCAGGGCGAGTTGGTGCGGCTGCTGCAGACCGATGACCCGGTGCGCGGAATCCGCCTTCTGGTGGAGACCGGGCTGATGGACCAGTTCCTGCCCGAGGTGCCCGCGCTGCGCCTGGAGATCGACGAGCACCACCACCACAAGGACGTCTACGAGCACTCGCTGACGGTGCTGCGCCAGACCATCGACCTCGAGCGGGCGCGCACTCCGGATGCCGCTCCCGATGTGCCGCTGCGGCTGGCGGCGCTGCTGCACGACATCGGCAAACCCGCGACCCGGCGCCTCGAGGCCGGGGGTGGCGTGACCTTCCACCACCACGATCTGAAAGGCGCGCGCCTGGCCCGCAAGCGCTTGCAGGCGCTGCGGTTCGACTCCGACACGATCGGCTCGGTCACCCAGCTGATCGAGCAGCACCTGCGCTTCTTCGGATACGCCGAAGGCGCCTGGACCGACTCCGCGGTGCGGCGGTACGTCCGCGATGCCGGGCCGGAACTCGAACGGCTGCACATCCTGACTCGCGCCGACGTGACAACACGCAACAAGCGCAAGGCCGCGCGGCTGGCAGGAGCCTACGACGACATCGAGCGGCGCATCTCCGAGCTCGCCGAGCAGGAAGAGCTCAACGCGATGCGCCCGGCGCTGGACGGCAATCGCATCCAGCAGGTGCTCGGGATCCGTCCCGGACCCCAGGTGGGCAAGGCGTACCGGTACCTGCTGGATCTTCGGCTGGACGAAGGCGTCCTGGACGAGGGCGCAGCCGAACAGCGCTTGCGCGCGTGGTGGGCCGAGCAGGACTGATCGGTTCGCGAGCGTTCCGTCGGGTCGGCGCAGTCCGCCGACGGTGTGGGAAGCGGCGCGATTGGCGAAGCGGCCATCCTCCGGCCAGGATGGCCGAGTGAGCGCCCAGACCAGTCATGCCCCGCGTCAACCGTTGACGGCCGAGCGGCTGAAGAGCTTCACCGACGCGGTCGTGGCGATCGCGATGACCCTGCTGATCCTCCCGCTGATGGAGAGCATCGGCGACGCGTCCGACGACGGCATGTCGGCCGGCACCTGGTTGGTCGGCGAATGGCCGCAGCTGTTCAGCTTCGTGCTCAGCTTCGTGCTGACCGCGATCTTCTGGATCATCCATCACCGCCTGTTCGACCGGGTTCAGCACGTCACGGTCCCGCTGCTGTGGCTGTCGCTGGTGTGGATGCTCACGATCGTCTGGCTGCCGGTGGCGACGGCAGTCGTCGGCCAGTTGGGGATCGACCCGGTTCAGAGGGTGCTGTACATCGGCACCCTGCTGGCGACGAGCCTCGTCCTGCTCGCCACGCGGATCTACATCCGGCGTCGGCCGGAACTGCACGCCATCGCCGAGGACCACCAGCGCGCCGGCATGATCGGGGCCGTGACGATGTCGACGCTGTTCGCCGCGGCGCTCGTGCTGGCGGTCACCGTTCCGGCGATCGGCTACTGGTCGCTGTTCCTGGTGCTGCTGACCAGCCCGGTCAGCGCATGGCTGGCGGGCACGCGCCGCTGACCGGCTGCGATCGTGGTCTCACACCTCAGCGGAAGAACAAGAGTCTCAGCACTCCGGACTGGCTGAGCAGCCAGAACAGCACCACACCGCCGACAGCGACGATCGAGACCCAGGAGACGCCGCGGGTCAGCCGTCGGCCGGGGGCGGCGACGCCCGGCGGCGGACGCAGCAGCCCGCCAGGCGGGGCGAACGGCAGCGCGCCAGGACCGGCGGATGCCGCGGTCGGACTCGACGATTCGGCGAAGCCACCGGCCGCGCGCGGGAACGCGCCCGGCGCCGAGCCCGCGGCATCCGCTCGCAGCCTTTCGTCGCGCCATCGCGCCCACTGCGCGAATTTGTCCAGCAGCGCCCCGACCACCGAGAACAGCCATGCCCATGTGGCCGGGTCCAGACCGGAGAACTCGCGCTTGCCGTACAGGAACAGCCAGTCATCGACGATCTCGACGTCCAGCGCGGCGGCGTTGTCGATGAACCGCGCCATGATGTCGGGCGTGAACAGGTACAGCGCGTCGCGTTCGTACCCCTCGGGGCAGTACAGCGAGAAGTGCCGGTCGAAGTCGCCTTCCAGGCTCAGCCGCTGGTCCTTGTCGAAGGTCGCCGGCAGGTTGGAGCCGAACAGCCCGTTGTTGCTCGTGGCATCCAGCACGATGTGCGGCAGGGGCACGTCGAGCTTGATCGCGACGTATCCCCATCGGTGGGTGGTGCGGTTCTTGCCCGACCCGGTCGTGTACTGGTAGTTCGCGAACTCGACGAACCGCGGCCTCTCGCCGCGCACCAGGTCGCTGGCCGATCGTGCTCTGCCGACCCCGAAGATCATGCCCGGCAGGGCGGGTGCGGCCAGCGTCGGCAGGTAGCTCATCCCGTTCGCGGTCGCGAAGCGGTCCAGGCGGTACCGGCGCTCCTTCCGTCGCCGACCACCGCGCACCAGCAGGACGATCACGACCGCCGCCGCGGCCAGCACGAGGATGGTCGGCAGCACGCCGACGAAAGCCGAGATCAGGAACGGGGCCTCGCTGCCGGTGGATCCGAGCGAGCCGACGATGGTTCCGATCACCGTCAGGAAGACGCTGCCGAAGATCAAGACGAAGGCGCCGCCGATCACGACCGGGATGAGCGCCCCGGAACCGCTCCCGCTGCCGCTGTGCGCGAGCCGCTGCGCGTGTGCGCGCACGGCGTTTCCGTCGACCGGCTCCACCAGGGGGCCTGGGTCGAATGACAGCGATGCCCGCGGTGTGCTCATCGGTTCGATCCGGCGCAGGGCGTCGTGTCCATGGCGTTCACGCTACCGGGCGCGCTGCTGCCAGCCAGCCGAGGCGGCGCGACCACGGCGTCCGCGCGCATCGCCGCGGGTCCGGATTCAGGATCGCTCCGTCGATCCGCTACACTGTGAAGGTTGTCCGGCGGCGCCCCAGTGCGCGGAAGCCCGAGACACGTGCACACACCCTCCTGCTGTCGGGAAATGCCCGGCAGCCGTTCTAGTCCGAAGGAGGTGGGTCAGTGACGCACCAGTACGAACTCATGGTCATCTTCCAGCCCGAGATCGACGAGCGCATGGTCGCTCCGAGTCTCGACAAGTTCCTGAAGGTCATCACCGCAGACGGTGGCTCGATCGACAACGTCGACATTTGGGGTCGCCGTCGTCTCGCGTATGAGATCCAGAAGAAGACCGAAGGCGTCTACGCCGTCGTCAGCTTCACCGCGACGAGCGCAGCCACGCAGGAACTCGACCGTCAGCTGGGCCTGAGTGAGCAGATCATGCGCACCAAGGTCCTCCGCGCCGAGGAAGCGATCGCGATGATCGCCTCCGAGAAGCAGCGCGCCGACGAGAAGGCGGCCCGCAAGGCGGCGCGCCCGGCGAAGCCCGTCAAGCAGGACGCGTAGCGACGATGGCCGGCGAGACGATCATCACCGTCGTGGGAAACCTCACGGCCGATCCCGAGCTGCGCTACACGCAGGGTGGACTCCCCGTCGCGAACTTCACGATCGCGTCGACGCCGCGCAACTTCGACCGTCAGGCGAACGAGTGGAAGGACGGCGAAGCGCTGTTCCTCCGCGCGTCGGTCTGGCGCGAGTTCGCCGAGCACGTCGCAGGATCGCTCACGAAGGGTTCCCGTGTCATCGCGACCGGCCGCCTGAAGCAGCGTTCCTACGAGACGAAGGAAGGCGAGAAGCGCACTTCCATCGAGCTCGAGGTCGACGAGATCGGTCCTTCGCTGCGTTATGCGACCGCGCAGGTCACGCGCGCAGCCTCCACGGGCGGCGGACAGCAGTCCCGCGGCCAGGTCTCCAACGAGCCGTGGTCGACCCCTGGCACCCCGGCCGCTCCGGCCGCCGGTGCCGCAGCGGGCGGCGGCGACTCGTGGGCCGCTCCTGGCGCCTACGGCGACGACACCCCGTTTTGAGTCGAGTCGGATCAATGCCACGAAGCGCGGCGTTGATGTGACTGCGACTCAAGGTCGAGTAGCCCGCGAAGCGGGCGTATCGAGACCTTCATTTCCCGGAAGCTTCTGACGAGGCATCCGAATCTCTGTCAAGTAAGGAAACAACATGGCTGGAAAGTCAAGCGGCGATCGCCGCAAGCCGCGGAAGGGCGCGAAGAACGCAGCCCCGGCGAAGCCGACCCGCGTTGGCCTCATCGACTACAAGGATGTCGCCACTCTTCGCAAGTTCATCTCGGAGCGTGGAAAAATCCGCGCCCGTCGCATCACCGGTGTCTCGGTGCAGGAGCAGCGTCTGATCGCCCGTGCGATCAAGAACGCGCGCGAAATGGCGCTCCTGCCTTACGCCGGCGCCGGCAGGTAGGGGAACCCGGATATGTCGAAGCTGATTCTCACGAACGAGGTCACCGGGCTCGGTAGCGCCGGCGACGTCGTCGAGGTCAAGAACGGGTACGCCCGCAACTACCTCATCCCCCAGGGCTTTGCCGTGGCCTGGACCCGCGGTGGCGAGAAGCAGGTCGCGTCCATTCGGGCCGGCCGCGAATCCCGCGCGATCCACGACCACGAAGAGGCCGTGGCCCTCAAGGACGCCCTCGAGTCCACCAAGGTCAAGCTGGCCGTGAAGGCCGGTGCCGAAGGACGTCTGTTCGGCTCGGTCAAGACCGGCGATGTCGCGGATGCCGTCAAGGCCGCGGGCCTGGGCGATCTGGACAAGCGCAAGATCCAGATCACCTCTCCGATCAAGTCGGTGGGCGAGCACGAGGCGACGATCCGCCTGCGTGATGACCTCACCGCCGTGATCACCCTCCTGGTGGTCGCCGCCAAGTAGTCACATCGGTGGTCGAGCCGGCCTCAGGGCCGACCCGCAATCCGAAGACGGCGGATGCCGCAGACTCCCTCTCGCGAGGGCTCGGTCTGCGGCATCCGCCTTTTTCGCGACCGCACGCACGCGCGGGAACCGCGGGACGAGGCTTGCGGCCCCGATGGCCCTGGCGCGGCCCAGGCCCCGCCCGACTGCGTCTCGGGCGGTGCGGTAACCCGGGGAGACAGTCCGGTTCGTGCATACGGCGTCGGAATTGTGCACAGGTCACCCATGCACATCTCAACCTTCAACTCGTACTTCAGGCACATCTGTTTCCACAGCAGTGTTCAGATAAAAGCCCTGGCCAGCGTCGAAAAAGATTCTCGGAATCGGCTGAACGAGAAAGTTCTCCACAGGCGTTGTACACAGGCTGGGCGGCGTTTCGCGCAACCTCTCCACAGACTTATCCACAGGGCTTGTTGCATGCGGTCGGACCCCTGCCTAGCGTGGGGTGCGCCCAGGGGGATGACGAACCGCCGTCGGTGCAGACGGCTGTCAGGGGTTCGTGATCTGCTGAACCGATGAGGGATGCCGGTGGCATCCCATATCGTCCCGCTGACGTGCGTCGTGCCCGGCGCGGTCCGAGTCGGGTCCCGCATGGCCAGAAACGTGGAGGACAGTGCATATGTCGATTGCCGACATCTCGGAGGAACGCCTCGGTGGCCGCCGGGAGCACGAGCGCACCCCCCCGCACGACCTGCTCGCCGAACAGAGCGCCCTGGGCGGCATGCTGCTGTCCAAGGATGCCGTGGCCGACGTCATCGAGAGCCTGCGCGGCGTCGACTTCTACGTTCCCAAGCATGAGCTGATCTTCGAGGCGATCCTCACCCTCTACTCGCACGGCGAGCCCACCGACGTCGTCGCGGTCACCGACGAGCTGATCAAGACCGGCGAACTGCAGCGCGCCGGCGGTGCGGACTACCTGCACACCCTGACCTCGATCGTGCCGACCGCGGCCAACGCGGGCTACTACGCCTCGATCGTCGCGGAGCGCGCGCTGCTGCGCCGCCTCGTGGACGCCGGCACGCGCATCGTGCAGATGGGCTACTCCGGTCAGGGCGAAGCACTGGACCTGGTCAACAACGCGCAGGCCGAGATCTACGGCGTCACCGGGGCCGACACCGCCGAGGACTATGTGCCGCTCGAGGTCGCCGTCAGCGCGGCCGTCGATGAGATCGAGGCCGCGCGCGGCCGCGACGGTCAGATGACCGGCATCCCGACCGGCTTCTCCGGTCTGGACCAGCTCACCAACGGCCTGCACGCCGGCCAGATGATCATCATCGCCGCTCGTCCGGCGATGGGTAAGTCCACGCTGGCGCTGGACTTCGCCCGCTCCGCGGCGATCAAGCACGGGTTCCCGACGATCGTCTTCTCGCTCGAGATGGGCCGCAGCGAGATCGCGATGCGCCTGATGAGCGCCGAGGGCTCGGTGCCGCTGCAGAGCATGCGCAAGGGCACCCTGGACTCGCGCGACTGGACCACGATCGCCTCCACGCGCGGCCGCATCAACGACGCCCCGCTCTACATCGACGACAGCCCGAACATGACGCTGGTCGAGATCCGCGCGAAGTGCCGTCGACTCAAGCAGCGCCACGGCCTGAAGATGGTGATCATCGACTACCTGCAGCTGATGACCAGCGGCAAGCGGGTCGAGTCGCGTCAGCAGGAGGTCAGCGAGTTCTCGCGTGCGCTCAAGCTGCTCGCCAAGGAGCTGCAGGTTCCGGTGATCGCGCTCTCGCAGCTGAACCGTGGTCCCGAGCAGCGCGCCGACAAGAAGCCGGCCCTGTCGGACCTGCGTGAATCCGGCTCGATCGAGCAGGATGCCGACATGGTGGTGCTGCTGCACCGCGAGTCCGCTTACGAGAAGGACAGCCCGCGCGCCGGCGAGGCCGACCTGATCGTCGCCAAGCACCGTAACGGCCCGACCGACACCATCACCGTGGCCTTCCAGGGTCACTTCTCCCGCTTCACCGACATGGCCGTGGGGCTGTAGCGGCGACTGGTGGCGGCTCCGCTCGAGTCGTCGTGTCCGCAGCTGAACGTCTCGGTCGCCGATCGGCTCTGCTACACCACTGGAGAGGGACACCTGCCGGGTCGCAGACTGTGGGGATGCCGACCTATCTCGCGTTCCTTCGTGCCATCAACCTCGGCGCCACGCGCCAGTTCCCCAAGGACCGCATCCGCCGGGCCGTGGAGTCGATCGGATTCGATGACGTCGAAACCCACATCAACACCGGCAATGTCCGCTTCTCGTCACGGATGAGGTCGATTCCGCGGATCGAGACCGCGTTGGAAGCGGAGTTCCGCCGAGACCGGGGCTTCGAGGTGCTGACGATCGTCTTCGGCCTCGACGAGTTCCGCGCTGTGGCCGCGGATGCCCACAGCCTCCCCGTCGACCACGCCGGCGCCACCCGACACTACGTCGAGCTGCTGCGAACCGCACTGACGCCGGCGGTGGCCGCGCAGCTGGAGTCCGCGACGACACAGGACGTGCACGTCGTGGTGCGCGGGCGGGCGGTGCACACCTTCTTGTCCGCCACGGCGCCGCTGGGTGGAGCGGCCACCGCGAAATTCGCCACGCAGCTCGGGGTGTCCACGAACCGCAACGCGACCGTGATCCGCGCCATCGCGCAGCGGTGGTGCTGAGTGGGCGGAGGCTGGGCAGAACGGCACCGGGATGCTGGTCGCCCGGTGGATCGGGCCGCGGATGGGGCCCACACCCCCAGCGGGTGCACATCCGCGCACGAACCGGCGGCGGCAAGATGCGACGCACGCGCTCGAGGAGCCGGCGCACCCGTTGACTAACCATCAGGAGATTTGATAATTGGTCCTAGTGCTGCCCATGCGGCGCCATCTGTCGATGATGACAATGGAAGGACCCACCGCCATGTCTCCACGCGTTCGCACTCGTTCGCTGGCGGTCGCCGCAGCCGCAGGCGCCGCCCTCTCGGTCGCCCTCGTGGCTCCGCCGGCGATGGCCGATGCCGGCGCCGACTACGCCGGCTCGCTCTCCAACGGCACGACGTGGCTCGCGTCGGTGCCGTCGGACTGGAACGGCACCGTGCTGCTGTACAGCCACGGCTACCATCCGTCGTTCGTGCCCGGGAACCCGGCGTCGGTTGCTCCGGACGACGCCACGAAGGCGCTGCTGCTCGAACGTGGCTACGCCCTCGTGGGCTCGTCGTACGCCGCCAGCGGCTGGGCCGTTCCGACGGCCGTCGACGACCAGCTGCAGTCGCTCGACGCGATGCTCGATCAGACCGGGCTCGAGCCGGACCACATCATGGCCTACGGCACGTCGATGGGTGGTCTGGTCACCGGGCGCATCGCCGAGTCGGCGGGTGATGTCATCGACGGCGCCATGCCCACGTGCGGGCTGATGGAGGGTGCGGTCGACCTGAACAACTATCAGCTCGATGGATCCCACGCGATCGAGCAGCTCCTGGCCGGCCAGGAGCTGAAGATCGAGGGCTACGCCTCGCTGGACGAGGCGTTCGCGACGTCGGCTGCGCTGAGCGCAGCCGTGCAGGAGGGTCAGAAGACGCCCGAAGGCCGCGCGCGCGTGGCGCTCGCCGCGGCGCTGTTCCACCTCTCCGACGGCGTTCCGGCTGCGGAGGCGACGAAAGACACCGCGGTGCAGCAGGAGTCGCTGTACACGCAGCTGCTCGGCACGATCGGCTTCGTCACGCCCGGTCGTTTCGACATCGAATCGACCGCCGGAGGCAACGCGACGTGGAACGTCGGGGTGGACTACGGCAAGCTGTTCGCGCAGTCAGAGGATCGCGCTCTGGTCGCCAAGCTGTACCGCGAGGCCGGGCTCGACCTCAAGGCTGATCTTGAGACGCTGACGCAGACCGCCGACATCGCGGCCGACCCGGGATCCGTCGAGACCCTCCGCGCGTCATCCACTCTCACCGGCGACCTGCAGATGCCCGTGGTCAGCATGCACACCCTCGACGATGTGCTGGCCCCGGTGCAGGTCGAGCAGGAGTATGCCGAGGACGTCCGCGGTGCACACGACGCCAACCTGCTGCGCCAGTTCTTCGTCGATCACGTCGGACACTGCAACTTCACCCCGGCCGAGATCGCCGCAGGCATCGAGGTGCTCCAGCAGCGCGTGGAATCCGGGCACTGGTCGGGCAACTCGGCGACGGTGATGAACCGGCTCGCCGCGTCGCTCGACGACAGCGGCTCGGCATTCGTCGCGACCCAGCCCGGCGAGTTCCTCGGTGACCGCGAGGGGAGCCGCTGACGGCAGTCGATTCACCGAGGGCGGCATCCATTGAGTGCTCGCCCTCACCTTCCGCTGTAGACGGGGAATCTGCTGTCCTCGCCGTAGTCGCGGGCTTTCAGATTCCTCAGCACGTCCATGTCCTCGTCCGAGATGGCGAAGTCGACCTCGGCGTTGGCACGCATGTGTTCCGGATTGGCGGTCTTCGGCAGCGATACGGTGTTCAGCTGCAGCGTGTAGCGGATGCACAGCTGCGGCACTGTGACGCCGTAGGTCTCGGCCATCCCGGCCACGAAATCGTTCTTGAGCATCTGCCCGTGCGCGATCGGCGAGTATGCCTGCACGAGGATGCTGCGGTCCGTGCAGAACGCGAGCAGATCGATGGGCGTGTTGCCGACGTGCACGAGGAGTTGGTTGACATGGGGTCGGATGGTGCCCCGGTCGATGATGTTCTCAAGGTCTGCTTCAAGGAAGTTCGAGACGCCGATGGCGCGGAGCCTCCCGTCGGTGTGCGCGTTCTCCAGAGCACGCCATGCCGCGAGATTCCCGTCGGCGTAGTCACCGCCGCGGAAGTCCGCCCACGGCTGCGGACTGTGGATCAGCATCAGATCGACTTACTCGAGTCCGAGACGCCCCAGCGAGGTGTCGATCGAGGCGAGCGCGGCGTCATAGTCCTTGATCTCGGCCGCGACCTTCGTGGATACGAAGAGTTCCGAACGGGGAATGCCGGAGGTACGGATGCCGTCGCCGACGCCCCGTTCATTGCCGTACGCCTGCGCGGTGTCGATGTTCCGGTAGCCGATCTCCACGGCATCCCGCACCGCCTGCCCGGCCCTGTCGTCGTCGATGAACCAGGTGCCCAGGCCCAGCTTCGGGATCTGGACCCCGTTTGACAGGGCGTATGTCTCGTTCAGGATGCTCATGCGTCGCTCCGCTTCTGCGTGATGGGGGGAGGACTTCGCGCCCCCACACCTCGTCGAACACGCCGTCCACTCAACGCCGCCGTGGGGCGGCGCGCGAGGCCCTTGCGCGTCGAGTGAAAACAGGCATCCCCATGGGGTCCGCGAAATTGTGTTCCGTGAAGTCGCACCTTTAACGTGGGGAAGGTCGGCTCTCCCGGCACCGACCGGGAGGACATGACCGTGATCACGACGAGGAAGCGGCGGGCCGCGGCACTGCTCGGGATGCTGGCGATGGCGCTCGTGGGATGCAGCGCGCCAGGCGTTGGCCCGGCAGAGGGTGATGGCCCCACCGGTGATGACGTGGTGCCCGCGCTCGCATCCTTCGACCATGGTGTCGCGGCGCTCCCGAGCGCCGATGAGCTGCCTGCCGGTTTCGTGATGGAACGCCGCTGTCCCGGCGGGGAGTATTGCGGCCCGATATCCGACCACGACGAGGTCATGCTGCTCGCCTCGATGCCGGTCCCGCCCGAGGTGGTCGAGCCGGAAGTCTGGGGCGGAACCTACTTCACCTTCCGCGTCGCCGTGTACTCGGACGCCGAGGCGGCGCAGGAGGCGCTTGCGGGCGAGCGAGACCGGGCCGCCGAGAGGACTGGAGACTTCGACATCGCTCCCGGGACGCTCGAGGACGGCTTCACCGCCGGCGAGACAGGAACGGGCGAGTCCGGCGACATCGAGATCGCAGGCTGGGAGGGCGTGCAGGGTCTGTGGACGTCGGTGCTCACCGCGCCGGACGGCGACCCGAGCGCCGAGCGCCACTCGGCGCTCATCGCGATCGTCCACGACGCTGCGCTCATCGCCTGCAGCGCGCAGCGTTACGCCGTCGACGCCGGGGCCGTCGCGGAAGCCGACTGCGCGGAGGCCGTCGCCGACTACCTCGAGCGCCTTGCCGCGATCGATCCCGCCGACGCACCCCGAGTCACCACCGTGAGTCGACTCGCCGCGGCCCTGCCGGCCGAGGGCGACCTCCCGGCGGGACACGAGGTGTCGGTTCGGTGCCCCGGAGACCCCGAGTGCGAGGATGAGCGCCAGGATCAGGACGCCTCGCTGAGCGTCGACCTCGCCCTGCCCGCGGGCGTCACCCCACAGGGTGACGGCCCCGATCGTTTCAGGGTCCAGGGCGGCGAGTGGAGCGAGAACTTCTGGCTGCGGGCGTATATCCAGTCCGACGAAGCGGCGGCGCAGGCAGCGGCCGCCGAGCGCACGGGTGCAGCCGATGCGCTGGTCGGGGAGCTTGACACCCCCGCGACGAAGACCGATTACGGCTACGACTACGGTGTGAAGGGCCGCGGCGAGATCATCGACATCGCGGGTGAGGGCTGGACGGGTCGGCTCAAGCTGTTCGAGGCCCGATTCGTCCATCTCGACGGTCGCATCGGCGACCCGCGGTTCGATATCCGGGGGGCGGCCTCGGGTGGGGATGTGCTGCTGGTCATCGAGAGCTCGTTCACCGTCGAGGGGCGTGACCAAGCGGACGCCGTCGGCACCGTCGAGGCGCAGATCGCCGGATTCTTCGACCGGCTCGCCGCCGCCCCGTAGCGGCAGAGGGGCTCGTTGCACGTCCTCGCCGGGCGGCGAGCCGCTCCGAGGGTGCGTCACCCCCAGCGGGTCCACATCCGCGCACGAACTAGACTGGAGTGTCCGTCCTGTGAACGCAGGAACCGCTCCGCGCCAGGAATGCCCGTGACCACAACCTCCGCCGCCCGCACCTTCGATGCGCGGCACGTGCAGATCGCGAGAGCTGCCAGCGCGGCCATCGCCGCTCTGATGGTGACCTTCTCGCCGGATCATTCCGCGGCGGTCGGCCTGTCCATCTTCAGCGGCTTCGTGCTGGTGAACGCGCTGATCCTGCTGGTCTCGGCCTGGCTGGTCTATCCCGCGGGTCGGCGCTGGCCGGCGGTGCTTCTCGGGGTGCTCTCGGTGCTGACCGGAATGGCCGGCGGAGTCGTCCCGCTGCGCTCGGTGGCGACCTTCTTCGTGCTCGTGATCGTCTGGGCGCTGTCCACCGGTCTGGTCGAGACGATCGCCGGCGCGCGTGGTGTTCGCCATGCTCGTCGCCAGCAGTCGGGCGACGCAGACCGGACCGAGTCGCGCGATGCGCTGGTGATCGGCATCCTGACCCTCGTGCTGGGCCTGGCGCTGCTGCTGGTTCCGGCGCAGTACGCGCTGCAGTACCGGGTGGAGGAGGCGGACACGACCTTCACGCTCACCGGCATCATCCTCGCCGTCGGCATCTTCGGCGCCTACGCCGCGATCGTCGCGGTCTACCTCGGGATCGCCGGATTCTCACCGCGGAAACCGCAGCCGATCACCGCCCAGAATCCGGACGCGACCGCGCCCACGGCACTGCGGGTCGCCGATGCCTCGCCCACGACGAACGACGAAAGGGGCGTCTCATGAGCGACGACAAGCCCACCCGCCGAGACCTGATGAAGCCGCTGCAGCTGCTCGGCCTCGCCTTCGGCGCGGCCGTGTTCGCCGGCGTGGTCACCCTCGTCGCCATGGGGTTCTTCCAGCAGCGCAGCCCCGAGCAGGCCCCCGCCGCGCTGCAGCTGGCGCTCATCTTCGCCGGCGTCACCTTCATCGTGGTCCTGCTGGTGGTCTCCCTGCTGCTGCTGGCGATCGACCCGGCTCAGGTGCACAAGACGATCGACGGCCCTGTCCTGCTTCCGCGCGACAAGCCGAACGGCTCGGCGGGCGGCACGGACGCGAACGGCACGGATCCGGATGCCGCGGCATCCGGCGGAACGCGCATCTGACGGATCGGGGTCGACTAGATCCGGTCGACCAGCTGCGACGCGAGCCCGACATACGTCGCGGGAGTCAGCGCGAGAAGCCGCTGCTTGGCGGCCGCGCCGATGTCCAGGCCCGCAACGAACTCGGCCAGCTGGGCGCCGCCCACGCGGCGGCCGCGGGTGAGGTCCTTCAGCAGCGCGTAGGGGTCGGTGATCTGGGAGCGTCCGGCGGCGATCTCCGCCCGCACCACCGTCTGGATCGCCTCGGCCAGGACCTCCCAGTTCGCGTCGAGGTCGGCATCCAGCACCGGCTGGGCCAGCGAGATCTCGCCGAGACCGCGCTGCAGGTTGTCCAGCGCGAGCAGCGAGTGCCCGAGCGCGACGCCGATGTTGCGCTGCGTGGTGGAGTCGGTCAGGTCGCGCTGCAGCCGCGATGTCACGAGCGTGGCGGCCAGAGTGGTGAGCAGTCCGCCGGCGATCTCGAGATTCGCCTCGGCGTTCTCGAAGCGGATCGGGTTGATCTTGTGCGGCATCGTCGATGACCCGGTGGCGCCCGCGACCGGGATCTGCGAGAAGTAGCCGAGCGAGATGTACGTCCACACGTCCGTTGCGAGGTTGTGCAGGATGCCGCCGGCATGCCGGACCCGGTCGTAGAGCTCCACCTGCCAGTCGTGCGACTCGATCTGGGTGGTCAGCGGGTTGAAGCCGATCCCCAGACCTTCGATGAAGGCGCGGGTCAGTGCCGGCCAGTCCACGTCGGGATCGGCGGCGAGGTGCGCGGACCAGGTGCCGGTCGCGCCGGAGAACTTGGCCAGATACTCGGATGCCGCCACCTGCGCCGCGACCCGCTCCAGGCGCCAGACGAAGACTGCGATCTCCTTGCCCATCGTGGTGGGCGTGGCGGGCTGACCGTGCGTGCGCGCGAGCATCGCGGCATCCCGATGCTGCTGAGCCAGCATGCGCAGCGCGTCGATCACCGCGCGCAGCTTGGGCAGCCACACCGTCGTGACGGCGCGCTGGACGGTCAGCGCGTAGGAGGCCGAGTTGATGTCCTCGCTCGTGCACGCGAAGTGGGTCAGCTCGGCGATCCCGTCCAGGCCGAGGCTGGCCAGGCGGTCCCGCACCAGGTACTCGACCGCCTTCACGTCGTGCCGGGTCACGGCCTCCTTCTCGGCGAGCCAGTCGATCTCGACCTGGCCGAAGTCGCGGTACAGGGCGCGCAGCTGCTGCTTGTCCGTCTCGGCGAGGGGCGTCGTGCCGAACAGCGACCGGTCGGTGAGGGTGAGCAGCCACTCGACCTCGACCTCGACGCGTGCACGATTCAGCCCGGCCTCGGAGAGGTAGTCGGCGAGGTCGCCGACCGCGGCGAAGTAGCGACCGTCGAGCGGGCTCAGCGGCTGGGGGGGAAGAGAAGACACGGGACTCCCGTCGGGACGCGTTCCGACCGCGGGCGACGGTCAATCGCGGGGCGGAGCACGGAGTGAGGACTGCCGGGCGGTGCACCCGGCGCGCAGTCCGATCATACCGAGGGGCTTCCGGTCGCTTCCCGGATCGGGGCGCCGACGGGTTGTCGGATCCGCCCCGGCGATCACGGCCAGGTGTGCCCGGCGGGCGCCTGGCCGGGGCTGTTGCGTGTCGGGGGATTCGCATACCCTGGCGGCAACTTCCGACGACCCCCCGGATCGGAGTGCGCTGTGCGCCGTCCCGCTGTCCTCCCGGCATCCCTCCTCACCGCTGTGCTCATCGCCGGACTGTCCGGGGTGAGCTCCGCCCCAGGCGCCGCCGACGGCGGCCCCGCGATCAACGAGTTCTCGGCCAGCACCGCCGGCACCGACGTCGAGTACGTGGAACTGCTGGTCCCGGCCGACGCCGACTCCTCCGGCACCCGCGTGCTCGAGGTCGAGGGCGACGCAGGCGGCGCGATGCCCGCGCTCGGTGTCGTGGACGAGGTCATCGCCTTCCCGGCACCGGACGCGTCCGGCCGCTCGCTGGCGACCCTCCCGGCCAACGCCCTCGAGAACGGCACCGTCAGCCTGCTGCTGGTCACCGGCACGGTCCCCGCTGCCGGCTCGGACATCGACGCGGACGACGACGGCGTCATCGACGACGGTCTGGGGTTCGCGGTGCTCGACGCGGTCGCGGTCCACGACGGCGGTGCGGGCGACCAGGCCTACGGCGGCGTTGTCCTCGGCGTCTCCTATGACGGTCTGCCGTTCGCCCCCGGCGCCGCCTCCCGCATCCCGGACGGCGCCGACAGCGACGCGGTCGGCGACTGGGTGCGCAACGACTTCGACCTCGCCGGCACCCCCGGCATCCCCGGCACGCTGATCGACGGCGAGGCCGCCAACACCCCCGGCTCGGCCAACTCGCTGACGGTGCCGCCCGTCGGTCCTGCGCCCGGGGAGGCGGGGTGCGATCTCGAGGTCGCGTCGATCGGCTCGCTGCAGGGAACAGGGGCGCTCTCGCCGGCGGCCGGGACCGCAGTGCGCGTCGAGGGCACGGTCGTCGGCGACTTCCAGGAAGCCGGCGGCTTCGGCGGCTACTACGTGCAGGACGCCGGTGACGGTGACCCGGCATCCTCGGACGGCATCTTCGTCTCCGCGCCGACCGGGACGGATGTCGCGGTCGGCGACGTCGTGAACGTGACCGGCGTGGCGCGCGAATTCGGGACGGCCGGAGCTGCCGACCAGATGACCGGCATCGACGCCGCCGACGCCGAGATCTGCGCCGTGGGCGCGGTGCTGCCGGATGCCGCTCCGCTCACGTTGCCGGCCACGGCCCAGCAGCGCGAAGCGGTGGAGGGCATGTACGTGACGCTCCCGCAGACACTGACGATCCTCGAGTACTTCGAGTACGGCCGGTTCGGCAGGATCGACGTCGGCCTGGACCGCCAGATGACGCCGACGGCGGTGTACCCGCCGGGATCGGCGGAGGCGGCCGCCCTCGCGCAGCAGAACCTCGCCGAGCGCATCACGATCGACGACGGCCGCGCGGTGCAGAACCCCGATCCTGCGATCCACCCCGACGGCGACGTGTTCACGCTGGTCAACACCTTCCGCGGCGGAGACCTCCTCACCGACGCGACCGGCGTCCTGGACTACCGCGACGACACGTGGGCGCTGCAGCCGACCCACGGGGCCGACCACGCGCCGGCGAACCCACGCACCGCGCCGCCGGAGGTCGGCGGGCGCGTCACCGTGTCCAGCTTCAACGTGCTGAACTACTTCACCACCCTGACCGGGCCGGACGCGCGCGGCGCGAACGACCCGGTCGAGTTCGAGCGGCAGGAGGCCAAGATCGTCGCGGCGCTCGCGCAGATCGACGCGGACGTGTTCGGCTTGATCGAGATCGAGAACAACGGGACCGCACTGGCCACGCTGACCGCGGCGCTGAACGAGTACCTCGGGGCGGACGTCTACGACCTCATCGAGACCGGACCGATCGGCTCGGACGTGATCACCACCGCTCTGATCTACAAGCCGGCCGTGCTCACCCCCGTCGGGGACTTCGCGCTGATGGACGAGAGCAAGGACCCGCGCTGGTTGGACGAATACAACCGGCCGGGGCTGACCCAGACCTTCGCCGACGCGGAGGGCGGCACGATCACGGTCGTGGTGAACCACCTCAAATCCAAGGGGTCCGACTGCAACGCCGTCGGCGACCCCGATGCCGGCGACGGCGCCGGAAACTGCAACATCACGCGGACGCAGGCCGCCGCCGCGCTCGGCGACTGGCTGGCCACCGATCCGACCGGACAGGGCGCCGGCCGCGAGCTGATCATCGGAGACCTCAACTCGTACGACAAGGAGGCGCCGATCGCCGCGCTGCTGACGAGCGGGTTCACCGACCTGCTCGCCCGATACCAGGGCGAGGGCGCGTACTCCTACGTGTTCGACGGCCAGCTCGGCTACCTCGACTACGCGCTCGCCGGACCGGCTCTGGTCGCCGATGTGACCGGAGCGGCGGCGTGGCACATCAACGCGGACGAGCCGAGCCTCATCGACTACGACATGTCGTTCAAGGCGCCCGCGCAGGATGCCCTGTTCGCGCCGGACCCGTACCGCTCCAGCGACCACGACCCGGTGATCGTGGGCGTGGACCTGAGCCCGCCGGACACGGTGGCGCCGGCGCTGACCGTGACGGCAGATCCGGCGTTCCTCTTTCCGCCCAACGGCAAGACCCGCACGGTGACGGTGACGGCCGACGCGGCCGACGACAGCGGCGAGGTGACGGTCCGGCTCCTGTCCGCCACCGCGGAGGGCAGCAAGAAGGCGGTCGTGCGTCAGCTCTCCGACCGCAGCTTCGCCGTGAAAGCGGTCGTCGGCGCGACCTACTCCTTCACGTACGAGGCGAGGGATGCCGCAGGAAACACCACGACGGCCACTGACACGGTGTCGGTGGAGCCGACGCCGAGACGCCTGCTTGCCTACCTGTGTCGGATCGTTGACCGGATCGCAGGCTCGATCTGCCGGTAGAGCGCATGGCTCGCGCTCTCGATCATCAGCAGGACGTCATCGAACATGCCCGGCCCGGCGTAATACGGATCGGGAACGTCGAGCGTGCGAGCGGAGGAGTCGAAGGACATCAGCAGCGCGATCTTGTCCGAGTCCGCATCCGAACGCGCCCAGCCGTGCAGAATGCGCTCATGGCTGCGGTCCAGGGCCACGACGAGGTCGTTGCGCGCGAAGTCGGCGTGCGTGAACTGCCGCGCGCGGTGCCGGGTCCCGTCGTACCCGCGGCGATCCAGCGCCTCCAGGGTGCGTTGATCCGCGCGCTCGCCGACGTGCCAGTCGCCGGTTCCGGCGCTGGTCGAGCTGACCCGTTCACCCACGCTGCCGGCATCCGCGAACGCACGCAGCACCACGTCGGCCATGGGTGAGCGGCAGATGTTACCGGTGCACACGAAGACGACGCGGAACGGCTCCAGCGCGCTCGCAGTCATGGATACATTCTGCGACGACCGGACCACTCCTGCACAACGCGCCGCGGGCGCCGGTTGTCCCCCACCTCTGCGGCCCGCCGCTTCCCGGCCGCCGGTGCGCGCCAGAGTGGCGGGATGTCGACCCCATCCGGCCTGGCGGCGGAGGACCTGGATGTCCTGGACCTCGTCCGGCGTCAGCTCGGCGATGCGATCGATCGGCTGCGGCAGGTGTCCGCTCGATCCGCCGGACTGGCCGACCAGACCCGCTGGTGCACCGATGCCGCGACGGTGTTTCATTCGACCGCCGACTCGTGGCGGCGGGATGTGGCGGCCCTCATCCCACTCGTCGAGGACGCGCGGGATGCTCTGGCTCTGGCTCGGGCACGGTTGGAAGCGGACGCGTGGCGGCACGGACTATGAGCGACGACCTGGACATCCGCGGCGGCGGGGCGGTCGCTGTGGACACCGTCACGCTGCGCACGGCCGCCGACGCCTTCCAGGTGGCGGCCGGGGAGCTCGAGGACATCGCCGCCAGGATCGGGTCGTCCTCGATGCACCTGGCCGGCACGACCCGGGCGATGTGGGACGTCGCGCACACGATGTCCTGCGCAAGCCGGCGGATCCAAGAGGTGGTCGAGGCCGCGGGCGAGCTGAGTCGGGCGCTGCGCGCTGCCGCGGCCGTCTACGAGATCGTCGAGCTGCGCACCGAACGGGCGGCGGCGGATGCCGCGGGCGATGCCGGTGCGGTGCGGCGGATCGACTCCCGGCTGGCGGCGCTGGCCATCGAGCACCCGGACGCCGACGCGCAGGCAACCCTCGCCGCCCTCGGGCACTGGGTCAGCTGGCCCGGCGAACTGGCACGTCAGGCTCTCGGAGCGCTCTGGTGGCTGAGTCCGGGCTTCCACCTGCTCGCCGTGCCGACGGCGTGGGCGCTTCAGCGTGCCGTCGGCGCGCTGGGCTCCGGCACAGTGCCGACCACCGCCCGGCTGCGCGGTCAGCCCGGCGACCTCGTCCTCTCGCCGGTCGCCCCGCCGGCACCGGCCACGGCCCCCACCTCACTGGCCGGCGCCGCAGAGCGCATACCGACCGGTGGCCAAGCCCGGGTCAGGGTGGAGCGGTACTCGATGCCCGACGGCTCCCGCCGGTTCGCCGTCTACGTGACCGGCACGCAGACGATCGCCCCCCGGACGACGGAACCGTTCGACATGGACGCCAACATCGAGCTGTACACGGGTGCACGCGCGGCCTCCTATGAGGCCACCGAGCTCGCGCTCCGCGAGTCCGGTGCGCGGCCAGGCGATATCGTGCACGCCTTCGGCCACTCGCAGGGCGCCATGGTCGCCGCGCACCTGGCGCTGGAGGGCGACTACGACACGCAGACGCTCGTCTCGTTCGGCTCGCCCGTCGAGGCCGATCTCGGCGAGGGCACGCTCAGCGTCTCGGTGCGCCACGCCGATGACCCGGTCGCCGCGCTGGCCGGCGGCGGTCATGCGGGGACTGTGGGTGCGCCCGGCAGCTTCGTCGCGGAACGCACCGCCGACCCGCGTGCCGGCCTGCACGACTTCGGCCTGCCCGCGCATGCCCTGGACAGCTACACCGCGACCGCGCGGATGCTGGACACCTCCGCCGATCCGCGCATGGCGGCGGTGCGGCAGGTGTTCGCGGACCTCGCATCCGCGGCATCCGTGCAGGTCACCGAGTACGCCGCGGAACGGATCCTGCCGCTGCCGGATCCCAGTCCCGGACCTGTGCCCGGTGAGGTCAATCCGTCCTCTTCGGGCGCAGGATGATGCCGAAGATCCAGTTGATGAGCGAGATGACGATCGCCGCCAAGACGCCCCACCAGAAATCTTCGACGCGAAGACCCCAGCTCCAGAAGCCGGTGATCCATGCGGTCAGCCAGAGCAGGAACGCATTGATGATCAACCCGATCAGGCCCAGCGTCAGGATGTAGAGCGGGAACGCGAGGATCTTGATGACGGTGCCGATGATGGTGTTCACCAGCGCGAAGATGGCGGCCACGATCAGCAGCGTGAGCACGAATTGCAGCGTCTCCCCCGGTGGGAACGGGATGACCGAGACCATGAGCGCGGGGATCAGTGTGACGATCCAGATGGCGAACGCGTTGACGACGACACGGATGAGGAAGCCCATAGTTCGTCAGTCTGCCATGCGGGTACTTCCTGGCCCCGGATCCACGCGAAACCCGGGCGGGGCACGGGCGAACGGCCCGATCGCGACCGCGGCAGCGCACCCCGACGGCCGAGAGCGGACCCATAGACTCGGCAGGGTGACCGACGCTCCGATTCCGTTCGATGACGCGCAGATCCCGGTCCGGGTCCGGCCCGAGATCGCCGCGCTGCCGCCCTACCAGCAGGGCAAGCAGGCCGGTGCGGACGCGTTCAAGCTGTCCAGCAACGAGAACCCGTTCGACCCGCTTCCCGGGGTCCTCGAAGCGGTGCGTGCCGCGACGGAGCTGAACCGGTACCCGGACGCGACCGCCGGACGGTTGCGCGAGCGGCTGGCCGACCGGTTCGGCGTTTCGCCCTCGTCGGTGCATATCGGCGCGGGCAGTGTCTCGATCCTCACGCAGCTCGTGCTCGCCACGTCTGGTCCCGGCGACGAGGTGATCTTCGCGTGGCGCTCCTTCGAGGCTTATCCGTGGCTCGCGATCGTCGCCGGTGCCACCCCCGTGCAGGTGCCGCTGACCGACGATGCCCGCCACGACCTCCCGGCGATGGCCGCGGCGGTCACCCCGCGCACCAGGGCGATCATCGTCTGCAGCCCCAACAACCCCACCGGCCCGATCGTCACCCAGGCCGAGTTCGACGCGTTCCTGGCTCTGGTCCCCCGTGATGTCCTGGTCATTCTGGACGAGGCGTATGCCGAGTTCATCACCGACCCGGCGGCCGTGGACGGTCTGCGCGTGCTGGGCACGCAGGGCCACCCGAACGTGGTCGCGCTGCGCACGTTCTCCAAGGCGTTCGGTCTGGCCGGGCTGCGCATCGGCTACGCCATCGGGCACCCGCGCATCCTGGATGCCGCCCGCAGCACCAGCATCCCGCTGTCCGTCACGGCGCACGCCGAGGTCGCCGCCCTGGCGAGCCTGGACGCGGAGGACGCGCTGCTGGAACGCGTGCGGACGATCGCCGCGCGGCGCGACCGGCTCGCCGCAGCCCTCCGCGATGCCGGGTGGCGCGTGCCCGAAGCGCAGGGCAACTTCCTCTGGCTGCCCGGCGGTGCCGAGACGATGCAGATCGCAAGCGCCTTCGATGCGGCCGGTCTGATCGTGCGTCCGTTCGCCGGCGACGGTCTGCGGGTCAGTGTCGGCGAGGAGGACTCTGTCGACAAGGTCCTATCGATCGCGGAATCCGTTGTGAAAGACCTCCCAGAGGACCATCCGGGGTCGCGGGCTAGCGTAGAACGGTGACTCTGCACCAGAACACCGGGCCGGACGACGCGCCGGAACTCGTCCGCGTGCTCGCGGCGGACGGGTCGGTCGCGCCGACTCCGGCAGCCGAACCGTACCTCGAACTCATCGATGCGCTCACGGACGCGGAGCTCGAAGGCTTCTACCGCGACATGTTCGTCGTGCGCGCCTTCGACCAGCAGGCCACGAACCTGCAGCGCCAGGGCCAGCTCGCGCTGTGGCCGCCGAGCTTCGGCCAGGAGGCGGCACAGGTCGGCTCGGCCCGCGCCGCGCGCCCCCAGGACCACCTCTTCCCGTCCTACCGCGAGCACGTCGTGTGCATGATCCGCGGCGTCGACCCGGTGGACATCATCCGCGTGATGCGCGGTCTCACGCACGGCGGCTGGAACCCGGCCGATCCGAAGAACGGGAACACGCACATCTACACGCTGGTCCTCGGGTCCCAGACGCTGCACGCGACCGGACTGGCCATGGGCCTCACGCTGGACGGCAAGTCCGGCTCCGGGGACCCTCAGACCGACGAGGCCGTCATCGTCTACTACGGAGACGGCGCATCCAGTCAGGGCGATGTGCACGAGGCGATGGTCTTCGCCGCCAGCTACCGCACCCCCGAGGTGTTCTTCCTGCAGAACAACCAGTGGGCCATCTCGGTCCCCGTCGCCACCCAGTCCCGGTCGCCGCTGTACCGCCGCGGCGCCGGATACGGCATCCCGAGCATCCCCATCGACGGCAACGACGTGCTGGCCAGCTACGCGGTCACCCGGGTCGCCCTCGACGAGGCGCGCGCCGGCGCGGGCCCGCGCGCCATCGAGGCCATGACGTACCGCATGGGAGCGCACACCACCAGTGACGACCCCACGAAGTACCGCACCGCCGACGAGGAAGAGTCCTGGGCGCGCCGGGACCCGATCGCGCGCATGCGCGCCTATCTGCGGGGGCGCGGAGCGTCGGACGCGTTCTTCGCCGAAGTCGAGGCGCAAGCCGCCGCGGTGGCCGAGGACGCCCGCGTCCGCACCGCCGCGCTCGGCGGCATCCCGACCGATCTCATGTTCGACCACGTCTACACCGAACCGCATCCTCTGATCGACGAGCAGCGCGCGTGGCTCGCCGGCTATGAGGCATCGTTCGAGGAGGAGCCGTCGTGACCGACCTCAAGGCCGCACCCGCCGACGCGCGGACGTCGTCGATCGAGACCATGCCGTTCAGCCGCGCGCTCAACGCCGGACTGCGGCGGGCGATGACCGAGAACGACCGGGTGATCCTGATGGGCGAGGACATCGGTCGGCTGGGCGGGGTCTTCCGTGTCACCGAGGGCCTGCAGGCAGAGTTCGGCGAGCAGCGGGTGCTGGACACCCCGCTGGCCGAATCGGGCATCGTCGGCACCGCGATCGGACTCGCGATGGCCGGATTCCGGCCCGTGTGCGAGATCCAGTTCGACGGGTTCGTGTTCCCGGCGTTCGACCAGATCACCTCGCAGCTGGCGAAGATCACGAATCGGCACGAGGGTGCGCTGAGCATGCCGGTGGTGATCCGCATCCCCTACGGCGGCCACATCGGCGCGGTGGAGCACCACCAGGAGAGCCCCGAGGTGTACTTCACCCACACGCCCGGTCTTCGCGTGGTGAGCCCATCCACCCCGAACGACGCGTACTGGATGATCCAGGACGCGATCACCTCGACCGATCCGGTGATCTTCCTCGAGCCGAAGAGCAGGTACTGGCAGAAGGGCGAGGTGGATGCCGCTGCCCGGGCTCTGCCGCTGCACGCCAGCCGCCTGGTCCGCCGCGGCACGGATGTCACGCTGGTCGGTCACGGCGCCATGGTCGCGACGCTGCTGCAGGCTGCTGCGCTCGCGGAGTCCGAGGGCACCAGCTGCGAGGTGATCGACCTGCGCTCCCTGTCCCCCGTCGACTACGGCCCGATCCTGGACTCGGTGCGCCGCACCGGACGCATGGTCTACGCGCAGGAGGCGCCGGGCTTCACCAGTCTCGGCAGCGAGGTGGCGGCGACGGTCATGGAGAAGGCGTTCTACGCGCTCGAGGCGCCGGTGCTGCGCGTCTCCGGCTTCGACGCTCCGTTCCCTCCGGCCAAGCTCGAAGGAACCTTCCTCCCGGACGCGGACCGCATCCTCGAGGCCGTCGACCGTACGCTGGCGTATTGATGACCCCCGACTCTCCCGGTCAGAGGGCGGCCGGAAAGGACAACGGATGAGCACACAGACCTTCCTCCTCCCCGACGTTGGCGAGGGCCTCACCGAGGCCGAGATCGTGTCCTGGCGGGTCTCCCCCGGCGACCGGGTCGAAGTCAATGACGTCCTCGTCGAAATCGAGACCGCGAAGTCGCTGGTCGAACTGCCCTCCCCGTTCGCCGGCGTCGTCGGCGACGTGCTCGTCGCCGAGGGCGACACGGTCGCGGTCGGGGCGGCGATCATCACGATCGCGAGCGCGGACGCGTCCGCACCGCCGGCCACGGCGGGTCAGAGCGAGCACGGCGAGGCGCACGAACCGGATGCCGGCGGTGCCGTCCTGGTCGGGTACGGCAGCGCGGGTCACGTCCAGTCGCGCCGCCGCAAGCCGGCCGGCCGCCCGGCAGCGGCATCCGTGGGGGTCATCGCCAAGCCGCCGATCCGCAAGCTGGCGCGCGACCTGAACGTCGACCTGACCGACATCGCACCCAGTGGCCCGGGGGGCGAGGTGACGCGTGACGATGTGATGAAGCAGGCGTCGCAGGCCAGCGTCTTCCGAAACATCCAGACCCCGGAATGGGGAGCGGTGCGCGAAGAGACGATCGCCGTCGGCACTCCCCCGGTCGCCGCGCAGGTGCCGGCCGTCCCGGCTCCTGCGCCGGATGCCGCCGGGCGCGAGGAGTCCATCCCGGTCCGGGGCGTGCGCAAGGCGGTGGCCAGCGGAATGGTCCGCAGCGCCTACACCGCGCCGCACGTGTCGGTCTGGACCGACGTCGATGCGAGCCGCACCATGGAGCTGGTCAAGCGGCTCAAGGCCTCGCCGGACTTCGCGGACGTCCGGGTCTCGCCGCTGCTGATCATGGCCCGCGCGGTGATCTGGGCCGTGCGGCGCACGCCGATGGTCAACGCGGCGTGGATCGACGACCCCGAGGGCGGTGGCGCCCAGATCCGGGTGCGTCACTACGTGAATCTCGGCATCGCCGCCGCCACCCCCCGCGGTCTGCTGGTGCCGAACATCAAGGACGCCCAGGAGCTGAACATGCGCGATCTGGCCCGCGCCCTGGAGAAGCTCACCGTGACGGCACGCGAGGGCAAATCGACCCCCGCGGACCAGACCGGCGGCACGATCACCATCACGAACATCGGCGTCTTCGGAATGGATGCCGGTACGCCGATCATCAATCCCGGCGAAGTCGGGATCGTCGCACTCGGCACCATCCGCCAGAAGCCTTGGGTCGTGGACGGAGAGGTCCGGCCCCGCTGGGTCACCACCGTCTCGGGCTCGTTCGACCACCGCGTCGTGGATGGCGACGGGGTGTCCCGGTTCATCGCCGACATCGCCTCCATCCTGGAGGAACCGGCCCTGCTGCTGGATTGAGCGGGCCGGGCGGACAGCGCTCGCGCGCGTGCGGCCGCTCCCCTGGGGTTCGGCCCGCGACGGTCGTCCCGGAGATCGCGTCCGGAGTCGGGTTTGAGAATGATTATCAATAGCCTTAGGGTGGGGGCATGCCCCGTCGTAGCCACGCCCTCGCCCTGCTTGCTCTGACCGTGACGGGTGCCCTCGCGCTCGCGGGATGCGCGTCGACCGGTTCCGCGGCAGAGGGGGAGGGGCGCCTGCGCGTCGTGGCCAGCACGAACGTCTACGCGCAGCTGGCCTCCGAGATCGGCGGCGACCTGGTGGATGCGACCGCGATCGTGTCCTCGACGGCGCAGGATCCGCACTCGTTCGAACCCAGCGCGCGTGACCAGCTCGCCGTTCAACGAGCCGATCTGATCATCGAGAACGGCGTCGGATACGACGCATTCGTGGACGCGCTCATCGACGCGAGCGGGTCGACGGCGCCGGTGATCACGGCCGCGGAGTTCTCCCACGACTGGCCGGACAACCCCGGCCACGACGAGGCCGCGAACACGGAGGCCGCGGACGAGCCCGGCGAACAGAACGTGCACGAGCACGGCGAACACGAGCACGTCGCGGGATTCAACGAACACGTCTGGTACGACCCGCACACCATCGAGCACGTGGCCGAGGCGATCGCCGACGAGCTGATCGCGCTCCTGCCGGCCCAGAGTGGGGCGATCGAGGAGCGCGCAGCCGCGTTCGCGGAGGGCATCGGCGACCTCGAGGTGTCGCTCACCGCGATCGGCACCGCCTCCGCGGGTGTCGACGTCTTCGTCACCGAGCCGGTCGCGTTGCCCCTCGTGCAGGCCGCGAGCCTGCACAACGTCAGCCCGGAGGCCTTCACCGAGGCCGTGGAGGAGGGACAGGACGTCGCACCCGCGACGCTCCTGGAGTCCCTCAAACTGCTGCGCTCCGGGGACGTGCGGGCCGTCATCGCCAACTCGCAGACAGGCGGGGCGGAGACGACCGAGGTGATCGCCGAGGCGGAATCACTGTCGATCCCCGTCATCGAGTTCTCCGAAACGCTCCCGGACGGCCAGACTTACCTCTCGTGGATGAAGGCGAACATCGAGGCGCTGGCGGGCGCCCTCCAACCGTGACCGCGCCGCTGCAGATCCGCGACGCCGCGCTGCGCCGCGGAAACCGAGAACTGTGGAGCGGGCTGGATCTGACCGTCAAGCCCGGCGAGCTGATCGCGGTGCTCGGTCCGAGCGGATCGGGCAAGACGACACTGCTACGCGCGATCCTCGGACTGGACCGCCTCAGCTCGGGAAGCATCGAGGCGCTCGGCGCGCCGGTCCGCGCCCGCGGCAATCGCCGCATCGGCTACATCCCGCAGCAGCGCCCGCTGCCCCGCGACGCAGCGCTGCGCGGCCGCGACCTGGTCGGTCTGGGCGTGGACGGTCACCGCTTCGGCCTGCCATTCCCGCGTCGCAGCGACCGGGCGCGCGTGGAGGCCCTGATCGACGCCGTGGGCGCGCGGGAGTTCGCCGACCGCCCCGTGGGGCTGCTGTCCGGTGGTGAACAGCAGCGGCTGCGGGTCGGTCAGGCGCTGGCGGACGAGCCGCGCCTGCTGCTGTGCGACGAGCCGCTCACCAGTCTGGACCTGGCCAATCAGCAAGCCGTCGTCGGTCTGATCGATCGACACCGCAAGCAGACCGGAGCGGCGGTGCTGCTGGTCACGCACGACATCAACCCCCTGCTGGGGAAGGTCGACCGCATCCTGTACATCGCCAACGGCCGGTTCACGCTCGGCTCGCCCGACGAGGTGCTGCGCTCCAGCGTGCTGACCGAGCTCTACGGCGCCGAGGTATACGTCCTCCGTGCCGGCGACCGGCTGGTCGTGGTGGGAGCCCCCGATGCCGAGGAGTCCCACCACCACCACGACGAGGTCCGCGAGTGAACTGGCCGGACATCGCCGACGCCATGTTCGGTGGCCTCGCCGACTACGGCGACATCCTCGCCCTTGTCTCCAACTCCGTCATCGCCGGGGCGGTGCTGGGCCTGGTCGGCGGTCTCGTCGGCGTCTTCGTGATGCAGCGCGACATGGCATTCGCCGTGCACGGCATCAGCGAACTGTCCTTCGCCGGCGCGGCGTTCGCACTCCTGGTCGGCTTCGACGTGGTGACCGGATCCATCGTCGGCTCGCTCGTCGCGGCGGCCATCATCGGCGTCCTGGGCGCCCGCGCCCGCGACCGCAACTCGATCATCGGCGTGCTGATGCCGTTCGGCCTGGGCCTGGGCATCCTCTTCCTGTCCCTGTACGACGGTCGCAGCGCCAACCGGTTCAGCCTGCTCACCGGTCAGATCGTGTCGGTGCAGAGCGGACAGCTGGGGTGGCTGATCGCGATCAGCGCGGTCGTCCTCCTCGGCATCCTGCTCATCTGGCGCCCCCTCCGGTTCGATTCCCTCGACCCGCAGTCCGCGGCCGCGCGCGGGGTGCCGACCACCGCGGTCTCCCTGGCCTTCATGCTGCTGCTGGGCCTGATCGTCGCGGTCAGCGTGCACATCATCGGTGCGCTCCTGGTCATGGCGCTGCTGGTGACCCCGGCCGCGGCCGCCATGCGCGTCGCGACGGGACCGATCGCCGTTCCGGTGCTGGCGGCGGTGTTCGGATTCGTGTCGGCCGTCGGCGGCATCCTCCTGGCCATCGCGGGGACGCTGCCGGTCAGCCCCTACATCACGACGATCTCGTTCCTGATCTACCTCGTGTGCCGCGGCGTGGGGAGCAGGCGCGACCGTGTGACGAGGGCCGCGTGAGAAGCCGGGGAGAAACCGGCGCCGCGCGGGGGAACGATGTGCCCGCTTCGGCGAATCCACCCCGCGCTTTCACCGGGACCTCCGCAGAGGCCCGCAATCCCACCACACCCAGGCTCTCGCTCAGGGGCGATCGGTAGAATCCGGCATATGGCTCAGCGGAACACGTGGCAGCGCGATCGGGTGCGCGAGGCGCTCGGCGACGCCAGCGGATTCGTCAGCGCGCAGAGCCTGCACGCCACTCTGCGCGAGGAGAACACCGGGATCGGGCTGGCCACCGTCTACCGCGCCCTGGCAGGGCTTGCCGCGCAGGGGGAGGCCGACTCGCTGCAGAGCCCGGAGGGCGAGAGCCTCTACCGCGCGTGCACCTCGCCCGGCCACCACCATCACCTCATCTGCCGATCCTGCGGTCTGACGATCGAGATCGCGGCCACCGACGTCGAGCAGTGGGCGCGCCGCACCGCCGCGCTGCACGGGTTCAGTGAGGCCGAGCACGTCGTGGACATCTTCGGCCTGTGCACGCCGTGCGCGCAGGCCAGAGCGCCTGAACGTGCTGGGGACTGACCGGCCGCGCGCCAGCGAGCCGGGGATCCGGGGCGGCAGAGCCCCGGCGGCGGCGCGGGCCGGAGAGCTGGGGGCGGTGCGCGGCGGACGTCCCGGCCGGCCGGTGGTGGCGGTCGCGGCCGGTGTTCTGGTGATCGCGGCGCTGTTCCTGATCGACGCCTTCGCGCCGGCCCTGTTCGCGGCACCTCTGCCCACCCGCGCGCAGGACGGGCTGACCCTCGCGATCAGCGTGCTCATCGAGTCGCTGCCGTTCGTCGCCCTCGGGGTCCTGCTTTCCATCGTCGTGCAGGTGTGGGTGCCGCCGGGCGTGATCGAGCGGTGGATGCCGCGCCGGGCCTGGGCGCGGCGCGCAGTGCTCTCGTTGCTGGGCATGATCGTGCCGGTGTGCGAGTGCGGCAACGTGCCCTTCGCGCGGGGACTGCTGATCCGCGGCTTCACGGTGCCCGAGACGCTGACCTTCCTGATCGCCGCGCCGATCGTCAACCCGATCGTGATCCTGACCACCCACCAGGCGTTCGGATCCAGTGACGGCATCCTGATCGCGCGCCTTCTCGGCGGCTACGCGATCGCGAACCTGATCGGCTGGCTGTACAGCCGGCACCCCAACCCGGATGCCCTGCTGACCGACCGCTTCCGCGAGACGTGCGAGCTGGTCGAGGGGGAGCGGGGCGGACGCGGGCGGCGCAGTCTGGCGCAGTTCGTCGTCGAGCTGCGCGCTGTCATGCCGGCGCTGATCATCGGCTCGGCGCTGGCCGGAGCGGTGCAGGTGCTCATCCCGCGCGATGCGCTGCTGGCCATCGGCTCGAACCCGGCGCTGTCGATCGTGGCGATGATGGCCCTGGCCATGGTGGTGGCCATCTGCTCGAACGTGGACTCGTTCTTCGCCCTGTCGTTCGCCTCGACCTTCACCCCGGGGTCGATCGTCGCGTTCCTCCTGGTCGGTCCGCTCGTGGATGTCAAGATGCTCGCGCTGATGCGCACGACCTTCACCACCCGCACCCTCGCGGGGCTGGTGGTCATCGTGGTGCTGTCGGCGTTCGCGATCGGGACGGTGGTGAACCTCGTTGCGTAGGCCGGGACTTCTGAGCACCCGCTGGCTGGGCGTAGGCCTGGCGTCGGTGCTCGCCGTGATCACGCTCGGGCTGGCACTGACCGGACGCCTCGGGCTGTACATCAACCCGGAATCGGCGTGGTTCGCAGTGACGATGGCGGTGCTCACGCTGGCGGGCACCGCGCTGAGTTTCACGCTTCCGCTCGGCGCCGAGGCCGACCACGGACACGAGCATGGACACGACCGTCCGCACCCGCACGCGGACCAGGTACTCGTCTCCGCCGCCGCCGCTCCATCTCCGACCGCTGCCGCGAGCGCCCTGCCGGAACGGCCCGCGAGGGACCGGGTGCGCGCAGCGCGGCCCGCGCACCCGGCGGCGCTCGCGGCGAGCGCGGTCGGCGCAGTGACGGCATCCGGAGTCGTGCTCCTGGCCCTGGTCCTGCCGCCCGCCGCCCTGTCCGCAGAGCTTGCGATGGCCCGCGATGTCGGCGCGCCGCCGCTCTTCGCCGGTGCGGATGCCGTCACCCTCGCCGCGACCGGCGACACGTCCTCGTTCGGGATCGGCGAGTGGGCGACCGTCTTCGCGACCGCCACCGATCCGGATGCCTTCGCGGGGGACGCCGTCACCCTCACCGGCTTCGTCACGCCCGGCGACCATGGCGGCTTCGACCTCACGCGCCTGGTGATCACGCACTGCGTCATCGATGCGCAGCCCGCCAGCGTGCACGTCGCCGGATCCGACCCGGCTCCCGACACCGGGCAGTGGGTGACGATCACCGGCACGATCGGCTCGACCACCGACGGGCGCCTCGAGATCGACGCGACGGCGATCGAGCCGATCACCGAGCCCGGGGACCCGTATGAATACTGAGGCCGGCACCCGCCGCGGCCGCACCCGCACCCGCCGCACTCGCGCGTTCGCCGTGTCGTTCGCGATCGTCGCCGCCGTTCTGGGAGCGGTCGGGCTGGTCGGCGCGGCCGCCGGCGTCGCGCAGGGGCCGCGGGTGACCGAGGTGCACGTCGATCCCGCCGCTGCGGCCGCGGCATCCGGGTCGCGGCTGATCGTGACCACCTCGCAGTCGTTGGAGACTGTCCGGGCCGATCAGGTGACGGTCACGCCTGCGGTGCCCTTCTCGGTGGACACGTCCGGGCGGAGCGTGGGCGTGCGATTCGGCCTGCCGCTGCACGACGAGACGGAGTACCGCGTCCGCTTCGACGATGTGCGCGGGGTGGGCGGCGGCCCCGGCGCGACGCTCACGCACACGTTCCGCACGCCGCCGGCGGAGGTGTTCATCCTGCAGCGCACCGAGAGCGGCGACACCGTCTTCCGCACCGATCTGACCGGCGAAGAGGCGGTGCCCGTGTTCAGCCACGAGCACATCGAGGATTTCCGGGCGACCTCCAGCCATCTCGTGATGTCGGTGCGCGAGGGCGACCGGGCTCGCCTGGTGGTGACCGATCTGGAGGGCGGCGCGGAACGCGATCTCGCCCTCCCCGGCGACGGCTTCGTCACGAATCTGCAGAGCGCCGACCGCAGCGAACTGATCGGCTACACCTTCTCGGATGCCGATCTGGATGAGACCGGCGGCCTGGAAAGCGCGCTGTTCACGGTGTCCCTGAAGCAGAGCGCGGCACACGCCGAGCCCGCCCCCGTCGTGGTGACCGGCGCCGAGCCGCGGGTCGCGGAATGGCGCTTCGTCCCCGACACGGACAACATCCTCCTGCTGACCTTCGACGGCTCGCTTCTCGTGACCGACCCGAAGGGCGAGACGGCCACCGCCCTGGGCACCGCGCTGGCGATCGAGGGCATCGCCCGCGGATCGTCCCAGGCTGTCGTCCTGCGCGGCGGCGGCATGGTGACCATCGACCTCGCCGACGCGAGCGAGGCAGCGCTCGCCCCCGCCGACGTCGATCTGGGCCTGCTCGGCGCGGTCACGCCGGTGCCGGGCGGCGGCACGATCCGGCTGGGGGCGCCGACCGACGCCGCAGGCATCCCGATCGGCACCACCGTCGCGGCGGCGACGGACGACGGGAGCACCACCGTGCTCATGGAGCTGCCGTCGACGGACGTCGCGCTGCAGACCTGCGTCTCGCCGAGCGGCAGATACGCCGCGCTGGTGGTGGCACCGGATGCGGTGACCAATCGGTACGACCTTTACCGGCTTCCGATGCCCAAGAAGGTGCAGACGCGGATCGTCGAGATCGCCGGCGGCGAACAGGTCCTGGCCATCAACGGCTTCGACATCTCCTGGTGCCAGGTGCCGCCGCGATGACCGATCCGATCGGACCTGTCCTGCCGACCCTGCGGCCCGCGACGCGCCATGCCTTGGCGGGACTGCCCCTCGAGGTCGCACCGCGTCTGCTGGGCGGAGTGCTGACCACCGTCGTGGACGGGCAGACGGTGGCCGTCCGGCTGACCGAGGTGGAGGCATACCACGGTGCCGGCACCGGCGACATTCCCGACCCGGGGTCGCATGCGCGCATGGGCCGCACTGTCCGCAACGCCACCATGTGGGGCGAACCCGGGCACCTGTACGTGTACCTGAGCCACGGCATCCATTCGTGCGTGAACGTGGTGTGCGGCCCGGACGGTATCGCCGGGGGAGTGCTGCTGCGGGCCGGTGAGGTGCTGGAGGGGCGGGATGCCGCGACCCGGCGTCGCCTCGAACGCCGGGGCGTCGTGCGCTCGAACCGCGACCTGGCCGGCGGACCGGGACGGCTGGGGGACGCGGTCGGTCTGCGTGACCCGATGCACGACGGCATCGATGCGGTGACCGGTGTCGAACGTGCCGGCGCGGTGGCCCGACTGGAGCTGCGCACCGAACCCCTGGACGCGGTCGCGACCGGACCCCGCGTCGGGGTGGCCGGCGTTGCGGGGACGGACCTCTTCCCGTGGCGCTTCTGGATCGCCGGCGACCGCACCGTCTCCGCCTTTCGGTGGGGGCGCGGGGCAAGACCCTCCTGACCAGCGCAAGGAGGCGCGCCGGCACATGCTAAACTGACTCCTTGTCTGCGCGCACTCCAGCACGCAGTTCGTACCCTCCCCGTGATCCCGGCCCGAAACGGTCGCTGTCCTGGCGGGTGCAGACAAGGGATCTTGGGTGGAGCCGTCCGGTTCCACGGTATTAAGGAGTTGAAACCATGGCAGCAGTGTGCCAGGTGACCGGAGCGGTTCCCGGCTTCGGTCACAGCATCTCGCACTCGCACCGCCGGACGAAGCGCCGCTTCGATCCGAACGTGCAGAAGAAGACTTACTTCGTTCCGTCGCTGGGTCGCAACATCAAGCTCAACGTGTCGGCGAAGGGCATCAAGGTCATCGACGCCCGCGGCATCGAGTCCGTCGTCCGTGACATGCAGGCGAGGGGTGTGAAGCTCTAATGGCCAAGAAGGCTCAGGACGTACGTCCGATCATCAAGCTGCGTTCGACCGCGGGCACGGGGTACACCTACGTGACACGCAAGAACCGCCGCAACAACCCCGACCGCATCGTGCTCAAGAAGTACGACCCGGTCATCCGCAAGCACGTCGAATTCCGAGAGGAGCGTTGATCAATGGCTAAGAAGAGCAAGATCGCGCGCAACGAGCAGCGCAAGGTCGTCGTCGAGCGCTACGCCGCCAAGCGCGCCGAACTGAAGAAGGCCCTGGTCGACCCGACCTCGACCGACGAGCAGCGCGAGGCCGCACGCGTGGGCCTGCAGAAGCTTCCCCGCAACGCCTCCCCGGTGCGCGTTCGCAGCCGCGACGTCATCGACGGACGCCCCCGCGGTGTCCTGACGAAGTTCGGCATCTCGCGTGTCCGCTTCCGCGACATGGCGCACCGTGGCGAGCTGCCCGGTGTGACCAAGTCGTCCTGGTAAGCAGCACCACCAGCACCTCAGAAGAGGCGGACCCGCTCGGGTCCGCCTCTTCTCGTTGCCCGGACTATGCCCGTACCCGGGCGGGACCACTCGCTGCGCGGTCGGAGGCGGGTGTGAGCGGCAACGCGAAGATCGACTGCTCGTCAGCCACAACTGCCCCATCAGTCACATCTGCACCACCAACACGCCGACGGATTACGTCAAGGCGCTCGCAGATCCGCGGAATTCCGCGGAAAGTGGGTATATTCGGGGGCGGTCGATCCGACCAGCCGGAGGGTTTCGCCCGTCCGGTCCGAGCAATGAAAGTCGGCGCATCCGCCGCCTTGGAGGACAACCACATGGCTGACAAGTCCATCACTAAGACCGAACTCGTTGCGAGCATCGCCAGCGCGACGGGGCAGAGCCAGTCCGCCGTGTCGGGCGTGCTCGACTCCCTCTTCTCCACCGTCTCGGAGGCGGTCGCCAAGGGCAGCAAGGTGTCGATTCCCGGCTGGCTCTCGTTCGAGCGGGTCGAGACGTCGGCACGCACGGGTCGCAACCCGCAGACCGGTGCCGAGATCAAGATCCCGGCCGGCCAGCGCGTCAAGGTCACCGCCGGCTCCAAGCTGAAGGCCGCCGTCAAGTAGAGCCTTCGGCTCGAGGACGGCCAGCCGCCGCAGGCGGCATGTCGCGACGTCCAGGCCGAGCACGAGAGGGGGATGCCGCATCACGCGGCGTCCCCCTTCTGCATGCCGCCTAGGCTTAACCCGTGACCTCCACCACCGCTCCTGTCCGCGGCACCATGCCGCGCGGAGACGCGGCGCGTTTGCTGCGGGCCGCCGGACCCGTGATCCTGGTCGTGTCCGCCGTGACCGCGATGATCTGGGGTCTGATCGTCGGCGGCGGTGCCGCGCCCTTCGCGATCGGCGACCCGGGCCCACTGGTCAGATGGGGCCTGCCCGCCGCGACGCTGGTCGTCAACCTCTGCGCCGCCGGCATGGTCGGCGCGCTGGTGACGGCGCTGTTCGCGCTGAAGGCGGGTGAGCGGGAGTTCGATGCCGCGCTGGATCTGGCTTCGGTCTCGGCGGCGATCTTCACTGTGGCGGCGGCATCCACCGGGTTCCTGACGTTCGTGAACACCTTCAACCCGGCGTGGGGGCTGGGTCCTGAGTTCGGGGCACAGCTGGGTCGGTTCCTGATCGAGACCGAAGCCGGGCGCACCTGGCTGATCACCGCGATCGCCGGCGCTGCGATCACCGTGCTGACGTTCGCGGTGCGCTCATGGACCCCGACCCTCTTCGTGGCCATCCTGGCCATCGCCGCACTCGTCCCGATGGGCACGCAGGGCCACTCCGGCGAGGAGGCGAACCACAGCGCCGCCGTCATGGCGCTCGTGCTGCACATCATCGCCGCCGCGGTGTGGCTCGGCGGTCTGCTGCTGATGGTGGTGATCCGGCCGCTCACCGACCGGCAGACCCTCGCCGACGCCATGGCGCGCTACTCGACCTTCGCGCTGGCGGCGTTCGTGGTGGTCGCGATCTCGGGCACCGTCCGGGCGGTGATCGGAGTCGGTGCGTGGCAGAATCTCGCTTCGCCGTACGGGGTCATCCTGCTGGCCAAGATCGGCGCGCTGCTGGTTCTGGGCATCCTCGGCGCCTGGTACCGCAAGCGACTGATCGGCAGAATGCGGGAGGATCCCGCCTCGCGTCGCTTCTGGGGGCTCATCGCCCTCGAGCTGGCCTTCATGGGGCTGGCCAGCGGCGCGGCGGTGGCCCTGGCCCGCACCGCACCTCCGACGACGTCCAACCTGCCGGCCGTGCGCACACCCGCGGAGATCCTCACCGGGTCGCCCCTGCCGCCGGAGCTGACGCTGGATCGCTGGTTCACTTCGTGGAACCTGGACCTGCTGTGGGCGTTCGCGGCCGGATTCGGCATCTTCCTCTACGTCGCCGGGGCGCTGCGCCTGCGCCGCCGCGGCGATGCCTGGCCGATCTACCGCACGGTGCTGTGGATCACCGGGCTCGTGCTGCTGTTCTGGGTCACCTGCGGGCCGATCAATGCCTACGGTGAGTATCTGTTCAGCGTGCACATGGTGGGGCACATGCTGCTGACCATGGCGATACCGGTCCTCCTGGTCGCGGGGGCACCGGTCACCCTCGCCGCGCGCGCGATCCGCAAGCGCGACGACGGCACCCGCGGCGGACGAGAGTGGATCCTGTGGGCCGTGCACACGCCGGTTGCGCGCGTGCTCACCCATCCCTTCGTCGCCGCCGGCTTGTTCGTCGGATCCCTCTGGGTGTTCTATTTCACCGACCTCTTCCGCTGGTCGCTGTATGACCACCTCGGGCACGAGTGGATGACGGCGCACTTCCTGATCACCGGGTACCTGTTCGTCCTCTCGCTGATCGGGATCGATCCCGTCGCGTACCGGCTGCCGTACGCGGGCCGGCTGGTGACACTGATCGCCGTGATGGCGATCCATGCGTTCTTCGGCATCGCGATCATGATGCAGTCGGGTCTGATGGTCGCGGAGTGGTTCGGTGCGATGGGCCGCACGTGGGGCGCGTCACCGCTGGAGGATCAGTACATCGGCGGCGGTGTTGCCTGGTCGATCGGCGAGCTGCCCACGCTGATCCTGGCGATCACGGTGGCCATCCAGTGGAGTCGCAGCGATGAGCGTGCGCAGCGCAGCGCGGACCGGCATGCCGACCGCACGGGCGACGCCGAGCTCGAGGCCTACAACGCCCAGCTCGCCGCGCTCGCCGAGCGGGACGCACGCGGCTGAACCGGCCGCCGCGCCGCGGCATCCCTCACGGGGTGCCGGGGGCGGTCACCGTGATCGAGGCGGAACCGTCCGGCTGGACCGTGATGGTCCCCGTGACGACGAACGGGACGTCTTCGGCCACGTCGCGCACCGAGCCGTCGAACAGAGAGCGGATCTCGACCTCGATGTGAGCGACGGCGTCGGCGGCGGGTATCGCCCATCCGGCGCCGTCGGGAACGACCGTGACGGTGGGCTGGGCGGCGATGGACCAGGTCGGGGGCGAGACGATGCGATCCTGCACGATGAAGCCGAACGGGCACCCAGTGGGCTGCAGCACGTCCTGCGTCGCGCACCCGGAGAGGAATTCCTCGACCTTCTCCTGGACGATCTGCACGAACTCCGGCGTCGCCTGGGCCTGGACATCCACCGGCACCCTCGCGAACGGGCTGTCGGAGAGGACGGCCACGCCCCGGGTCGCAGAGATCGCGGTGTCGACCGACACGGAGTAGATGCCCGGGGAGAAGACCAACAGCGACATCGGCGCCTGGGGGTCCGCCTCGACGCCGTCGGGTGAGATCTGGCGCTTGTCGATGGTGAACCCGTTCACGTCGAAGGTCATCGACCCCTGGACGGACAGGTCCATCAGCGCGAGCGGACTCGTCGCGAACCGCCAGGTCGGCAGGCCGAGGGCGTCGACGGGCTGCACTTCGAAGGTGGTGGTGCCCGGGTACGCGCCCGCGCGGTACTGCACGGTCACCAGGACCACGCCGTCGGCACGCGTCTCCTCCGACACGATCTCGATGTCCGTCAGCGTGGCCAGCGCGTTGCGGCGCAGCAGCGCGTCCGAGGCGGCGGCAGGCAGCCCCGCGGCTTCGAGCTGGGCCGAATCGACCGCGACCCCCGGCACGGCCAGGGCGTCCGCGGCGCTGCCCTCCGCAAGCATCCCCAGATAGC
This sequence comes from Microbacterium sp. zg.B48, assembly GCF_024623505.1. Taxonomy (NCBI): domain Bacteria; kingdom Bacillati; phylum Actinomycetota; class Actinomycetes; order Micrococcales; family Microbacteriaceae; genus Microbacterium; species Microbacterium sp. zg.B48. Next base: position 151,693 of record NZ_JANJFE010000005.1, read on the forward strand.
GCTCCACGAACGCCGTAGGACTGTAGAACTCGCGGTACAGCGATGCGGATGCCGCGATGACCGCCGTCACCAGCAGAACGCCGACCATCCCGAGCAGCAGGAGATCGACCGCGAGGCGGGAACGCCGGCGCGGCGGCGCGGCACGGCCCGGCGCGCCGGCCGGCGCCGCTGATGCAGCGGCACCGGGCTTGGTCGCCGTGCCGCCTGCGTCCGTGTCCACGCCCTCAGTCTAGGAAGCCGCGGCTGGGAGAAGCCGGATGCCGTCAACCCGGCTCCGCGGCCGGCGCTCCGGCTACGCCGCGGAGCCGGCCGGCCCCCCGGCGATCAGCAGCCGGACGCATCCCACCGCCGCCAACTGCCCCGCGCTCGTCGCGGCCGCGAGCGAGGCCAGCGGACCCGGAGCGTCGGGGGAGTGCGCCATGTCGCCGGCCGCGAAGACCCCGGGCATGCTCGTCTGTCCCATCAGGTCGATCGCCACGCACCCCGACTCCAGCATCCGCACGCCCAGTTGCGCCGCGAACGGCGCGCGCTGTGTCGCCGCCGGGGCGAGGAAGACCCCGCCGACCTCGAGGAGCGAGCCGTCGCTGAGCCGCAGCGTGAGACCCGTTGCGGCCGGTTCTACGGCGGCGACCTGCGCCGGGTCGAGCACCACCAGTTCCGACGCGATGCGGCCGAGCATCGCCGACTGCATGTCAGCGTGGGCGCCGCCGCCCAGGATCGCGATGCGCTTTCCGCTCAGCTCGTGCCCGTGACAGAACGGACAGCTGGCGGCCCCGCGGCCCCAGACCGCGGCCAGTCCGGGGACGTCGGGCAGTTCGTCGCGCAGCCCGGTGGCCAGCAGAACGGTCCGCGTGCCCACCGCAGCGCCTTCGACGTCGACCACGAAACCCCCGGCTGCCGGCGCGACCGCCTGCGCCGCGGCATCCCGGATCTCGACCGTGTCGTACGCGGCGATGTCTGCGCGAGCCAGCGCGCGCAGCTGCGCCGGTGGCCGTCCGTCGTGCGTGATGAGGTTCTGCGCGTGCTCGACCATGCCGTTGCGGTACTCGCCCGAGTCCAGCAGCAGGACCTGCCGGTGCATCCTGCCCAGCGTCAGGGCGGCCTGCAGGCCGGCCGGGCCGCCCCCGATGACGATCGTGTCGTACATGATCTCTCCCCTCTGGTTGCGTCCACAGCGATTCTGTGACTTCATGTCAACATGAAGTCAAGTCCCATCCCGATCGGCGTGGCGGCGGCCCGCTTCGGCCTAGACACGCACGTCCTGCGGCACTGGGAGGACGTCGGACTGCTCCGACCCGACCGGGATGCCGCGGGACGCCGGCGCTACGGGGACAGGGACCTCGTCCGCATCGCGGTGATCCTGCGCAGCAAGGCCGCAGGCATGACCCTCGAGCAGATCGGGGTGCTGCTGGATGAGCAGGCGCCCTCGCGGCACAGGGTTCTCGAGCAGCACATCGAGGACCTGAGTCGGCGGATGGCGGAGATGGAACGCTCCCGCGAAATGACCCTGCATGCGCTGAACTGCCGGTCCCACGACATCTCGACCTGCCCCCGGTTCCGCACGATCGTCGGGGGAGTGATCGAAGGGACCGCGTCGTGGTCGCTGGACCCGCATGATGCGGAGATCCCGCAGCCGCTGTCCACCGGGCATGCCCATGTGCGCCGGGTCACAGCATCCACTGGTTAGCATGAACCGGTGATCACACCTCCGCTCTCGCCCGAGCAGGAGGCGCTCTTCCGCCTGATCGAGGACACCCGAGAGCACGTTTTCGTGACCGGACGCGCCGGTACCGGCAAGTCGACCCTGCTGCAGCACCTCGCCTGGAACACCAGCAAGCAGATCGCCGTCTGCGCGCCCACCGGGGTGGCGGCGCTGAATGTCGAGGGCCAGACCATCCACTCGCTGTTCCGGCTGCCCATCGGCCTGATCGCGGGCAGCCAGATCGAGCAGACCGACGCGACCCGCAAGATCCTCAACGCGATCGACACGCTGGTCATCGACGAGATATCCATGGTCAACGCCGACCTGATGGATGCGATCGACCGGTCGCTGCGCCAGGCTCGCGGCCGGCGGGCCGAGCCGTTCGGCGGCGTGCAGATCGTCATGTTCGGCGACCCCTACCAGCTGGCCCCGGTGCCGCCGCGCGGGGACGAGGCGCATTACATCCGCGACCACTACCGATCGTTCTGGTTCTTCGACGCGAAGGTGTGGGTCGGCAGCGTCGGCGGCGACGGGATCATGGACATCGGCGCGTACGGCGCCGACCTGCACATCCGCGAGCTGATCGAGATCCACCGTCAAGCCGATCCGGCCTTCAAGGCGATGCTCAACGCGGTCCGCTACGGCCGCGTGACCGCCGACATCGCGCAGGTTCTCAACGACACCGGAGCCCGTACTCCGCCGCACCCCGCCGACGGTGAGCATCCCGTCATCACGCTGGCCACCCGCAACGACATCGTGAACAACATCAACCGGCGGCACCTGGCCGAGCTGATCGGTCGCGAGCAGACGGCCAGCGCCGAGATCAGCGGGGACTTCGGGCGGGGGGATGCCTCGTACCCGGCCGACGTGGACCTGAAACTCAAGGTCGGCGCGCAGGTGATGTTCCTGCGCAACGACACCGGCTCGTACGGCGACCCACCGCGGTGGGTGAACGGGACGATCGGGACGGTCACGCGGATCGCCGGCGGCACCGTGCGGGTCGAGGTGGAAGGGAAGGAATTCGACGTCGAGCCCGCCGTGTGGGAGAGGTTCCGGTACGCCTACGATGCCGGCTCGAAGTCGCTCACCCGCGAGATCGTCGCGGAGTTCACGCAGTTCCCGCTGCGGCTGGCGTGGGCCGTCACAATCCACAAGTCGCAGGGCAAGACGTACGAGCGGGCGGTGGTGGATCTCGGCTCGGGTGCGTTCGCCCCGGGGCAGACGTACGTCGCCCTCAGCCGGCTGACCTCGCTCGAGGGGCTGTATCTGACCCGACCGCTGCGGCCGAGCGACATCCGGGTGGATCCGGATGTGCAGCGGTTCATGGCCGGGGTTCGTGCCGCGGCATCCTGAGTGCCCTCTCCACCCGCGAGACTGCATAGGCGCCTCGAGACTGAGGGCGTTCGACCCTGTTTCGCGGCGCCTCTGCAGTCTCGCGGTGCGGTGCGGTGGGGTGGGGTGGGGGTGGGGGTGGTCGGGTCAGGCGACCTGCGACTGCGCCTTCGCGGCGGCGAGGTCCTCGAACACCTCGGTGTTCATCCGGTACGCAAGCAGCACTTCGTCGATGACGCGCGCCTGCTCCTCGGCATCCCACGGCGCGGCATCCAACTGCCGACGGTAGACGTCCTTGAACGCACTGGGGTCGGCGATGTCGTCGAAGACGTAGAAGCCGATGCCGTTGGTCTCGAAGCCGAAGCGGCGGGCCATCAGCCGGCCGATGAACTGACCACCGGACAGATCTCCCAGGTAGCGGGTGTAGTGGTGGGCGACGAACCCGCCCGCCCACGTCCTGCCCACCAGCTCGATCCGATCGACATAGCGCCGGGTCGTGGGCAGCGGTGAGATCTCGTCCCGCCAGCCCCCGCCGAGCAGGAACTCCAGGTCCGCCTCGAGTGCGGGCAGCCGCGTCAGCCGGTCGCTGATGAACACGGATGCGATGGGGTCCCGGCGCATCCGCTCTGCGGCACGTTCCAGAGCGTCGTACATGAACCAGTGCTGAGCGACGAGTGCGATGTAGTCCGCGCGCGTCCCGTCGCCCTTCATGAGGTCGGACATGAAGCCCGCACCCTCACTGCTGGAATGCGCCGAACTGGAACGCTCGCGCAGCGCGGCGGAAAACGGGATCAGATCGCTCATGATCCACATTCTAGGGGCAAGTAAGGCTCGCCTAACTTCCGCCGCGTGGTGCGCTCGTGACCGGCCTCAGTCGTGGGGGCGGGGTGCGATCCCCAGCCTCCGGCACGATTCGTCGTAGAGGGCGACGATCTCGCGGCGCACCTCCCGCCGCTCCGTGATCGATCCGCCCGGCCACGGCACCCGCACGAACGTCTCTTCCCCGGTGGCCAGCGTGGCCCGCCATTCGCCGCCCGCTCCGTCGAAGCCGATCATCGTCGCGGCGACGATGTCGGCGTCCGGAGCGTAGGCCCGGGCAATGAGAAGATTGTCGTCGTCGTGATCGCCGTTCATATGGGCGAGGACGCCCGCGACCGCGGCGTCGTCGAATCCGTGCCTCATCCGCCCAGCCTACCGATGGCGTTGACGGCCACGCGGCCGCGGTGTGTTTGAATTCATTGCAGAGACCGGGGGGTGAAGAATGCGGGCTCGACCGACAAGACGACGACGTGCGACGTTCGCGTTCGCGTTCGCGTCCATCGTCGCGCTCTCGCTGGTCGCGACGGCCTGCGCTCCCGATGCACACGTCGAGATCGATGTGCCCCCTCAGACCGCCGCGGCGCTCCCGGACGAGACCGTACAGCAGCTGCAGGATGCCGTCACCCATGCCATGACCGCCGCCGGCGCATCCGGAGCGATCGTCGGCGTGTGGGCGCCGTGGAGCGGCGAATTCGTCACCGGACTGGGCGTGGAATCGCCCGGAGGCGATCAGCCGGTCAGCGCGGAAATGCAGTTCCGCGCGGCCCAGCTGACCCGTCCGATGATCTGCGACGTCCTGTACGCGGTCGCCGACGAGGGCACCGTCCGACTGGACGACGCGGTCGCCGAGTGGGTCTCCGGGTTCCCGGACCTCACCGACATCACGCTGGATCAGCTGTGCGACAGCACCTCCGGCATCGGCTCGTACAGCTCGCAGCTGGCCGGCATGTTCCTGTCCAACCCGGGCCGCGTGTGGAACCCGCGCGAGCTGGCCAGCTACGGCATCGGACAGCCCCGCGGGGGCGAGCCCGGTGCCGCATACCGCGACTCCGACGCCGGGTACGTGATCCTCGGCGTGGCTCTGGAACGCGCCACCGGGCGCAGCGCCGCGCAACTGCTCACCGAGTACGTGTTCGATCCGCTGGATCTGACCGAGACCCGCCTGCCGGGCGCGGTCGCCGCTCCGCCGTCGACCGGCCCGGTGCTGACCGGTCATCATTCCCTGCGCGATGGTGCCGGCACCATGAACTGCGCCGAGCCGCTCGAGATGACCTCGCTCTCGGCAAGCAGCGGCTTCACCGATTCGGGTGTGGTCACCGACATCGACGACATCGGCCGCTACGTGCAGGGCCTGGCCACCGGCGCGCTCCTGCCCGAGGGTGCGGACCGCTTCGAACAGCCCCTCGCCGTCTACGCCGACGCGCCCTCCTGGTACACGACCCGCGGTGGAGCGATCCAGGCCGGCTCCCTCGTCGGTCAGTCCGGCTCGGTCCCCGGATATGCCACGGCCGCCTTCTCAGACCCCAAATCAGGGCTGACGGTCGCCGTGGTGCTGAACAACTCGGCCGTCGGTGGCGGGTTCACCCAGTATCTGGCATGGGAGCTGGCAGCGATCGCCTCGAAGGCTCCGGCAGCGGCAGGGGCGACCGCCCCCGATGCCGGGCTGCCGTGGACTGCGCAGCAGTACCACGAACTGATCGCGGCCTCCGCGATCTGCTCCGCACCCGCTGGGTGAGCCCGGCGTGGTGACGTCCCGAGCGGGCACCACGCCCGCGGTCGTCCTGGTCCTGGTCGGCTTGGCCTGTCAGGAAGTGGGCGCATCCCTGGCGATGCTGCTGTTCCCGCAGGTGGGTCCGCTCGGCATGGTCATGCTCCGCCTGGTCTTCTCGGCCGCGCTGCTGCTGCTGATCGCCCGGCCGGGGCTCCGCGGTCATTCACGCGACGGCTGGCTCGCCGTCGTGGGCTTCGGCGTCGTGCTCGCCGTGATGAACGGACTGTTCTACCTCGCGCTCGAGCGCCTCCCCCTCGGCGTCACCGTGACGATCGAGGTGCTGGGTCCGCTGGTCCTGTCCATCGTCGCCAGCAGGCGGCTGTCGGCCTGGCTGTGGGCGCTGCTCGCACTGCTCGGTGTCGTCGCGCTCGGCGGCGGCGGATGGGAGCGGCTGGATCCGATCGGCGTCATCTTCGCCCTCGGTGCGGCAGCGAGCTGGGTGTTCTACATCCTGGGATCGGCACGGGTGGGGAGGGAGTTCCCGAAGCTGGACGGGCTTGCGCTTGCGATGACCGTCGGCGCCCTCATCGCCCTTCCCTTCGGCATCGCCTCGGCAGGCACGGCGCTCCTGCGTCCGGATCTGCTCGCGCTCGGAGCCGCGGTCGCCATCCTCTCCTCCACCATTCCGTACGCCTTCGAGCTGATCGCCCTGCGGCGGCTCCCCGCCGCGGCGTTCGCGATCCTGATGTCGCTCGCGCCGGCCACCGCATCACTGGCCGGCTGGCTGCTGCTCGGGCAGGAGCTGGTCTGGCTGGAGATCCTCGGCATCGCCCTGGTCATCGCCGCCAGCATCGGGGCCGTGCGCTCCTCGAGCAGGGCGGGGCGCGCAGCCGCATCGGCACGGGATGCCGCAGCCGACCGATCCGACCGGCTGTCCGACCGGAACCCCGGCCGAGAGCCCGAGACGCCGTTCGCTGAGCCGCTGGCGTGACGATGCGGTGCCGCCGGAGGCACCCGGCGCAGCGGTGCCGAGGGGGGATGCCGGGGCGCGAGTCGCGCGCGTAGCCTGGTCGCGAGTGTCGCGAGGGCCTCCGCTCCCGGCCGCCCGGGCACTCGGAGAGGACGCACCGCATGTGTCGCTGGCTCGCGTATCGAGGGGCGCCCCTGCAGCCCTCCCTGCTCATCCTGGACGCGCAGCACTCGCTCGTCGCCCAGTCCTTGAACTCGCCGCTGGGGGCAGAGACCGTCAACGGCGACGGGTTCGGCCTCGGCTGGTATCCCGCCGAGGCAGAGGCCGGCGGCATCCCGGCCGTCTTCCGCAGCATCGAGCCGGCGTGGTACGACCAGAACCTGCGCGAGATCAGCCGGGCGGTGCGCAGCCCGCTGTTCTTCGGGCATGTCCGCGCGGCCGGCGGCCCGCCGATTCAGCAGACCAACTGCCACCCGTTCCGCTACGAGAACTGGCTGTTCATGCACAACGGCTTCCTGTCGGAGTTCGGCCGGGTCAAACGCGATCTGACCTTCGCGATCGACCCCTCGCTGTACCCGCACGTCCGCGGGACGACCGACTCCGAGGTGCTGTTTCACCTCGCCCTGACCTATGGTCTGCAGCAGGACCCGGTGGCGGCGATGGAGCAGGCCATCCGACGCGTCGAGTCGGTCGGTCGAGAGCACGGCGTGGCGTATCCCATGCAGGGGACTCTGGCCGTCTCGGACGGGCAGACCCTCTGGGCGTTCCGGTACTCGTCGCAGGGGCGGTCGCGCTCGCTGTTCCACTCAGCGGACATCCCCACGCTGCGCGAGCTGTACCCGGACATCGAACGGTTCCGGATCTTCGACGACAACGCGCACGTCGTGGTCTCCGAGCCGCTGAACGATCTGCCCGGCTCGTTCGTGGAGGTGCCGGAGGCCACCGTGCACATCCTGGGTGCCGATGGTTACCACCACCGGCCGTTCCTGGCTGCTGCGTGAGCGCGCGGCCGGCCATCAGGTCGGGCCGGCCACCGGCGAACCGGTGATCGCGGCATCGATGTCGTTATGCAGCAACGGAATATCGCGGATGCGCCTCATTCATTGGACGACGATCTCGATTCTCCGTACCGTGTGGATCAGGACGCCGACGACCTCAGAAACGGATCAATGCAATGTCGCAGACGATGAGGGTGGCCGATGCGCTCGGCCGCATGCTGGCCGAGCTGGGTGTATCGCAGGTGTTCGGGGTGGTGGGCAGCGGCAACTTCCGGCTGACCAATGCGCTGGTGGCGGCCGGAGCGAATTTCGTCGCGGCGCGCCATGAGGCGGGTGCGGCGTCCATGGCCGACGCGTTCTCGCGCATCACCGGGCAAGTCAGCGCACTGAGCCTGCATCAGGGCTGCGGACTCACCAACGCGCTGACCGGGGTGACCGAAGCGGCCAAGTGCCACACACCGCTGCTCGTCCTCGCCGCGGACACCGCGGTAGGTGATGTCACCTCGAACTTCTATATCGACCAGGATGCCGCGGTGATGGCGGTCGGTGCCACGCCGATGCGCATCCATTCGGCCGAGACTGCGCTGGCGGACGCGGCGCGGGCGTTTCGAGTCGCGCAGATCGAGCGGACCACGGTCGTCCTGTCATTGCCGATCGACATCCAGGACCGCACGATCTCGTATCCGGGAACCCGCCCCGCCTCGAACGTGCACGTGCCGACGCCGCTCGTCTCTGGCTCGGATGCCGCGGCCCTGGTGGAACTGCTCGCGCATGCGGATCGGCCGGTCATCATCGGCGGCCGAGGCGCGCGAGGCGCAAAGGGCGGTCTGCGGGAACTCGCCGCAGCTTCGGGTGCCCTCCTGATCGCCTCGGGAGGCGGCCGTGGGATCTTCGAGGGCGACGAATGGGCGCTCGATGTCGTCGGAGGATTCGCGACGGACAGCGCCGCAGAGCTCGTTCGCGACGCCGACCTCATCGTCGCATTCGGGGTCGCACTCAATGACTGGACGACGCGCGGAGGGACCCTCCTTGAGAAGGCGACCCTGGTCCAGGTCGACGACCGCGTCGAGGCGATCGGCAAGCACCGTCTGGTGGATCTGGGCATCGTCGGCGACACCGCCGCTGTGGCACGGGCCGCGTGCGAGGCGCTCGAGGCCATGGGCCCGCCCCGCCCGGGCTACCGCACACCCGAGGTGGCCGAGCGCGTCCGCGCCGCCCGATACTGGTCCGAGCAGTCGGTGGACGCGGTCGAAGAACCCGGCTTCGTCGACCCTGCAGCGCTGACGAACGCCCTCGACGCGATGCTGCCCGACGAACGCGTCGTGGTCGTCGACGGTGGCAACGTGAACGCGTATCCGGGGGCGCACCTGCGCGTGCCCGACGACGAGGGTTACGTGCTGCCGCTGTCGTTCCAGTCCATCGGCCTCGGGCTGGCCAGTGTGATCGGCGCTGCCGTCGCACGTCCGGATCGCCTCGCCGTGCTGGGCACCGGCGACGGGTCGCTGCTGATGGGGGCCGTGGAGCTGGAGACGGCGGTGCGCCTGCGCCTCAAGCTGCTGATCATCGCGTTCAATGACAGCGCCTATGGTGCCGAGATCCATCTCTTCCCGGACTCCACAGCCCAGGAGCAGGAGATCGTCCGATTCCCGGACACCGACATCGCGGCGATCGCCCGCGGCTACGGGTGCGACGCGATCACCGTGAGGTCGCTCGAAGATCTCGGCGGCGTGTCGGCCTGGCTCGAGTCCGATCAAGAGCGCCCTCTGGTGATCGACGCGAAGATCACCGGTCGTCCTTCCTGGCTCATGGCCAGGGAAGAGGGCCACTAGTCGGCGCGAATCCGGTCCGACCCCCCACACAGAACGCCCGGTATGCGAGCCGCGTGCTCGCAAACCGGGCGTTCTGCGGCGCCACGCAGGGCGCCGATCGATCTACCGTGCAGACCAGAGATCGGGCTTGCCGTCGGAATCGAGCTTGAGCAGCGCGCCCGAGTCGTCCACGATCGGCTGCGGGTCCGCGCTGACGTACTCCAAGCGCACGTTGCCCAGATCGGCCTTGTCGGTGAACCACAGCACGACGTGGCCGTTCTCGTCGATCGACTGTCCGTTCACGGTGAACCCCATGGCCTGCATCTGGGCCATCCTGGCCTCGATGTCGGGCGTGTTCATGAAGCCGAGGTGATGGAAGCCCTCGCCTTCCGTGACGGCGTGGGTGCCGGCGCCGTGGAACTCCATCAGCTCGATGTGCGGCGGCCCCTCGAGGCTGAACGAGATGCGCGCGTCGTGCCAGTGCGGCTCCGGGTTGCTGGCGTCCGCATACCGCTCGGTGCGATAGCGGGCGATGGGGCTGAAGGTGTACCCCGTGACCTTCGACCAGTGGGCGATGGCCGCTTCCAGGTCTGCGACCAGGAAGCCGATGTGGTGGATCAATGGTGCGTCAGCGGTCATGGTCACAGCCCCTTTCCGGGCTCGAATACGGTCTTGACCTGGGAGGAGTCGCCCAGGTTGGAGAGGGCGCGCGAGAAGTCGTCGAAGCCGACGACATCCGTCACGATGCCCTCGGTCTTGATCGCTCCCGATCGCAGCGCGGTCATGGATCGCTGCATCGTGAACGCCTGCGCGAACGAGCCCTTGATCGTCAGCTCGCGGCTGAAGATCTCATACGGCCGGATACTCGCGGTCGCGTCCTCGCCGGCCAGACCGTAGACGAGCACGGTGCCTCCCGTCGCGGTCAGACGGATGCCGAGCTCGAGCACGGCGGTGGATCCGGTCGCCTCGACGACGGCGTCGAAGCCGTTGGGCGCAAGCGCACGCAGCGCAGCCTCTGCCGCGTCGGCGTTTCCGCGATCCATCTGGACGGTCTCGTCCGCACCGAACTCCTTGGCGAGGGCGAGTTTGCTGGCCGTCGGCGCAGCGACGACCACGCGCGCGGCGCCCGTCGTTTTGAGCAGCTGAGCGAGGATCAGGCCGGTCGGTCCCGCGCCGAAGATCAGGACCTCGGAGCCCGGCTTGAGGGCCAGCATGTCCGCGCCGTGCATGGCGCACGCCGTCGGTTCCGCCAGACCGGCGGTCGCCACATCGAGCCCATCCGCGGAGAAGGTCTTCGCGGCGCGGACGGCGACGTACTCGGCGAAGCCGCCTGCCTCGTTGCAGCCCAGGGAGACGAAGTTCTCGCAGAACAGCGCCCTGCCGGTCAGGCAGGGTCCGCACTCGCCGCAGTGGATGGTGTTGTCGACCGTGACGACGGTGCCGACCGCCGGAGAGGTGACCCCCTCGCCGAGGGCGACGACCCGGCCCAGGATCTCGTGGCCGGGGATGAGCGGCAGCTTCGCGATGAACCCACCGTGAAGGAGGTGCTCGTCCGTGCCGCAGACGCCCGTCCTGATCACCTCGAGCAGCACCTCGCCGCGCGCCGGCTCCGGGGTCGGGACATCCTCGACAGCCCACTGCGATCCCTCACGGAAAACAATCGCCTTCATACTCACTACCTCCGTCGGTTGCCTCAATGCAACATCTGTCTATGGTAGTAAGACTACTTGATCGGGCGGGCCGGACCGTCTGCGCCGGTCATAGGTGCCAAGTTTGAGTAGTATTACTACATGGATTCACTCAACGCCGAGCCCACGGCAGAACCTCACATCACTCCGGCGCTGCTCACCGTCATCGCCGACGGCGGCCTGGAGGGCACGCCCGACATCTACCGGGTGCCGCTCGGACGGCTCGACGGCGTGTACTCCGACTCCGCCGCCTACCGCGCCGAGACCGACCGGGTGGGAGCCGACGCCGAGGTGTACTCGGTGCGCTCGCATTCCTATGCCGACGGTCCGGGCTCTCTGACGATCGGCACGAGCCGGCTCGAGCCGGGCAAGATCGGGCTCGAGTACGCACTCACGCGCGGCCACCTGCACCGGCGAGCGGACAGAGCGGAGCTGTACTACTGCCTCTCCGGACGCGGAGTGATGCTCATGGACACCGTCGACGGCCGGGCCAGCGCGATCGAGCTGACACCGGGCAAGGCCGTGCACGTGCCCGGGGGGTGGATTCACCGCAGTGTCAACGTCGGCGCCGAGCCCTTCGTGACGCTGTTCTGCTACAACTCCGACTCGGGCCAGGACTACGAGATCATCGCCGACGCCGGGGGCATGAGTCAGCTCGTCATCGACGATGGCCTCGGCGGGTGGGCGGCAGTCCCCAACCCCCAGCACACGGGTTACCGCGCTTCCACGGCCTCGGAGTGAAGCGGCGAAAGGCCCTAGTCTCGATGCGGGCAGTGTTGCACGAGACCGGAGCGGAACCATGGCGGCAGACAAAGGGCACGGGATAGTGTCACCGCACGACCGCGAGCACCACTCCGGCGACCCGCAGAATTCGCTGCTGGACCGCATCTCGCAGCACCTGGACGAGATCAGTCCCTCCGAGCGCAAGGTCGCCGATCTGATCCTGCTGGACCCGGTGGCGTTCACCACGATGACGATGGCTCGCGCAGCCGGAGCCGCCGGAGTGAGCGAGCCGACCGTCATGCGGCTGGCGCTCTCGCTCGGCTGCGACGGCTTCCAGTCGTTGAAGATGGCCCTCGCGCAGGCGGTGGCCCTGGGCATGCCGGTCACCTTCTCGGCGATCAACGACACCGACTCGGTCGCCGACATCGCCCGGAAGGTCTTCGATCACACCATCACGAGTCTCGACAAGGCTCGCCACGCTCTGGATGTCAGCGCGATCGAGCGCTCCGTCGAGTTGATCCTCGCCGCCCCGACCGTGGTGTTCGTCGGCTTCGGCGCCTCCAGCATCATCGCCCTGGATGCCGCGCAGAAGATCCCGGTGTTCGGCCGGCCCCTGCTCGCTCCGAGCGATCCGCATCAGGCGTTCATGGCCATCGCGACGGTCCCGCCGCCGTCGGTCGTCGTGGCGATCTCCAACTCCGGGCGCACCACCGACGCGATCCGGCTCGCCGAGGTGGCGAAGTCCCGATCGCTGCCGGTCATCGCCATCACCGGAAGCGACGACACACCCCTGTCCGCAGTGGCGGACGTGCCGATCGTCGTCCGCACGTTCGAGAACACCGACGTCTACACGCCGGCCGTGAGCAGGATCGCCGGCCTGGCGGTCGTCGACATCATCGCCGCCGCGCTCGCCATCCGGCGCGGGGACCAGCACCACGAAGGGTTCCGGGCGATGAAGGCGAGCCTGCTCGAGTTCCGAAGTCAGCCATAGCCGAGAGGCACGAAGGGCCACCGGAACCGATCCGGGGGCCCTTCGCACGTGTGCCGATTCAGTCGACGGTGATGACGACCTTGATCTCGGTGCCGGTGCTGGCCAGATCGAACGCGTCCGCCGCGCGTGCGTAGTCGAACCGGCTGGTGAGCATGACGGTGGGATCGACCGCACCGGAGCGGATGATCTCGATCGCGCGCTCGTAGTCGGCGGTCACATAGGTCGCCGCGCCCTGGATGCGGATCTGCCGGTCCTGCACTGTGGGCAGATCGACCGTCACCGGGCGCGAGGGCACTCCGACGATGACGACCGCGCCGCCCTGGGCGACCACGCGGACCGATACGTCCACCGTCGTCTGCACCGAGACGCAGTCGAAGACGACGTCGGCCGACTCGCCCAGCGCGGCGGCCACGGTGCCGACGAAGTCGGCGTCGGCGGCGTCGACCGCGGCATCCGCACCCAGCCGCAGCGCGATCTCGCGCTTGGAGCCGAGCAGATCGCTCACCACGATCCTGCGCGCACCGGCGGCACGGGCGGCGGCGAGCATGAGCAGGCCGATCGTGCCGCAGCCGTGGATGAGCACTGCCTTGCCCTGCAGGTCCCCGGTCAGACCCGCGGCGTGAACGGGCGTCGCCAAGGGCTCGATCAGGATCGCCTGGTCGTCGGAGAAGTCCTCCGGAACGACGCGAAGCCGGTCTGCGGGGATGCTGAAGGTCTGCGCCATGCCGCCCTCACGGTAACCGCATCCGAAGAATCCGAGATTCTCGCACACGTTCACGTTGCCCGCCCGACAGACCTTGCACTCCCCGCAGGGGAGGGTCGGCTCGGGCGTCACGCGCGTGCCGACGGCAAGGCCCGTCACGTCGGAGGCGACCGCTTCGACGACTCCGACGACCTCGTGGCCGGGGTAGTACGGGGGCTTCATCTGAGGGTGCTTGCCGTGGAGCGCGTGCGTGTCCGAACCGCAGACCCCGGCGATGCGCATCGAGACCAGCGCCTCACCTGCGCCGAGCTCGACGGCGGGTTCGGTGACGACATCAACGACGCCCGGCGCCGACACGAGGATCCGCCAGCGCTGATCCGAGGAAGTGGTGGTCATGATGGCCTGCTCCTTCGCGTTGCGGCAGGGGTCGCGAACGCAAACCCCGCTGGTTTGTCTTGATTATAGATGTAGTGCAACTACGAATTTAGCCACCAGGTCGGGAGCGACGGGGTCAAATTGGCCGACTTCGGGCCTGCATGTGTAGTATCGCTACGAAGCCGAGTGTCCCGTCGGCATCATCAGCAGCAGCAATGCACAACGGAGTGAGGAGATTTCAGGAATGATCCGGAAATCCAATCAACGCATCATCGGCGCGGGTATCGCGGCCCTCATGGCGGGAGCTGCCCTGACCGGCTGCTCCTCTGCCGCGGAGGACGCAGGAAACGCCGCCCCCGTCACATCGTCGGATGTCGAGCTTATCCAGGGGGTTCGCAGTCTCTCCAACGCGTACCACGCGAACTGGGTGGACGGCGGAGACCTCTTCGGTGAGTTCGCCGACCTCGAGGTCATCACGATCACCGACGAGTCCGACTCGCAGCGCCAGCTCTCGCAGGTGCGCGCCCTCGGCGCGTCCGGCAAGGTCTTCGCACTCAACGTCGACCCGAACACGTCCTCCGACACCGAGGCGATCGTCAACGCGGTCACGGATGCCGGCGGCTTCGTCGTCACGCAGTGGAACAAGCCCGACGACCTGTTCCCGTGGGACGTCAGCGACAACTGGGTCGCCCACATCAGCTTCGATGGCCGCACCAGCGGCCAAGAGGTCTCCGAGGCGCTGTTCGACGAGATCGGCGGCGAAGGCAACATCATCGCGCTGCAGGGAATCCTGGACAACGTGCCGGCCAAGCAGCGCTTCGAAGGCCTCCAGAACGCACTGGCGGACGCGCCGGGCATCACCCTCCTCGAGGAACAGACGGCCAACTACAGCCGTTCCGAGGCGCTCACCGTCACCCAGACGCTGCTCGCCAAGCACGGCGGACAGATCGACGGCATCTGGGCGGCCAACGACGAGATGGCGCTCGGCGCGATCGAGGCACTGCGTGCCGCGGGCCTCGAAGGTCAGATCCCGGTGGTCGGCTTCGATGCCGTCCCCGAGGCGCTCGAGGCGATCGAAGACCCCGCGTCCGGCTACATCGCGACCGTCTCGACGGACCCGTGGTGGCAGGGCGGCGCCGGACTGGCGATCGCCTATCAGGCTGCGACGGGCGAGATCGACGTCGCCAAGCTCTCGCACGAGCAGCGTGCCTTCTACGGCAGCCAGACGGTCGTGACGGTCAAGAACGTCGCCGACTACCTGCAGGCGCCGCCGCTGGACAAGCTCGTTCCGGACTTCGAGAACCCCTGGCTGCGCAGCCAGGGCGCCATCAAGTAGAACCCCTCACCGTCGGCTGTCCGCGCATCGCGGGCAGCCGACGGTGGCTCCCACCCCCGCACCAGGAAGCCCCATGACTCACACCGCCGCACCGCCGACGGCGCCGCGCTTCGCGGCCGCCTGGAAGCGTCGACTGCTCGACGGCGGGCCGCTCGTCGCGCTCGTCGCCCTGATCCTCATCTTCGCCGTCGGGAATCCGGCGTTCCTGAGCCCCGGGAACATGGGCATCCTGCTCTCGCAGTTGGCCATCCCCCTCGTCATCGCGACCGGGCTGACCTTCGTGATCCTGCTCGGCGGAATCGACCTGTCGATCGAGGGAGTCATGGCGACCTCCTCCCTGGTCTTCGTCCTCACCGCGGCGAACGATCGCAACGACATCTCGCTCGGCGTCGGCGCCGTCGTCCTCGGCATCCTGGCCGGCACCGCCATGGGAACGGCCAACGGCGTGCTCAACGTGCGCTTCGGCATCCCCTCCTTCATGGTCACCCTCGGCATGGGCGCGATCGGCATCGGAATCGCCACCGTGCTGTTCGGCGGGCGCTCACCCCGGTTGCTCGATCCCGCGCTCAAGTCGATCGGCACCGGCAACACCTTCGGGATCGCGAACATCTTCCTGATCGCGGTCATCGTCCTGGCCATCGGCTACCTCATCCAGCGCTTCACCAAGATCGGCCGTTACGGCTACGTCATCGGCGGGGACGAGGGCATCGCCAAGCTCTCCGGCGTAAAGGTCTCGCGCTACAAGATCGCCGCGTTTGCGATCGGCGGGACGACCGCGGGCATCGCCGGCGTGCTCGTGGGAGCCCAGCTCGGTGTGGGCTCTCCGACGATCAGCCAGGGCTTCCTGTTCACCTCGATCACCGCCGTCGTGCTGGGCGGAACGCTGCTGACCGGCGGCCGAGGCGGCGTGATCCGCAGCCTGGTCGGCGTGGCCATCATCATCGTCCTCGGCAACGGCCTGATCCTCATGGGCGTCGACTCCTACGTCCAGATCGCCGTCCAGGGACTCGTCATCATCGCCGCCGTCATTGCGACCGGATGGCGCCTACGCACACGGGTGAGGGTCATCAAATGAGTGCCGCACTGGAAATCAGAAACGTCACCAAGCGCTTCCGCGGCGTGGTTGCGCTCGACAGCGTGAGCTTCGAAGTGCGGCGGCACGAAGTCGTCGGCCTCATCGGCGAGAACGGCGCAGGAAAGTCGACGCTGCTGAAGATCCTCGCCGGCGTGTACCAGCCGGACGAGGGAGAGATCCTGCGCTCGGGCAACGTCGTGACGTTCCGCACGCCCAGCCAGTCCGCAGCAGCGGGCATCGGGATGGTGCATCAGGAGCAGTCGCTGATCCCCACGGTGACCGTCGCCGAGAACATCCTGCTCGGCGCAGAGGGCGATGCCGTCCGCTTCGGCATCTACAACTGGCCGCGCCTGAACGCGATCGCGCAGCGCCAGCTCGACAAGATCTCTTCGCCGATCTCGCCCACCGCCATCGTCGAGACCCTGAGTTTCGCCGAGCGGCAGATGGTCGAGCTGGCCAAGGCGCTGTACGTCGAGGAGGTGGCGAGCATCGAGCCCGTCATCGTCCTGGACGAGCCCACCAGCGTGCTCGAGGGTGCCGAACTGGAGACGCTCTTCGAGGAGATCGAGCGGCTCCGCGCGTTCGCCTCGGTCGTGTTCGTCTCGCATCGGCTCGACGAGGTGCTGCGTGTCTCCGACCGCGTGTACGTCCTCAAAGACGGTCACTCCGTCGGCGAGATGGCCGCCGCCGACGCCGACGTTGACGCTCTGCACCACTTGATGGTCGGGCGCGCCAGCTCCGCGGAGTTCTATCACGAGGACGAGCAGCTCCCCGTCGCGGGCAACCCCGTCATCCTCTCCGTCGACGGCCTGGGCAAACGCGGCGCCTTCGAAGACGTGTCCTTCGAGGTCCGGGCGGGCGAGGTGCTCGGAATCGCCGGCGTTCTCGGCTCCGGCCGCGAAGAGCTCAGCCGGGTCCTCTTCGGCGCCGAGCCGTCCACCTCGGGCCGCATCGTCTACGACGGCAAGACCACTCGGTTCCGTTCGCCGGTGGATGCCGTCGCAGCAGGCATCGGCTACATCCCCGCCGAGCGCCGCATCGAGGGAATCGCCGACGGCATGAGCGTGGAGGAGAACATCTTCCTCGTCGACCCCGGTCCGGTCAGCTGGGGGCCGTTCCTCAAGCACCGCGCGGCAAGAAAGTCCGCGAAGGAGTGGATCGCGCGGCTGCGGGTGCGCACCCCCGATGGCCGGGCGAACATCGGCAACCTCAGCGGCGGCAACCAGCAGAAGGTGGTGCTGGCCAAATGGCTGAACTCGCCGAAACTCCGCCTGCTGATCCTGGATCACCCCACACGCGGACTTGACGTCGGCGCCAAGGAAGACGTCTACACGTTCGTGCGCGAACAGTGCGCGAAGGGCATGGCCGTTGTCCTGCTGGCCGATTCGCTGGAAGAGACGATCGCCCTGAGCCACTCGATCATCGTGATGCGCGACGGCCGCGTGGAACGGCGTTTCGACTCGCCGCCGGGCAGCAAGCCCACCCCCGTAGAGCTCGTCGAGAGGATGGTGTGACGGCCATGGCCAGCAGCACTACCGCGCCCGGTCCGGCCGGACCGGTCACCACGTCCACCGCACTGATCCGGAGGGTGACCGAGAAGAACCGTTCCCGCCTGGTCACCCTCGTTCCGCTGGTGGTCCTGGTCGGCCTGATCCTGGTGGTCGCTCTGCGGCAGCCGAACTTCCTGAACATCACCAGCGTCCGCGGGCTGCTCGAAAGCATGGCCCCGATCCTGCTGCTGGCGATCGGGCAGATGTTCGTCATCCTCACCGGCGGCATCGACCTGTCCTTCGCGGTGACCGCTTCGTTCGGCACCGTTCTGCTCGCGCTGTGGATCCCCATGATGGGTCCCGGGGGCGTCCTGTTGATGCTGGCCGCACTGGCCCTCATCGGATTCATCAACGGGTACGTCGTCGCGGTCGCTCAAGTGCCCTCCTTCATCGTCACCCTCGGATCCCTCGGCCTGTACACCGGGCTCGGGCTGTGGGTTTCGGGTGCGTCGACGATCCGCATCAGCGAAGGCTTCGAGGCGCTGTCCTGGCTTGCCGATGCGCGCGTCGCACAGCTGCCGCTCGTGGGCGTGCTCTCCATTGCTCTGGCGGTCATCGTGGCTGTGGCCATGTGGGCGCTGAACCGGGGACGCAGCCTGCACGCGATGGGCCTGGCAGAGCCGGCCGTGCTGATGTCCGGCGTCTCCACGCGCCGCCTGCGCGTCCTCGCCTTCACCCTGTGCAGCCTGTTCGCCGGGTTCGCCGCGATCGCTTTGGCCGCTGCGCAGCGATCCGGCGGCCCCACGCTCGCCGATACGCTGCAGCTGCCCGCCATCGCGGCCGTCGTCATCGGCG
Organism: Microbacterium sp. zg.B48; assembly: GCF_024623505.1. Classification (NCBI taxonomy): domain Bacteria; kingdom Bacillati; phylum Actinomycetota; class Actinomycetes; order Micrococcales; family Microbacteriaceae; genus Microbacterium; species Microbacterium sp. zg.B48. Next base: position 170,269 of record NZ_JANJFE010000005.1, read on the forward strand.
GCACCGCCATCACCGGCGGCGTCGGCGGCGCGATCAAGACACTGATCGGCGCCCTCATCATCGTCGTCCTGCGCGTCGGCCTCACCGCGATGGGTGTCGATCCCGCCTACGAGCAGATCGTCTACGGTGCGGTCATCATCCTGGCCGTCGCGCTGACGATCGATCGCTCGCGCCTCCGCAGCATCAAGTAGGCGTCGCCGTGATCATCGCGCACGATCTGGGCACGACCGCCGACAAAGCGTCGTTGCACACGGACGACGGAACCCTCGTCACCTCCGCCACGGCCGCGTATCCCACGCAGTACCTGCCCGGCGGGGCGGTCGAGCAGAATCCCCACGATTGGTGGGATGCCGTCGTGCGGTCCTCGCGGGAGCTGCTCGAGCGCACCGGAACGAGCGCGGGAGACATCTCCGCGATCTCGGTGTCCGGGCACATGATGGGCGGCGTCTTCCTCGACGGCGACCTGGAACCCGTGCGGGCGGCCATGATCTGGGCGGACACGCGCAGCGGAGCGGAGACGGATCGCCTGATCGCGCGTGTCGGGCAGGATGCGGGGTACCGGATAACCGGGCATCCCCTGAACCCGACCTACACGCTGCCCAAGGTGATGTGGGTGCAGGAGCGGGAACCGGACGCGTGGGGTCGGGTGCGGCACATCGCGTTCGCCAAGGACTACGTCAACGCGCGACTGACCGGGCGACTGGTCACCGACGCGTCGGACGCGTCGGGAGCCAGCGCCTACGATCAGTCGGCGCGCGACTGGTCGCAGGAGCTCCTCGATGCCGCCGGCGTCCAGAAGGCCCTGTTCCCCGAGATCGCCGCGTCCACGCAGATCCTGGGCGGCCTCCTGCCCGAGCCCGCCGCGCTTCTCGGTCTGCGGCCCGGCATCCCGGTCGTCGTGGGCGGCGGAGACGGCCCGATGGCGGCGCTGGGCGCCGGCATCGTCGCGCCCGAGGACGGCGCGTACGTGTCGCTCGGAACGAGTTCATGGATCTCTTTCGCCGCCGACGCGCCCCTGCACGACCCGCATCGGCGGACGATGTCCTTCAATCACGTGGTGCCGGGCCGGTTCGTCCCGACCGCCACGATGCAGACCGGCGCAGGCGCCCTCGACTGGATCGCCGGAGTGCTGGAACCCGGCGGCGGCAGCGACCGGTTCGCGCGCCTGGTCGGTGAGGCGGAGAACATCGACGCATCCGGCGAAGGGCTCTACTTCCTCCCGCACCTGCTCGGTGAGCGTTCGCCGCACTGGAACGCGACGGTGCGCGCATCCTTCGTGGGCCTCTCGCGCGCCCACGAACGCGCCCACATGACGCGCGCCGTCCTGGAGGGCGTGGCGTTCAACCTCGGCACCTGCCTGCGCGCCTTCCGCCAGTCCGGCGCCCGGATCGACCGGGTCGACGCCGTGGGCGGCGGCGCGAAATCCGACACCTGGCTGCAGATCCTCGCGGATGTCTGGGGCGTGCCGGTCCGGCGCCGCACGATCGTGGACGAGGCCAACAGCCTGGGCGCGGCGGTCCTGGGCGCCATCGGAATCGGCGCGGTCGCGTCGGCGGATGCCGCGCGTGCGCTCTCCGAGGTCACGGCCGTGTTCGAACCGGATGCCGCCCGTGCGGCCGCATACGCCAGCGGGCAGGCGAGATTCGAGGACGCCTACCAGCGCCTCGAGGGATGGTACGACGGCGGAGGCTCAGCATGAGCGCGGTCGTCCTCGTCACCAGCCGCTCGTTCGGGTCCGGGACCTTCGACGGGCCGGGCCTGCTCAGCGCCGCCGGATACCGCGTCATCGTGAAACCTCCCACGCACGACCTCGCCGACCTCGCCGACACGCTTCCGGAGGCCGTCGCATGGATCGCCGGCACCGGGCCGATCGGGGCCGACCACTTCGCGACCGCGCCGGCCCTGCGCATCCTCGCCCGTTACGGTGTCGGCGTCGACGCGGTCGACCTCGCGGCGGCTGTCGAGCGCGGCATCCCGGTCACCAACACCCCCGGTGCCAATTCCGAATCGGTGGCCGACCTGGCGCTCACGTCGATCCTGGCCGGCCTGCGCGGGATCTCCGCCGGGGATGCCGCGGTTCGCCGCGGGGACTGGGGCGCCTCCCGCGGACGGGAGATCTCTGGGCAGCGCATCGGCATCGTCGGCTTCGGGCGCATCGGCCGGGCGCTGGCCACGCGTGTCATCGCGCTCGGCGCCGATGTGCTCGCCTTCGATCCGTACCTGCCCGCCGATGCCCCTCTGCCCGACCGGGTGACGCGCGCCCATGCTCTGAGCGACCTCGCCTCGTGCGCAGCAGTGTCTCTGCACTCACCCGGCGGAGAGCAGATCATCGGACCCGAGTGGCTCGCCCTGGCGCGCGAGTCGGTGCTGGTGAACACGGCGAGGGCGGATCTGGTCGATGAGGCCGAGGTCGCGGCAGCACTGCGCGCCGGCGGGCTGGCGGCCTACCACGCCGACACTCTGGGCTCGGAGTCGGCGGAGACCTCCAGCCCGCTGCTGAGCGAAGACCTCGTCGGCAGGGTCTGCATCACACCGCACTGGGGCGCCCAGACGATCCAGGCGATCGACCGGATGACGCAGATGAGCACCGAAGACGTCCTCGCCGTCCTCGCGGGCCGCGTGCCGGCGTATCCCGTCACGTCATGAACGAAAGGCATCCAGCTGTGAAGATCCCCCTCGACGTCCTGCATTCCGTCGGCGTCATCTCCGTCATCCGAGCCCCGTCCGCCGCGGCGGCCATCGGGGCCGCCGATGCACTCGTCGAAGGAGGAATCCGCGGCATCGAGATCACCTATTCGACGCCGGACGTGCCACGCGTGCTGGAAGCGCTGCGCGGCCGCTACGGGTCTGATGTCGCCGTCGGCGCGGGCACCGTCACGACAGCCGATCAGGCGCGACTGGCGGCCGACAGCGGCGCCGAGTTCCTGGTGGCGCCGGGGTACTCCGCGGCGGTGGCCGAGGCGATGATCGGGACCGGTCTGACCACGATGATCGGAGCACTCACGCCGACCGAGGTCATGCTCGCCGCCGAGAGCGGGGCGGATGTCGTCAAGATCTTCCCGGCCAGCCTGGGCGGACCGCGCTACCTCGGTGCCCTCCGAGGGCCGTTTCCGGACGTGCCGCTGATGCCCACCGGCGGTGTCAGCGTCGCCAACCTGCATGACTGGTTCACCGCAGGCGCCCTCGCCGTCGGAGTGGGCGGAGAGCTGGTCTCGAACGCGGACTTCGCAGCGGACTCGTTCGCCGGGATCACCCGCCGCGCCGTCGAGTTCGCAGCCGCGCTGCGCGCATCCCGGGAGTCGGTGTCCGCATGATCGGCGGGCGCATGGGATTCGTCGGTGTGGACACCGCGCACTCGTCCATCAACCGGGTGTTCCCGCTCTGGGCCGAAGAGCTCGGTCTGGCCAGCGGCGATCTACGTGGCTTCGACATCCCTCTGGGCGCGGCCGACTCGGATTACCGCGACGTCGTGGCGAGGATCCGCGACGACGCCGGCCAGGCCGGTGCGCTGGTGACCACCCACAAGTTCCGCATCTACGAGGCGGCGAGCGACATGTTCGACGCCATCGACCCGTTCGCTCTGGCCTGCGGCGAGATCTCCTCGATCTACAAACGCGAAGGGGTGCTCGGCGCCTCCGCGAAGGACCCCATCACCGCCGGCGCCGCCCTCGAGGCCTTCCTCCCGGACGATCACTTCGCGCGCACCGGGGCCGGGGTGGTCTGCCTGGGCGCGGGCGGATCCGGCACGGCGCTCTCGTGGTACCTCGCCCACCGTGAAGACCGGCCCGCGTCGGTCACGATCACCGCTCGTCGTCAGGCGGCCCTGGATCACCTCCGCGGAGTGCACGAGCGCGGCGGGCTGGACCTGAGTCTGTTCCGCTACGCCCTGCTGGACTCCGACGACGTCGTCGGCTCGGCCGATCGCATCGTCGAGGCCGCGGGCGAGGGCGTGGTGATCGCCAATGCCACCGGCATGGGCAAGGACCGCCCCGGATCCCCACTGGGTGACGATGTGCGATACCCCTCGGGGGCGTACGTCTGGGAGTTCAACTATCGAGGCTCCTTGGAGTTCCTCCATCAGGCACGGCGACGGCAGGAGGAGCGCGCTCTGACCGTCGAGGACGGCTGGGTGTACTTCCTGCACGGCTGGACGCAGGTGATCGCGGAGGTCTTCGACGTCGAGATGACTCCGGAGCTGTTCCACCGACTCGCCCTCCGGGCGAATTCGGTGCGGTGAGCGACCCGTTCGTCCGCACGGTCCGCGGCGACGTCCGGCCCGACGCTCTGGGACCGGTGAACTACCACGAGCACTTCTTTCAGGTCAGTCCGCTGCTGCCGGGGGATGAGCTCTGCGACGAGGATGCCGGCATCCAGGAGGCCCGTCAGCTGGTCGCCTCCGGCTTCCCGGCCGTCGTGGACGCCACGCCCCTCGGGCTGGGGCGCAAGCCTCTCGGTCTGCGGCGCGTCTCGGCAGAAGCTGCCGTTTCCATCGTTGCGACGACCGGACGTCACCGAGACGCGCACTACTCCGATCAGGACTGGATCCTCGAACTGGGCGCCGAGCGGATGGGCGAGCTGTTCACGGCGGATCTGGTCGAAGGCATGCCGATCGATGACCGTGCGCTCGCTCCCGGCGCGGGGACGGTGGCGCGCAGCGATGTGCGGGCCGGCGTGCTGAAGGCGGGAATCGACTACTGGACGATCACCGCCGCGGAGCGCGAAGCCATCGCGGCCGTCGGGATCGCCCACCGCGCGACGGGTGCTCCGGTGATGGTGCACACCGAGTACTGCACCGCAGTCGATCTGGCGCTCGACCTGCTGGAGGCTGCCGGCGTGCCGGCGGAGCGGGTGGTGATCGCCCACGCGGACCGCACGCCCGACGCGGGGCTGCACAGCGCCATCGCCGCCCGGGGCGCGTACGTCGGCTACGACGGAGCCGGCCGGTACAAGGAATGGCCGGACTCGGTGCTGCTGGGCGCGCTCGAAGCGCTCGTGGCGGCCGGCGCAGGCGATCGGATCCTCCTGGGCGCCGATGTCGCGCGCTCCAGCCGCTACCGGGCCTACGGCGGTGTGCCCGGGCTCGAGTACCTCGGCCGGGCTTTCGTCCCTCGCCTCCGGGAGCGGGTCGGCACCCCCGCAGTGGAGACGATCACGACGGTGAACGCCGCACGCTGGCTGACGTGGTCGCCCACGCAGGCGCGCAGCTAGGCCCTGCGGCTCTGTCGGCTTTTCGCTTTGCGTGGCGCAGCCACAGCGAAAACCCCCGGAAAACCGGGGGTCTCGTGGAGGGGATGACGGGAATCGAACCCGCGCTATCGGTGACGTCCCGCTGAGTGGGGGAGTTTCTCAACACTGTGCGAGTCAGCTTCCGTGATTATGTCGCGGTCAATTCCGGGATCGCCACCTCCTCGTGTTAGGCCAGGAGCAGGGCCATGGAGTGCTGGCAGAAGTAGCGGCGGTCGTGCCGTCCCATTCGTCGTGCTGCTCGATCAGGACGTGCCCGGCCAGGCGGAACACCGCGGCCGGGTTGAGGAACGTGCCGACCACGTTGGCACGGCGTTTGATCTCCTTGTTCACCCGCTCAAGCGGATTCGTGGACCATATCTGCCGCCAGTGCGGGTACGGGAACTCCGCGAACGCAAGCAACACCGGAGTTGCTCGACTTCGAGCGCACGTGCGCGCCGCACTCTTCCTGCTGTTGCGTCGCCGGACCTCGTCACTTGAGAATCAAGCGCACGACGCGATGACGGAGCATCAAATCGTCGCGTCGTGCCGACGCGGTGGTGGGGAGTTCCCTCGCCCGCGGCCTGAACGTCCTGGTCAGAGGCTATTGCTCTCGCCGATTCAGCTCACGGGTAAAGTTTGGGTGACACCGAATCACGTCCGAGATCCTCGGAAACCCGCAAGTTTCTGCCGGTTTCGGCGTCTCAAGCGCTCGCGCGCAGACCGCCGAAGAGACCCACCGTAGAACCAGGTTGGCTCCGAAAAATGTGCAATTTGGGCTGCCTCAACTCATGTACTGGCCGCCGTTGACGTTGAGGTTCTGGCCGGTGATGAAGCCAGCACCGTCTGACATTAGGAAGGACGTTGCTTCGGCGACATCGGTGGGCGTGCCCACGCGCTTAATGATCTGCTCGGAGATGAACGACTGCTTGCGTTCTTCAGTCAACTGCCCGCCCATGATGTCAGTGTCGATTGGTCCAGGGGATATGGTGTTCGCTGTTATTCCGAAATGGCCGAGCTCACGTGCGATAGACCGGGTGAACCCTATTAGCCCAGACTTCGCGGCCGAGTAGGGGGTTTTGCTGAAGGTCCCGCCCCCGCGTTGGGCCGAGATCGAGGAAATGCTGACGATGCGGCCGACGCCATGCGACACCATCGAACGCGCTGCCCGCTGGGTGACGATATGCACACCTGTCAAGTTCACGTCAATTTGTCGGCGCCATTCTTCAAGCGTCAGATCAAGATATGGCGTGGGGGACGAAATGCCAGCTAGATTGGCGAGGCCGACGATGGGTGGCAACGACTTCTCCGCATCATCGATTGCCTTCACTACTGCTGCCTGGTCCGTGACGTCGGCGCCCCATCCGGCTGCACAGACTCCAAATCGCTCTGCAAGAGCGCTCGCCGTGTCAGCGGCCGCTCCGCCGTCCAGGTCGATGATGGCGAGGTTCCATCCGAGACCTGCGAGTCGCTCTGCGACCCTTCTGCCAATTCCGCGTTGTGAAGCGGCGCCGGTAACGATCGCGGTGCGGCTGTCGGGGAGATTACTCATCAGTACTTCCTTTTCTCGTGGTTGCTGGTTTCGCTAGCTGAACGCCGGAGGACGACGGGTGTGGTGCCCGGTGCGGGTTTGGAAAGCGTGCGCAAGGCCGACGATCGCGGCCTCTCCGTCGGGGCGTCCGACTAGCTGGAAGCCGATCGGGGCGCCAGACGCAGTCGCTCCGCCCGGAATGGTCATCGCCGGAAGACCCGCTGCGTTGATTGGGCAAGTCGCCATCATGATCTTGTCCCGCCACTCCGGTCCAACGCCGATCGCTTCCAAGTACCTCGCGCTTGGTGCCGCGGTTCCGGTCACCTGGAGGAGCACTGCATCCACGGTGGAAAGCACCGCCCGCATTCGCCCCGCGAAGCGTTCGCGTCGGCGCAGGATCTCCCGGTAGGTGCCTGCAGACATCGCTAGCCCCTGCTCGACAAGTTCTGCCAGTTGTGCGCCGTACGCCTGCGGCGAGCGGTCGTACCATCCGGCATGTACGGCAGCCGCCTCGGCAGCGCATGCGGGAGTCCAGTCGTCGACCATCTGGTGGACGGAAGGTAGGGCGACTTCGACGATGATGGCACCGAGCGCTTCGAATGCGGTTGCCGCGGCGAGCACCGAGGAACGCGTGTCGTCGTCACAGACAGCTAGAAACGACGGGTCAATCCCGATTCGCCGGCCGTAGGCTGACTGCTCTGCGTGGTTGCAAGCGGTGCGCAACGACTGCGGCTCGCGTCGCCCCAATGTAATCGGGTCATGATCGTCCGCGCCTGCAATGACGTCGTAGAGGATGGCGCAGTCGCGCACGCTTCGGGCGATTGGTCCCGGGCAGTCCAAAGTGCCAGCGAATTCCACCATGCCGGCCCGCGACACCCGACCCCAGGTGGGTTTGAGTCCGCTGAGCCCCGCAGCGGCCGATGGAAACCGAATCGATCCGCCGGTGTCCGACCCTAGCGAGCCGAAGCACAAGCCTGCGGCGGTGGCAGCAGCGCTCCCGCTCGATGATGCGCCGAGCCAAAGCTGGTCCCCCCACGGGTTGAGCGGCGTGCTGATGTCCGGGTGATGGGCGGCGAACGCACCCTCGGACATCTTTAGTTTCCCGATGATCACAGCGCCCGCACCACGTAACCTCGCGACAGCGGTCGAGTCCGAGTCTGCGAAGTTTTCGGCAAGTGCACGTGTGCCGGCCGTCGTCGCGGTTCCGGCAACGGCGAAGAGGTCCTTGACTGCAATTGGGACCCCGTGCAGCGGTCCGCACTCCTCGCCAGCCAGGCGCGCAGCGTCGCGCCCCGCCGCCTCACGGCGCGCCTCCTCGCCGAAGCGCTGACTATAACTCGACAGGTGCGAGTCATGCGCCTCAACTCGGGCCAGGATCGCCTCCGTGACTTCACGTGAGCTCAGCTCGCCGCGCTGAATGCGCGCAGCGACCTCGTGAATCTCCAGGAAGTGCATTGCTGCCTCCTTCGCTTGTCCGCAACCGGATCACAAACTTTGCGGTATTTCCTAGATCCTATAGTCTCCAGGAAATGCCAATCGTGGTCTGGAGATGCTTATGGGTTCGGGAGATGTGGCAACGGGCGTCAGCGACGCAGTGTCGCCGCTCATCGCGCTCCGCAACATCGCAAAGAGCTACGGCGACAATGCCGTCTTGCGGGGAGTTGATCTCGGCATCTCGCCTGGCGAAGTGATCGCACTCGCCGGGGAGAACGGCGCTGGCAAGTCCACTCTCATGAAGATCATCGCCGGGCTCGTTGACCCGGATACCGGTGGTATCACGGTCAAGGGTGAGCCACTGGCGCTTGGCCTCGTGCGCGAGTCGCGACGACATGGCATTGCAATTGTGCCGCAAGAACTCGCGCCTGTCCTGGACCTGCCCGTTTACGCAAACATCTTCTTAGGGCGGGAACGTCGTACGGCGTGGGGCGCGCTGGACCGAAAGATCATGATCCAGGAGTCGAGTCAGCTACTCCGCTCGTTCGAGCTGGATGTCGATCCGCGTACTACCATGCGCATGCTCAGCACTGCCACGCAGCAGCTGATCGAGGTTGTGAAGTGCACGTCGACAGGGGCGAGAGTCATCCTCCTCGACGAGCCCACGTCGGCCATTACGCAACACGAAGTCGACCAGCTCTACCGCATCATCACGGACCTGCGCAGTCAGGGCGTCGCCATACTTTTCACGACGCACAAGATGTCAGAAATTAGGGCGATCGCAACCCGGGTGGTCGTTCTTCGCGATGGTGTTCTGATCGCCGACGAACTCGCCGAGCGCATTTCGGATGGGCAAATTGTTACCGCGATGATCGGTCGCGAGCTGGGTGACTTGTATCCCGAACTGCAAGCACCCACGGGGACTGAACCGATGCTCTCGCTCCGAGGGATCAGGGTCAAAAGCGGTGGCCCGAGTGTGTCGCTTGACGTTCGCGCGGGCGAGATCGTCGCGCTTGCGGGTCTGCTTGGCGCTGGTCGCACCGAGCTCATCGAGACGGTATTCGGAGCACGCCGCCCACACGGGGGAACCGTGCTTCTCGACGGCAGATTAGTTCGACCACGTGACCCCCAAGGCGCGATTCGCGCTGGCATGGCACTGGTGCCAGAGGATCGCAAAGTCGGTGGTGCGGTTTTGTCGATGAGCATTCTGCTCAACGGGATCCTTCCTCGCCTGCGTCGTTTTACCACGTTCGGTTGGCTTTCAAAACGGTCGGCTAGCCAGCAGGTGGCGGAGACGATGGATGCCGTTCGGTTGAAGCGCACGAGCCTGAGGCAAGAGGTGGGTCACCTCTCTGGCGGTAACCAGCAAAAGGTTGTCATTGGACGGTGGTTGACCGGAGATGTACGAGTGCTTCTTCTCGACGAACCTACCCGGGGCGTGGACGTCGGCGCACGCGGCGAGATATACCAACTGATCGCCAATCTTGCCCGTGAGCGAGGCATTGCCGTGTTGATGGCGTCGTCCGACATGGCCGAACTGATCGGTCTCTCGCATCGCATCGCAGTCATGCGTGAGGGCGAGATCGTGGCTGAACTCAATCAGACCGATCACCCCAACGCCGAGCGGCTGCAGGAACTCGTGTTCCGTCACGCGGCCGGCATCGCCGACCCTGATCAGGAGAACAACTATGCGAGTTGACACGACAGTCATACCTGACGCCTCCAGAGCGCCCGGCGCGTTCTGGAGGTCGGGAGGCGGCACGTTCCTGATCCGGAACTCGATGGTCGGAGTGATGCTCCTCGCTGTAGTGGTGTTCACGATCGCGTCACCGCGGTTCGCGTCCCCGCAGAACTTGCAGTCCATACTCATCGCTGCCGCGCCGTTCGCTCTCATCGCGCTGGGCCAGACGCTGGTCATCCTCACCGGAGGCATTGACCTCTCCGTGGGATCGGTGATCGCCCTCAGCGCGATGTCCTCTGCGTGGTTCGCGGTCAAGGACCCCGAGAACATTTGGCTTGGATTCTTAATAGGCGTTGCAGCGGGACTGGCCGTCGGCGTCGTCAACGGGTTCCTTGTGTCGGTGCTCGGTATCGCCCCATTCGTTGCGACTCTATCCACGCTCACTGCGGCGAGCGGGCTGGCCTATGCGGTCGGAAAGGGCGCGCCAATTCTTGGTATCCCTCCGGCATACGGGGACTTGGCGAATACACGAATCGCCGGACTGCCGGTACCAGTGTGGCTCATGTTCCTCGGGCTGATCGTCATCGGACTGATGCTCCACAAGTTTGCCTTTGGCACACGCATCTATGCAGTCGGCGGCAACTCGGTCGCCGCCGAGATTGCTGGCATCAAGGTCAAGCGGGTGCGTTTTGAGGTCTACGCCATCTGCGGGCTTCTCGCGGGCATCTCCGGGGTACTGCTCTCTTCCCGTGTCGTTAATGCCGCGCCGAGCTTAGGCGCCGGCTACGAGCTGGACGCGATCGCTGCCGTCGTTATCGGCGGAGCAAGTCTCTTCGGTGGTCGGGGGACGGTTTGGGGAACTGCCGTGGGACTCCTCCTAATCCAGACCCTGAACAACGGCTTGGACATCATGTTGATCCCGTCGTACTGGCAAGACGTCATAAAGGGCGTACTCATCGCCGCTGCAGTCGGTATCGACGTGTTCGTCACGCGAAAACTCAATCGTTAGCAACACCTCCCCATCCACACCAACACACACACAGGAATAGAGGGTCACATGGCAACGTTCAAACCTCGGGCATACGCCGTCATTGGCACCGCCGCACTCGTGCTCGGCATAGCTGGCTGTGCGTCGGGCGACACAGGTGCCACTTCGGACGGCTCCGGAGAGCGCGTGCGCATCGGCGTCACAGTATACGGTCAGGACAACTTCGCGGCGCAGGGCAGAGAAGGAATCGAGGCGTACGCCGAGGCGCGCGACATTGAACTGCTGTGGAACTCGGCCGATGGCGATGTCGCGACCCAAGCAAATCAGATCGACCAGTACATCAACGCCGGTGTCGACGGCATCCTCGTCGCCCCGGTGCAGTTCGACTCTCTGGCGCCGCAGCTTGCGGCTGCGAAGGAAGCCGGTATTAAGATCGGCTTCGTCAACGCGACCGTTCAAGATGATTCGTCGGTCGATGTCGCGGTTCTGCCCGACAACGTGGCGGCGGGCCGCCAGGCTGCTCAGATGATGATGGATCACCTCGGAGGAGAGGGCAAGGTGGCGATTCTCCAGTGTTTGCTGGGCGCCTCCTATGAGATCCAGCGCACGCAGGGCATGGAGGAAGTCCTCGCCGACTACCCGGAGGTCGAAGTGGTCGCGAAGGACGGCGCTCCGAACATCGCCGAGGCAACCGAAAAGGTGAAGAACTGGATGACGGCGATCCCTCAGATTGATGGCGTCATCGCTTGCGGCGACGAGATCGGCCTAGGAGCGGTCCAAGCAGCTACCGAAAGCGGCAAGACAGTCGCGGTTGTCGGCGTGGACGCTACAGAGGACGGGCTCAACGCGATCAAGGATGGCCGATTCATCGGCTCGCAGATGCAGCACGCGCGAACCGAGTTCGCGGCAGGTCTTGCGGCGCTCTACCACGTCGTCGAGGGCGAAACTCTGGACAAGCTGTACACGTACACGATGGCGCCGGTAACTTCGGAGAACGTGGATGACTTCTATGGCAACGTCGTCTCAGACAAGGATCAGTTCCTGGCGCGAATCGCCGACGTCGTCGACCGGAATCTTGAGTCCGGGAAGCTCGAAGACGAGAGTTAGGCCGTTGTTCACGTCCTGCGGCCGAACGGCGTGTCGGCCGCAGGACGCGCTCCCTTGCCCCCTGAAAACGATGGACTTTCGACCATGATTCCCCCGAACGACACTGCACGGGTCAGGCTACCTTCCCGCCAGTCCCTGGCGGACAGCATCTACGAAATATTGCTGGACCAGCTCATTGAGGGTGAAATTCAGGCAGGATCGGCGATGAATATCGAATCGCTGTCCCGGGATCTGGGGGTCTCCCCGACGCCAATTCGTGAGGCGCTAGCGCGACTCGAGGCAACCGGTCTTGTTGAGCGGGAGGCACTCCGTGGATATCGCGCTGCACCTCTCTTTACGATGGACCAGTTGCTCCAGCTCATGGACGCCCGCGCCATTGTCGAGGCTCCCGGAGCTCGGCTCGCCTGCTCGAATGCGACCGCGCCATTCCTCGCGGCGCTTCGGGACAACCTGTCGCGCATGAGACTGCTCGAGCGTGAGGCGGGACGGTACGGTTTATACCGCAAGGCCGACGAGGAGTTCCATGACCTCATCGCCCAGCAGGCGAACAACCCTTTTCTCTTCCGCGCGTACAAGTCTCTCGAAGCCCACGTGCAACGCTTCCGATTGTTCGGCGCTGTCGGCAGATCCGATGTCAATCACGCCGTCGCCGAACACGCCATGATCCTCGAAGCGATCGTCAGCGGCGACGCAGACAAGTCCTATGAGGCAATGACTGAACACATTGGGAGCGTGCGCGCCCGCGCGTTGAACGACCGCGCCACCGTCTCCGATGTCCCATATGGCCACGAGAAAGACCTGCACTGAAGATGACCACTACCTCCCCGGCCGAGCAGGCAGTTCGCACGATCGTGCTTGACGACGACCCCACTGGCACGCAGAGTGCCTCCGGGGTACGCGTACTTTTCTCTTGGGAAACAGACGCCATCCGGGAAGCGCTTCGCGACAGCGTAAGCGTCTACATCCTGACCAACACTCGTTCCATTGAAGAAGACTCTGCAATATCACTCGTCAATGAGGTGCGTGCAAACGCGCTCGACGCGGCGGCGCAGCTCGGCGTTGATATCCAGTTCGTCCTCCGGGGTGATTCCACGCTGAGAGGGCACGTCTTTGCGGAGTCCGATCAATTCATGGACGACGACTCCGTACTCGTCTTTGTACCCGCATTTCCCGAAGGTGGGCGGCGCACCCTCAACAACGTGCACTTTGTCGCAATCGACGAGGTCGACGTACCCGCTCACAAGACTGAATTCGCCCGCGACCCGGTCTTTCCTTTCGGTGGGCAAACCTTAGCGGACTACGTGCGAGAGAAGTCTCCCCGAACGCCCGTTCCGGTCTCTCTCGCCTCCGTGCGGTCGGACGAGCTGTTTCGCACCCTCTGCCGTGTGCCAGCCGGAGCGGTCGTGCTACCGGACGTGGCAACCGGCTCAGACATCGATGCGATCGCTGACGCCATCCGGCGAGCGGGCGCCGCGGGTCGGAAGATCGTCGTGAGGTGCGGCGCCCCTCTCGCGGCAGCCCTCGCTAGCGTCGTCAGCGACGCTCCGTATCTGCCGCCCGAACGGTCGCCACGCGCGACGCTCCTCGTCTGCGGATCGCATACTGCGGCAGCCGGGGAGCAGTTGCACGCGGTCGAAGAACGATGGGGGCGCTCACTCGTGCTCACCACCTCTCACGCGCTCGCGGACCCGAGTGCGGCCGGGACCGCACTGGCGGAGGCCGCCAAGGCCGTACTGGCGGAGTCTCCTCTCGTAATCATCTCCTCCGAGCGAACGCGAAGCGAGGATCACGGGACGTTGCAACACGGCCAACGCGTGATGGAAGCGCTCACAGCCTGTGTGGCGCGACTTGTCGCCGATGTCGACCTTGTGGTCTCGAAAGGCGGAATCACGTCGGCGGAGGTGGCACGCGCAGGTATCGGAGCCACTCAGGCCCTTGTCCAGGGACAGATTCGCCCTGGCGTTTCGGTCTGGCAACTTGAAGACAGTACCGGTCGATCCCTCGAATACGTCGTGGTCCCGGGCAACGTCGGCTCGAGAGGTACTATCGCTGAGATTCTCGACCGGTTCCGCGTGCAAGAGCCCGCGAAGGTCTGACGCGGCTGCGCGTCGGGCGTTACCGACGCGCCAGACGCTTCGTCAGCGAGACCGCTGAAGCGGACGTCCCGTGTGGTCTGGCGACGAGCAGACGACCAACAATCAAATGGTTGGCTTTGGGCGGCCTGCCCAACCTGAATTATCTGTGGCTACAGTGAGTCGAACCACGTAGACAAGTTCTCGACCGCCTTCTGTCTCTTTGAGGTCGAAGCCGACGTCGATGACAGCGCGCCACATCTAACGCGACTCCACCCAATAAGGGCGCCCTGACCATGCTCGCGAGCCTTGGGCATGCCCCAAGGCGATCCCTGATCGGTGTACACATCGCTGTACACATAGCTGTGGCGCCACGTGGTGTGCTGTGGCGCCGCCAAAGCGAAAACCCCCGGAAAACGGGGGGTCTCGTGGAGGGGATGACGGGAATCGAACCCGCGCTATCAGCTTGGGAAGCTGAAGTTCTGCCATTGAACTACATCCCCGGACGACCTTTCGGCGCCTGGACAGGATAACAGAGACGTCCGCGAGGACCCACGCGGCGCATGATTCCTGCACTTCGGATAGGCACTGTCCGGGGCTCGGCGTGATGACGGGGCCCGCTGCGCGTTCCGCGTCCGGATGGCAGGAATTGTGGTCCACCACGGCGCCGCTAGGCTTGCGGCGTGCTGCTCTCAGACCGCGACATCCGCCTCGAAATCGACGCCGGCCGGATCGGGCTCGAGCCCTGGGAACCGGGGATGGTGCAGCCGTCGAGCGTGGACGTGCGGCTCGATCGCTACTTCCGGCTCTTCGACAACCACAAGTACCCGTTCATCGACCCGGCCGAGGATCAGCCCGAGCTGACGCACCTGATCGAGACCGCGCCGGAGGAGCCGTTCATCCTGCACCCGGGCGAGTTCGTCCTGGGCAGCACCTTCGAGCTGGTCGCGCTGCCCGACGACATCGCCGCGCGGTTGGAGGGGAAGTCCTCGCTCGGGCGGCTCGGGCTGCTCACCCACTCCACCGCGGGATTCATCGATCCCGGCTTCTCGGGCCACGTCACACTGGAACTCTCGAACGTCGCGACCCTGCCGATCAAGCTGTGGCCTGGGATGAAGATCGGGCAGCTGTGCTTCTTCCGCCTGTCCTCGCCCACCGAGAATCCGTACGGCTCCGGCCCCTATGGCAATCGGTATCAAGGACAGCGTGGGCCGACGGCATCCCGCTCGTTCCAGAACTTCCACCGCACCGACGTGGGCTCGAGCGATGCGGGTTCGCGCGGCCACTGAGCCGATGCTCGCCGCGAGGACGACGCCGCACGGACGACCTGCTCGGGTCTCACGCTGCTGGGTTTAGGTTGAGGCCATGACCGGCGTCTGGTTGGCCGCGCTGAGCGGACTCATCGCAGCCGCCACACTCCTGCTGGGCGCAGCGATCGCGTGGTTCGTCGACATCCCGCAGCGGGCCGTGGCCGGCATCCTGGCGCTCGGCGCCGGCGTGCTCATCGCGACCGTGGCATTTGAACTCGTCGACCAAGCGGTGTCGGACGGCGGGGTCGGACCGACGGCGGGAGGGCTGCTGGTCGGGGCGCTCCTCTATATCGTGGCGGACTGGCTCGTGTCTCGGCCCTCTCAGCCTGCGACGGGCGCTCCGGCGAACATCGTGGACCGGCGCAGCACCGCGCGATTCGCGAGCGGGACGGGCGCGGCGATCGCGATCGGCGCCCTGATCGACGGCATCCCAGAATCGATCGTCATGGGACTGGCGGTGCTGCACGGCGGCGGCATCAGCATCCCGATCGTCGTCGCCGTCGCGATCAGCAATTTCCCGGAAGGGCTCGGGTCCACCGCCGCTCTCAAGAGGGGCGGCTCCAGCGCACGCAGAGTCGCGCTGCTGTGGTGTGGCATCGCGCTCATCACGGTCGTCGCGACGCTGCTGGGCTACCTCGCGTTCCAGCCCGCATCCGACGCGTTCATCGCATTCGTCATCGCGATCGCCGCGGGAGGGCTGCTTGCGATGATCTGCAACACCATGATTCCCGAGGCCTTCGAAAAGCAGCGGACGCTCACCGGTCTGTGGGCGACGCTCGGGTTCCTTGCCGCGTTCCTCCTGCACGAGGTTGCGGGCTGAACCCGTCGCCTCGTGAAGGAGGTCGCGGGGGCGGTCGCGCAGCCCAACGGGTTGAGAGAGGGGTGGCTGAGCGATAAGAGACGCCGATGGCCGCGCGTCAGGCAGCGGCATTGCGCGATGCCGCGTACCCGGCGGCAAAGCCGCGCTCGAAGGCGTGTTCGCTCTCGTGGGGATGGCCGCCCCCGCACCGGTGCGCGTGGTCGTGGCTGTGGGCGTGGCCGTGGCCGTGCTTGTGCGCGGGGCCGTGGCCGTGCTCGTGCGCGGGGCCGTAGCCGTGCTCGTGCGCGTGGCCGTGGCCGTGCTCATCTGGACCGTGGCCGTAGCCGTGGTTGCCGCGGTGGTGGTGGCCGTGGTGATGACCGCGGCCGTGACCGCGGAACCCGAACCCAGGACCGAAACCGAACCCACGACCGGACCCAGGACCGAAGCCGCGGTCGGACTCGGTGCTGTCGTGATCCGCCGCGAAGCCGGGTCCGAACCCACGGCCGAACCCGCGCCGCGGCATCCGGGCGCCCTCATCCCATCCCAGCTCCCGGGCGATGGCCTCCAGCGAGGCCAGGGTGGTGGCGAAGTCCTCGGGCGAGACCGCGCCGGCCACGCGCGAGCGGACGCCCTCCACGATCTCGCCGAGGCGCTCGCGGGCCGCCCGACCTTGGTCGGTGAGCACCCAGGTGCCGTCGCCGGTCTGTTCGATCCAGCCGCGATCCTCCAGCCGGCGCAGCCGCTTGCCCTTGCGGACGAAGCGGTCCGCGAACGCAGGCAGGTCGAGGTCGCCCGAGAGTGCGTTGAGCAGCATCCACTCACGGCGGGTGACGCCGGTCCCGTCGAAAGCTGCGGCGAACTTGCGGCTGATCAGGTCGTCGACCGTGCGCAGCCAGTACCCGAGCGGACGGTCGGTGGGCACGCCTCCCGGCGCGCCGGCGGTTCCCTCATCGGAGGGGTCGTTGACATTCGTGTCTTCGTCGTTCATCAGAAGTCCTTTTCCAGGGGGCGGCACGAGCGGCCACCGATGTTGCATGTAGAAGAACATGTACATGTAGGGTGACATGCAGTCGCGGAACATGTCAAGTCACATGTAAATTCGAAGAATGACATCCGCACCCTCCGATCCCGCCGACGCGATCGCGGCAGCGCTCGCCCGCCTGCGCGGGCGGCGGATGCCGCGACCGCCGTGGGACGGGAGCCACGGCCCCGGCGCACATCACGGCGACCCCGGCGACCATCGCCGTGACGGGGGCTGGATGCGCGGCGGTCCGCACGCCATGCACGGCACGCACGGCGGCATGGGCGGTCCAGCGCCGTGGGGCGGCGGACCGCGGATCGGCGGACCCGCGCGACTGAGGCTGCTCGAGGCGCTGTCCGCGGCAGCCGGGCCGCTGTCGGTCAACGAGCTCGCCGATGCGGTGGGAGTCGATCAGCCCCGCGCCTCGCGCCTGGTGCAGCAGGCGGCGCAGATGGGGCTGGTGCGTCGGGAAGCAGACCCGGACGATGCTCGTCGCACGCGCGTGGCCCTGACCGATCAGGGGCTCGCGATCGTCCGGGGCTTCCGCGGCGAGCGTCGGAATGCCGTCGACTCGGCGCTCTCCTCGTTCAGCGAGCAGGAGCGTACCGAACTGGCCCGCCTGCTCACGAAGCTCGCGGACTCCTGGCCGAAGTGAGCGCGCCGACCGCGCAGCGACCCTCGCCGCCGGGGCGCGACGACCCGTGCCGGGCCTGAGCCTGCCGGGGCGTCAGTCCTTCAGCCGCTCCTGCACGGCCTTCACCGGGATCAGCAGCAGCAGCCCGACTGCCAGGACCAGCACGATGCCCAGGATGCCGAAGTACGCGGCGCCGAACACCGACACGAACACGGCGAACATGGTCGGCGCCAGGAATGAGACCGCGCGGCCGGTCGTCGCGTACAGGCCGAACACCTCGCCCTCACGACCCGGCGGGATGATCCGCGCCAGGAACGTCCGCGAGGCGGACTGAGCCGGACCGACGAACAGGCACAGGGCGAGCCCCGCCGTCCAGAACACGATCTGCCCGCCGTCGTGCAGGAAGAACACGAGCAGGCCGGAGATGATCAGCCCGACCAGGGCGGCGACGATCACCGGCTTGGCCCCGAGCCGGTCATCGAGGGCACCCACCAGGATGGTCGAGACGCCGGCGACGACGTTGGCCGCGATGGCGAAGATGATCACGTCTCCGGGGGAGAAGCCGAACACGGATGCCGCGAGCACGCCGCCGAACAGGAACACGCCCGCCAGGCCGTCGCGGAAGACGGCGCTGGCCAGCAGGAACCACACCGTGTGCCGCGACTCCCGCCACATCTTCGCGATGTCGTGTCCCAGGCGCACGTACGAGGCGAAGAACCCGACGTGCTGCCGCCGGACCCCTGCGCCGCGGTACTCGGGAACGGCGAACAGGACCGGCAGCGCGAACAGCCCGAACCAGGCCGCCGAGACCAGCACCGCGGCCCGGACCGGCAGCCCGTCGCCTTCGGGCACCCCGAACAGTCCCTCGATGAAGCCGAAGTAGACGATCAGCAGCAGGACGATCCCGCCGATGTAGCCCATTCCCCAGCCGAAGCCGCTGACCTTGCCGATCGAGCGCGGTGTGGACACCTGCGAGAGCATCGCGTTGTAGTTGACGCCGGCGAACTCGAAGAACACGTTGCCGCCGGCGACCAGCAGCAGTCCGAGCCAGAGGAAGGACGGGTCGGGCTCCACGAAGAACATCGCCGCCGTCGCGGCCACGACGATGTACGTGTTCACCGCCAGCCACAGCTTGCGGCGCCCCGAGGTGTCCGAGCGCTGCCCGGTCACCGGTGCGAGCACGGCTATCACGAGCCCGGCGCCGGCCAGCGCCCAGCCCAGCAGCGCCTCCACCGTGCCCGTCGGTCCGAAGGCCGAACTGGTGAGGTACACCGTGAAGACGAAGGTGGTCACGACCGCGTTGAACGCCGCCGAGCCCCAGTCCCACAGGCCCCAGGCCAGCACGATGCGCTTGCGGGTGCTGGATGGACGCTCCTCCGCGGCCATCGCCGTGGCCAGCGCATCGGTCGGGGTGACGCCGGAGAACTGCGGCCCCTCAGGCGTCGTCCCACGAAGATCAGGATCGCTCATGTCCGTCACGGTAGGGCCCTTCGGTGAACGGCGGGTGCGGCAGTGCACGCGGGCCGCGTCTCTGCGGCCTGCTCAGGCTACCCCGGCATGCACCGCCTGGCGGAAGCGACGACGCCGGTGCCGCGGACGGTGCCATTATGTACGCATGCCTGCCCACGTCGAACGCGCCGAGCTGCCTGGAATCGGTGTCCGCCACGACATCGTGACCGAGGAGGGCCGCCGGCTCTCGGTACTGAACCTCCGCGACGGCGGCCGTCAGATCGCGCTGTCCGATGAGGACGATCCCGACCGTGCCGGCGAGACGATCACCCTCAGCGACGACGAGGCGATCGCCCTGTCCGAAGTGCTCGGCGCCTCGGTCCTGCTCACCGAACTGGCCGGTTTGCGCCATCAGGTCGAAGGCCTCGCCGTCGAGCAGATCCCGGTGCGCGCCGACTCTCCCTTCGTGGCTCGCCCGCTCGGGGACACCAGAGCCCGCACCCGCACCCGATGCTCGATCGTCGCGATCGTGCGGGCGACCGAGATCCTGCCCGCTCCGGGGCCTGACGACGTTCTGCGCAGCGGCGACTTGCTCGTCGTCGTCGGCACGCGTGATGGCCTCGACCACCTCGTCCGCATCGTCAGCGGCACCTGATCGCAGCGGATGGCCCACAGCGCGCTCGTCCTCGTCGAGATCGGCGCGCTCATCCTCGGGATCGGGCTGCTCAGCCGGCTGGCGTCTCGCCTGGAGATCTCACCGATCCCGCTGATCCTGTTGGGCGGTCTCGCATTCGGCGAGGGTGGATTCTTCCCCTTCACGCAGGGCGAGGAATTCATCGAGATCGGCGCCGAGATCGGCGTCATCCTCCTGCTGCTCATGCTGGGACTGGAATACACCGCACGCGAACTGGTCTCCAGCCTGAACGGATCGAAGGCCGCCGGCCTGATCGACATGGCGCTGAACGCGGTTCCCGGGGCCCTGCTGGCGCTGCTGCTCGGCTGGGGCCCGGTCGCCGCGGTCGCGATGGCGGGCATCACCTGGGTCTCCTCGTCCGGCGTCGTCGCCAAGGTCCTGCAGGACCTCGGCCGCCTCACCAACCGCGAGACGCCCGTCGTGCTGTCGATCCTGGTCATCGAGGATCTGGCCATGGCGTTCTACCTTCCGGTGCTGACCGCGCTCCTGGTCGGGACCGGCCTGCTGGCCGGCACCGTCTCGGTGGTGGTCGCCCTCGCCTCGGTCGCGCTGATCCTGTACGTCGCGCTGCGCCACAGCAGGATCGTGTCTCGCCTCGTCTGGTCCAAGGAGGCCGACGTCCTGCTGCTGTCGGTGTTCGGCCTGACGCTGCTGGTCGCGGGCCTCGCCGAGGGCGCCAACGTGTCGGCCGCCGTCGGAGCGTTCCTGGTCGGCATCGCGATCTCCGGGCCTGCCGCCAAGCACGCGCAGCGCGTGCTGACACCGCTGCGGGACCTCTTCGCGGCGGTGTTCTTCCTCTTCGTCGGCCTCTCCACCGATCCCGGCGAGCTGCTCTCGATGCTCGTGCCGGCGATCCTGCTCGCGATCGTGACGATGGGCACCAAACTCCTGACCGGCTACATCGCGGCGCGGCGCGCCGGCATCGGTGAGGCCGGACGCTGGCGCGCGGGCTTCGCGCTGATGTCGCGCGGCGAATTCTCCATCGTCATCGCGGCCCTGGCCGTCGCGGCCGGCGTAGACCGGTCCCTCGCCGCCCTCGCGACGGCCTATGTCCTGATCACGATGGTGGCCGGCCCGCTCCTTGCCCGCATCCCGGATTCCGGCCGGTTCATCCAGACCACCCGACGCATCGAGGCCAAGCGCCGCGCGGGTTCCGCCACGGCCGGTTAGCGGCGCTCAGGCGCGCCGCGCGGACCACTCCTGCTCCAGGATCGCGTAGACGCCGGTGTCGGCCCACTCGCCCTTGAACCACATCTGCTCGCGGAAGTGCGCTTCACGGCGCATCCCGAGCCGTTCGCACAGCGCGACGGATGCCGCATTCCGAGGGTCCAGTTCGGCGAAGACCCGGTGCAGGCCGAGCTCGCCGAACGACAGGTCCAGGAGCAGTCCGGCGGCCTCTCGGGCGTAGCCGCGCCCCTGGAAACGAGGATCCAGGAGCCAGCCGAGCTCGCCGGCCTTATCCGGCACGCTGGCGAGCCTGAGATACATGGTCCCGATCAGCTGCCCTGCGCTGTTGCGGATCGCGGGCTGAAGGTAATCGTCCGGCGCGGCCAGGCGCGTGGCCGCGGCATCCCGGTCCAAGACGTCCCGCACGCGCTCCGGCGAGCGCGGCTCGTAGAGCAGGTAGCGGCAGACCTCGGGATCGGACTGGATGGCGTACAGCGCGTCGAAGTCGTGGGGGCGGAGCAGATCCAGACTCACCCGGTCGCCCTGAATCGGCTCTCGGAACTCCCACGGCAGGGGCATGGGCCCATCCTGACAGCCGGAGCCGTACGCCGCAGCCTGCGTGCACCGGCGACCGCAAAGTTGAGCCATTCCTTATCAAGTTCATTTGACAGGCTCGAGCGACCTCCGGTAACCTTGAGTCATCGCGGCTCAACCCCTTCGAGGCCGAGGCTCACGTCTCCGGTTCGGGGTTGCCCGCCAACGACTTCACACCACCCGGGGTCCGGATTCGTCCGCCCCTGAACAAGGAGAGAGAAACACATGGCCCGTGCTGTTGGAATCGACCTGGGAACCACGAACTCTGTCGTGGCCGTCCTCGAGGGCGGCGAGCCGAAGGTCATCGCGAACGCCGAAGGCTTCCGTACCACCCCGTCCGTGACCGCGTTCACCAAGGACGGCGAGGTGCTGGTCGGCGAGACCGCCAAGCGCCAGGCCGTCACGAACGTCGAGCGGACCATCTCGTCGGTCAAGCGCCACATGGGCACCGACTGGAAGTTCGACGTCGACGGCAAGAAGTGGACCCCGCAGGAGATCTCTGCGCGCATTCTGGGCAAGCTCAAGCGCGACGCCGAGGAGTATCTCGGTGACACCGTGACGGATGCCGTCATCACTGTGCCCGCGTACTTCAACGACGCCGAGCGCCAGGCGACCAAGGAAGCCGGTGAGATCGCCGGCCTGAACGTGCTGCGCATCATCAACGAGCCGACTGCGGCCGCCCTCGCCTACGGTCTGGACAAGGGCAAGGAGGACGAGCTCATCCTCGTCTTCGACCTCGGTGGCGGAACGTTCGACGTGTCCCTGCTGGAAGTGGGCAAGGACGACGACTTCTCGACCATCCAGGTGCGCTCCACCGCCGGTGACAACCGCCTCGGCGGTGACGACTGGGACCAGCGTCTGGTGGACTACTTCATCAAGCAGTTCAAGGACACCACCGGTGTGGACGTCTCCCACGACAAGATCGCGCTGCAGCGTCTGAAGGAGGCCGCGGAGCAGGCCAAGAAGGAGCTCTCCAGCTCCATGTCCACCTCCGTGAACCTGCCCTACCTGTCCCTGACCGACAGCGGACCGGTCTCGCTGTCCGAGACGATCACGCGCGCGAAGTTCGAGGACCTCACCAAGGACCTGCTGGACCGCACGAAGAAGCCGTTCGAGGATGTCATCCGCGAGGCCGGCATCAAGGTTTCCGACATCGACCACGTCGTGCTCGTGGGTGGATCCACCCGCATGCCCGCCGTCGCCGAACTGGTCAAGCAGGAGGCCGGCAAGGAGCCCAACAAGGGCGTCAACCCGGACGAGGTCGTCGCCGTGGGCGCCGCACTGCAGGCCGGTGTCCTGCGCGGTGAGCGCAAGGACGTGCTGCTGATCGACGTCACCCCGCTGAGCCTCGGCATCGAGACCAAGGGTGGCATCATGACGAAGCTGATCGAGCGCAACACCGCGATTCCGACCAAGCGCAGCGAGACCTTCACCACGGCCGATGACAACCAGCCGTCGGTGGCGATCCAGGTGTTCCAGGGCGAGCGCGACTTCACCCGCGACAACAAGCCGCTGGGCACGTTCGAGCTCACCGGAATCGCCCCCGCGCCGCGCGGCATCCCGCAGGTCGAGGTCACGTTCGACATCGACGCGAACGGCATCGTGCACGTGTCCGCCAAGGACAAGGGCACCGGCAAGGAGCAGTCGATGACGATCACCGGCGGCTCGTCGCTGCCGAAGGAGGACATCGAGCGTATGGTGCGCGAGGCCGAGGAGCACGCGGCCGAGGACAAGAAGCGCCGTGAGTCGGCCGAGGTCCGCAACCAGGCCGAGACGCTGTCGTATTCGATCGACAAGCTGATCAAGGACAACGACGACAAGCTGCCCACCGACGTCAAGACCGAGGTGCAGGCCGACGTGGACGCGCTCAAGGCCGCGCTGGCCGGCGAGGACGACGACGCGGTCAAGACCGCGTTCGACAAGCTGAACCAGAGCCAGGGCAAGCTGGGCGAGGCCATCTACGCGTCCGGTCAGGCTTCGCAGTCCGCTCCGGATGCCGGGGCCGATGCTTCGGCCGGCGCCGGCTCCGCGGACGGGGCCGCCTCATCCGATGAGGATGTGATCGACGCCGAGGTCGTCGACGACGAGGACGAAGAGAAGAAGTAGCCATGACGGACAAGAACTTCGAAGAGCACAGCGCTGATCGCGAGCCTGCCGACGAGGTTCGACCGGACGAGGAGGGGTCGGAGGCGCAGGTCTCCGGCCCCGATTCGCAGCCGGGCGGATCCGACGAGGGCTGGACGGTCGAGGACATCCTGAACGCCGCGCAGACCGTCGATGCCGCGTCCGAGGACGCCGGTGCCGCCGACCCGGATGCGCCCCTGATGGTCGACCTCAAGCGGCTGCAGGCCGAGTACGCCAACTATCGTCGGCGCACCGAGGACCAGCGCGAGCGCGAGATCGAACGAGCCAGGGGCGAGGCCGTGAAGGGTCTCCTGCCGGTGCTCGATGATTTCGACCGCGCCGACAAGCACGGCGATCTGGTCGAGGGCAGCCCCCTCGCGGCGATCGGCGACAAGGTGCGCGCGCTGGCCGAGAAGCTGGGTGCCGTCGCGTACGGCGTCGTCGGAGAACCCTTCGACCCGCAGCAGCACGAGGCGATCTTCCAGGCGCCGACACCGGGGACCACCGAGCCGACGATCCTCGAGGTCGTCGAAGTCGGCTACCGCCTGGGTTCGGTCGAACTGCGGCCCGCGAAGGTGGTCGTCGCGGTGCCGGCCGAGTAAGCAGGAGGATCACTGGATGGCCAGTCAAGACTGGTTCGACAAGGACTTCTACAAGGTCCTGGGTGTCGATAAGAGCGTCAGCGAGGCCGACCTGAAGAAGACCTACCGCAAGCTCGCGCGCACGTACCACCCCGACTCCAATCAGGGTGACGCGAAGGCGGAGGCCAAGTTCAAAGAGGTCAGCGAGGCGTACTCGGTGCTCTCCGACCCGGAACAGCGCAAGGAGTACGACCAGATCCGGGCGATGGGCTCGGGGGCTCGTTTCACGGCGGGCGATCAGCCCGGCGGGTTCGAGGACGTCTTCAGCATGTTCGGGCAGGGCCGTGGCGCCCGCCAGGCGGCGCCGGAGGACTTCGACGACATCTTCAGCATGTTCAACCAGCAGCAGGGCGGCGGTTTCGGCTCCGGTCGGTTCGGCCAGCCCTCGGGCGGATTCCGCGGGTACGGCGGCCCGCGCCGGGGCGCCGACGTGACCGCCCGCACGACGATCGATTTCATCACCGCGACCCGCGGCGAGACGATCACGCTGCAGGGCGAGGACGGCAAGCCGTTCAAGGTGAAGATCCCCGCCGGCGTCGCGGACGGCCAGAAGATTCGCCTGCGCGGGCGGGGGCGTCCGTCCCCGGACGGCGGCGAGTCCGGTGACATCGTCGTTCAGGTGGCGGTGCGACCGCACCCGGTGTTCACCCGGGAGGGGCTCAACCTCCGGGTCACCGTGCCGGTGACCTTCACCGAGGCTGCGCTCGGCGCGACGATCGAGGTGCCCACCCTCGGCGGCGATCCCGTGAAGCTGCGCGTTGCGCCCGGCACCCCATCGGGCCGGGTGCTGCGTGTGAAAGGCCGCGGCGTGCAGACCGGGAAAGGCACCGGAGACCTCCTGGCCGAGGTGCAGGTCGCGGTGCCGTCGCATCTGGACGAGGCGGCCCGCGAGGCGCTTCAGCGGTTCCACGATCTGGAGCCGAAAGAGAACCCTCGCTCGGACCTGATGTCGAAGGCGCGCGGATAGCCCGCAGGGGCTGAGCAACGAGATCCAGTGAGAGACGGGATGAGGTGAGAGGGATGGCTGACCGAGAGATCGATGAGGACGCCCCGATCTTCGCGATCGCCGTCGCCGCCGAACTCGCCGGCATGCACCCGCAGACTCTGCGGCAGTATGACCGGCTCGGCCTGGTGGTTCCGGCCCGCACGCGGGGCGGATCGCGCCGCTATTCCACGCGGCATGTGGAGCAGCTGCGCGAAGTCGCCCGTCTCTCCTCCGACGGCATGAGCCTGCCGGCGATCGCCCGCATCATCGAGCTCGAAGATCGCGTCCGCGAACTGCACCATCGGGTCAACGATCTCGAGGCTCGCATGCGCGCCGAACTGGAGAACCGCCCCGGTGCGCGCGTCTTCGCCGCCGGGGCCACAGGGTCGGTGATCACGCTGCGTCAGGGCCGACGGGTGCGGCGTGCGACCGACATCGTGGTCTGGCGACCGCGCCTGGCACTGGAGAACGCGCCGGACGCGCCGGACGCGCCGGACGGGACGCCGGAAGAGGCGGTGGGCGCGCGCGGCGGAGTCGGCGCAGCCGAGACCCAGGGCTGAGTCCGGCGCGCTCCGGAGCGGCTTGGCGGCGGAGGCGGGAGCGAGCACACTGTCGGTATGCCCACTCTGGCCGATGTGCGCACGATCGCGCTGGGCTTTCCGGAGACGTTCGAGAAGGTGGACGGCCATCGCGGCGGCGCGGGCTGGCGCACCGCGGACGGCCTGTTCGTCTGGGAACGCGGTCCCAGCAAAGCCGACCTCGCCGCGCTGGCGGAGCTGGGCAGGTCCTGGCCGGAGGGCGCCGTCGTGGGGGTGCGCACGGACGGGCTGGAGGGCAAGGAGGCGCTGCTCGGCGCGTACCCCGATGTCTTCTTCACCATCCCGCATTTCGACGGCTACCCGGCCGTCCTGGTCCGCCTGGACATCATCACGCGGGACTTCCTGCGCGAGGTGATCACCGACTCGTGGCTTCTGAAGGCGCCCAAGCGGCTGTCCCGGGGCTGGCTGGCAGAGCACGAGTGACGCGGGGGCGCAGTGCGGTCGCCGCCGCGCCGCGCGGGATCCGGCATCCCGCCGGTGCCGGTTCTAAAGTTCGGGCATGACCGAGGAGCGGTGGCGGCAGCTGACCTACTGGCCGCTTCTGGTCTCCTCGGTGATCTTCATCGTGGTGTACTCCTGGCAGGTGATCGCCGACCTTCAGGGCACCGCCTATCTGGTCGCACGCGTGTTCATCCTGCTGACGTGGGTGAGTTTCGCCGTCGACTACACCGTGCGGCTGGGGCTGGCTCACCCGCGCGGTCCGTGGTTCCGCAGGCACATCTTCGACCTTCTGGTCGTCGTCCTTCCGGTCCTCAAGCCGCTGCGCCTGCTCAAGGCGCTCACCCTCGTCCACATGCTGCAGCAGACCGCGGGCACCGCGCTGCGCAGTCGCATCGCGATCTACGGGTCCGGTGCGGCTGCCGTGCTCATCTGGGTCGCGGCCCTGGCCGAGCTCGAAGCGGAGCGCGGAGCGGCCGGCGCCAACATCGAGACCTTCGGCGATGCGATCTGGTGGGCGTTCGTCACCGTCACGACCGTCGGCTACGGCGACTTCTATCCGGTCACCCCGTGGGGCCGCACGATCGCGGTGCTGCTGATGTGCGGAGGCGTCGCGCTGGTGGGTGTGGTGACGGCGACGCTGGCGTCCTGGGTGCTGGAGCGGGCGGCCATCGGCCGGGACGCCGACGAGCCGGCCACCCGTGGACAGCTGCGCGATGTGGCGCACAAGATCGACGACATCAGCGCTCGCCTGCCACGCCCGCCCGCCGAGAACGCGGACGCACGATGAGCGATTCCGGCCGGGTCCCCCCGCCCGCGATGGCGCCCTCCCTGCGGCTTCTGCTCGGCTTGGCCGCAGCGGTGATCGCGCTCGCCGGCCTGTTCTTCGCCCGCGAGCTGGTCGGCCCGCTCGTGCTGGCCGGCGTCATCGTGATCATCTGCCACCCGGTCCGGCACGGGCTGGAGCGCCACCGCTGGCCGCGCTGGCTGGCCACGACCGCCGTGATCGGCCTGGCCTACCTGATCCTGGCCGTCCTCGGGGTGCTGCTGTTCTTCGCGGGCACGCAGTTCGTCCGACTCGTCGGCGACTACACCGACCAGCTGCGCGACGCGGCCGGCGGCTTCGTCGACTGGCTCGGAACGGTGGGCCTGAGCGATGAGGCCTCGGATGCCGCGGCATCCGTCTTCGAGCCGTCGAGCATCGTGTCGGCGGTGACATCCGTGGGCGGAACGGCGGTAGGGATCCTCACCGCGATGTTCTTCGTCCTGGCGTATGTGATCTTCATGGCCGTCGACGGGGCCCGCTACAGCCGAGCCGAGGCGGCCTTCGGCA
Source organism: Microbacterium sp. zg.B48 (assembly GCF_024623505.1). Classification (NCBI taxonomy): domain Bacteria; kingdom Bacillati; phylum Actinomycetota; class Actinomycetes; order Micrococcales; family Microbacteriaceae; genus Microbacterium; species Microbacterium sp. zg.B48. The sequence continues at coordinate 198,096 of NZ_JANJFE010000005.1, forward strand.
CCGCCGCGACGCCCGTGGTCCATCGCATCCGGCTCTTCAACTCCGGCGTACGCCGCTACTACGTCGTCAACGCCACCTTCGGGGCTCTGGTCGCGGTCCTCGACGGACTGGCGCTGTGGGCGATCGGGGTCCCGGCACCGGTGGTGTGGGCGATCCTCGCGTTCGTGACCAACTTCATCCCCAACATCGGCTTCGTCATCGGCCTGATCCCGCCCGCACTGCTGGCCCTGGTCGTCGGCGGCTGGCCGCTGATGCTCGTCGTGATCGCGATCTACAGCGTGGTCAACGTCGTGCTGCAGGTCCTGGTGCAGCCGAAGTTCGTCAGCGACGCGGTGGATCTCACCCTCACGCTGAGCTTCTTCTCGGTCATCTTCTGGACCTTCATCATCGGCCCGCTCGGCGCGATCCTGTCGATCCCGCTCACCCTGCTCGTGCGCGCGCTCGTGCTGGACGTCGACCCGGACGCGCGCTGGCTGCGCTGGCTCTCCGGGGACACCGCCGGCACGGCGCCGCGCTGAACCGCAGCGCCCCGCGGAGCGCGGCGTACCGGCCGGGCGGAAGGCTCAGGGCTCGATCCGCAGGACCTCCGGGGATTCGCCGACCGCCAGGTCATCCACGATCCGCAGGGTGCGCGCCAGATCGTCGACGGCGCCGATCACCGTGCCGAACCGCTCGCGGTCGCCGCACACCGCGGTGACGGTCACGAAGTGGGTGCCGGTATCCCATGTGTACGTGGCGAACGGCGGCGTGCGCTGATCCGGGGGCAGCGGGATCACCAGCTTCTCGCCCATGCCGAGGTACGTGCCGCGGAACGACTCGGTGTCGTCGTACTCCATCGGCAGCGAGGCGCGCGCGGCGCGCAGCTGTGCGGTGGCCTCCTGAACCTGAGCCATCACCACCAGCAGTTCTGGGTCCGCCTTCCACACCCACACCAGCACGCGGCCCGCCGCGCGGCGCATCAGGAACGGGGTGGCCTGGCTCATCGCCCACGCCGCGAAGCCACCCCGGCGGCGCGGACTGCCGCCGTCGGCCGGCGTCCCGGACGCGCCGAGCGCACGCGTGGCCTGATCGAGGAGCATGCCGATCGCGGCCTTGCGGTGCCGGCGACCGCCGAACATCAGCGAACCGGTCACGGCGACCCAGCGGTTCGGGTCGGCATCAGCCTGAAGTCGGGGCATGCCTCCAGGGTACGAGGTGGGAGCACCGCATCCGCCGCCGATTGCACCGCGCCGGCGCGGACCCCGGGCGGACATCGGACCCGGCCACGGTGCTTCCCGGCCTCCCACAGACCCCTCGGCTAGAGTTGAAGCGCGCACGCACCGACCTGTGCGACCCGCCCCCAGCGCAGAGATAGGCAACCAGCATCCCGTGACCCCGTCCGAGACGCCCGACGATCCCCGCGCCGACGGGCCGGACACCCGGCGACCCCTCGCGGTCCTGATCGGCGCCGACACGTTCGCTCCGCACGTCAACGGCGCAGCGCGGTTCGCCGAGCGCCTCGCCGCCGGCCTGGTCTCGCGCGGGCACGAGGTGCACGTCATGGCGCCCAGTGCCACGCACTGGACGCGCGGAACCTCGACCGAGATCATCGAGGGCGAGCCGATGACCGTGCACCGACTGCCGTCGTGGCGCTGGTATCCGCACGACTGGCTCACCTTCGTGCTGCCGTGGATGTCCAAGCGCCACGCCCGACGCGTGCTGGACGAGGTCAAGCCCGACGTCGTGCACATCCAGTCGCACATCGTGATCGGCCGCGGGCTGTCCCGCGAGGCGCGCAAGCGCGGCATCCCCATCATCGCCACCAACCACGTGATGGCCGAGAACGTCCTGGATCACACCACCCTGCCGAAGGCCTTGAACGACGTGATGGTCAAACTCGCGTGGGCGGACGCGAAGCGCACCTTCGGCATGACCCGCGCGGTGACCACACCCACTCGCCGGGCGGCGGATTTCCTGGAGTCGACCATCGACATCCACGGGGTCATCCCGATCAGTTGCGGCATCGATCGCTCCAACTACGTCCCCGACCTGACCCCGCGCGACGCCAACCGCATCCTGTTCGTCGGCCGGCTCACCACCGAGAAGCACATCGACGTCCTGCTCAGCGCAGCGGCACAGCTGGATGCTGGGCTGGACGTGCACGTGGACCTGGTCGGAGAGGGGGATCAGCGCAAGAACCTCGAGCAGCTCGCGCATTCCCTCGGCCTGGACGCGCGCGTCCGCTTCCACGGGCACGCCCCCGAGGAGGAGCTGCGTGCGCTGTACAGTCACGCCAGCGTCTTCGCGATCGCCTCGATCGCCGAACTGCAGTCGATCGCGACCATGGAGGCGATGGCCTCCGGTCTGCCGATCGTGGCCGCCAACGCCGTGGCGCTGCCGCACCTGGTGCACGACGGCGTGAACGGGTACCTGTTCGAGCCGGGCAACGTCCAGGAGATGTCCGCGCGGCTCGCGGACGTGCTCACCGCAGCTCCCGAGGAGCGCCTCCGCATGCAGCAGGCCTCGCTCGACGGCGTCGTGATCCACGACATCAACCGCACACTCGACACGTTCGAGGCGCTGTACCGCGGCGACCCGATTCCGGAATAGGTGCCGATGCACGTCGTGATGTTCGGCGATCAGCACGTCGAATCCCTCGGCGGGGCGCAGGTCTCGATGCGGTTGCAGCGGCGCTTCCTGGAGCGTGCCGGCCACACCGTGAGCATCGTGGCGCCGCGGATGCACGGCCCCCGCGCCGGCATCGCGGACGACGCCTACATCGACACCCCTTCGATCCCGCTCACGGTCGATCGCGAATACTCGATGTCCTGGCCCGGGCGCCGCACGGACCGGTTCGTCGACGCCGCCCTGTCCGGTCGCCCGCCGGTGGACGTGGTGCACGTCCAGGGTGACTTCTGGGGCGCATTCATCGGCCACCGCTTCGCGGCGCGGCACGGACTGCCGGTGGTGCACACCATGCACAACCGCGTGGACGTCGGGATCGAGGCCACCGCGCCGTTCCCGGGTGTGGTGCTGCGGAGCCTGAACGCGTGGCAGCGGCGCGTACTCGCGCCGGTCGGGCGCGGCGCTGCGGCTGCCCCCGACCGGACCGCCGCAGCGACCACCGGGCGGGACGGCTGGGCGTATCTGCGCCGCTTCGCCGCGCGGTCGCAGGCGGTCACGGCGCCGTCATCGCATTTCGCGCGGCGGCTGGAGCAGCACGGCGTGACTCCCGGCCTCGGGGCCGTGCCCGGCGTCGATGTCGTGTGGAACGGGATCGACGACGACGTGCTGGATGCCGCGCTCGCCTCCGAACCGGCCCGGCGGGCCGCGGGGCGACCGCGTCTGGTCTGGCTCGGGCGGATGAGTCCCGAGAAGCGTCTGCTGCCGTTCCTGGAGGCCGTTGCCGAGGCCGGGATCGAGGCGGAGGTGGAGATCATCGGCGGCGGGGGGCAGGAGGGTGCGGCGCGCAGGCTGGTGCAGCGGCTCACGCCCACGGCATCCGTCGTGTTCGCCGGTCGGCTGCCGTACGTCCAGACCCTGCACCGCATCGCCGCGGCCGACGCGGTCGTGCAGACCTCGATCGGCTTCGAGACGCAGGGCATGACGGTGTTCGAGGCCGCAGCGCTGGGCACGCCCGCGGTCGTCAGCGACCCGGATATCGCCGCCGAGCTGGGATCGGGCCTCTGGGCGGTGCCGGATGCCTCATCCGCGGCGCTGGCGGCAACCCTGCGCACCGCGGTCACACAGATCGCGAGCGGGCACGGCCCGATTCCGGACGGCTCTGTGCGGGACAGATTCCGGCAGTCGTCGCGCACCGCGGCGATGGTCGAGGTCTACCGGCGCGCTCGGGCCTGACCGGGGCAGCGGTCGTCAGCGCGGACCCGCCCGTGTGCGGCGCATGACTCCTGCACTCTGCGAGCAGTGGTGCCGGGTCGAGCCGGTATCCGGCCTTCCGCGATCGCCGATGGTGGCGAAGTGCAGGAGTTATGGGCCTGTGGTGGACGGGGACCGCTCAAGGAAGGCGCGTGTAGTCGGTCGGCACCCGGTGGTAGCCGTCCTTGGTCAGGGCGAGGACCGAAGCACCGATCGCGTAGGCGGCAATGGCGGCAACTGCAATGATCATCAACATGGCAGGAACGCTACGCTTGACCGAATCCCGCCACGAGTGGCAGGATGGCCATGCAGCGCACGATTACTGCCACGACCCCATCGAGGAGCCGCCATGAAGACCGTTGCCGTCATCGTCCAAGACGGATTCGCGCCCTTTGAGTTCGGTGTCGCGTGCGAGGCGTTCGGTCTGGACCGCACCGACGACGGCATCCCGAACTTCGACTTCCGAATCGTGGCCCCCGCGCCCGGGATCGTGCAATCCAAGCTGGGTTTCTCGATCAACGTCGAGAACGACCTGTCCTTCGCGTACGAAGCCGACCTCGTGGTCGTCTCGCCCACGCCCCAGGAATGGTGGGGCCGGACGGATGCGCGCGTGCTCGAGGTGGTTCGGCACGCCGCCAGACGCGGAGCCTGGCTGCTCAGCGTCTGCAGCGGATCGTTCATCCTCGCCGAGGCCGGCGTTCTGGACGGTCGCCGCGCCACGACGCACTGGATGTACGCCGACACCATGACCCGGATGTACCCGGCGATCGACGTGGATCCAGACGTGCTGTACGTGCAGGACGGCCGCATCATCACCAGCGCCGGCACCGCGGCGGGCCTGGATGCGTGCCTGCACCTGCTGCGTCAGGAGCTCGGCGCCGAGATGACCAACACGATCGCACGACGCATGGTGGTGCCGCCGCAGCGGGATGGCGGGCAGGCGCAGTTCATCTCTCGGCCGCTTCCGCAGGTGGCCAGCCTCTCGCTGTCGCCGGTCACGGATTGGATGCTGGGGAACCTGCGAATGGAGCTGACCGTCGATCAGCTCGCCGCGAAGGCGCACATGTCGCCGCGGACGTTCGCGCGCAGGTTCAAGGCCGACTACGGCACGACGCCGGCGGCATGGCTCGGCCGGCAGCGGATCATCCACGCCCAGCGGCTGCTCGAGCAGACCGACCTGGGCCTGGACCGCATCGCCTACGAGTGCGGTTTCGGATCGGCATCCGTCCTGCGCCAGAACTTCTCGCGCGTGCTCGGCACCACCCCGACCGCGTACCGGGCGACGTTCTGCTGCGGGATCGGGACCAACGGCTCCGCGCTCGAGGCGCACGACACCGCGCGCGCGACGACAGCGGTCCCGGCGGCATAGCCCGGCGGATCGGCGCGCTTCGCTGCCGCTCACACCGAAGCGGCGGGGGACGCACCGCCCCCGCCGCTTCGGTCGCACCGTGCCCGTTACTGCGTGAAGCGGTCCCGGAGGGCGTTCAGGTCGACGCCCGACCCCGCCGACTTCGCGCTGAAGGTGTCCACCGTCCCGGTCACCGTCGACGTGTCGAACGCGAACGTGATGATGGCCGCCGCCATCGCGTCGGAGTTGACGTCCAGGGCGATCCGGTTGACGTTGCCGGCGAGCCGCTGCTTGTACGACTTGTTCAGCGCCTTGTACAGCTCCTGGTCCGCGCCGTCCGCAGTCAGGCTGTCGCACGGCTGGTGGTAGCAGGGGTCGTACGCGACATCCGGGAGCCCGCCGTACAGCGCGGCCTCCTCGGCGGTCTTGATCTCCTCTGCACCGGTGAACAGTCCGCCGGCCGGGATGCCGGCGCTGATGAACGGGCCGTAGTCCGAACGTCCCGAGAAGTCGGTGTCCTGATACGGCAGTCCCTGCGACTGGTAGAACTGCTCGAACACGTCCTCGATCGCCGCGGAACCCTCGGGGATGAACCCCTCGGGCGCCGTTCCGCTCGAGTCGTCGCCGTCGTAGATCCCGTAGAAGAAGTTCGGCGAGCCGATCATGTCGAAGTTCAGGTACAGGGCGATCTCATCCTGCTGCTCGGGCGTGAGGTTGTTGACGTAGTACTCCGAGCCGAGCAGGCCCTCCTCCTCGGCTCCCCACCAGGCGAAGCGCACCGTGTTGGTCGGCTTGACGCGCTGCATCTGGATCGCCGTCTCCAGCAGCGCTGCACTGCCGGTGCCGTTGTCGTTGATGCCCGCGCCGTTCTGCACGCTGTCCAGGTGCGCGCCGGCCATGACCACGTTGCTGTCATCGCCGATCTGCGTCTCGGCGATCACGTTGAACGCGGTCCGCTCCTCGGCGAAGTAGTCCACGGTCACCGTGACCTCCGCGCCCGGTGTCGAGGCGAGGTCCTGCCCCACGGATGACGCGACGAAGATCGCCGGGATCGTCAGGCCGGTGGCGTCTCCGATCATTCCCACGAGCCCCGGGCGGCCGTCGTTGGTGACGATCACCGCGACAGCGCCGGCAGCCTGGGCATTCAGCGCCTTCAGCGAGAAGTCGCAGGTGCCGCGCTGGACCAGCGCGACCGAACCGGCGTCGAAGTCGGCGAAGTCCTCCGCCTCGCACCCGCTGGTGCTGGTTCCGTCCGCGGGGAACGGCGGAACCAGATCGACCGGTTCAAGCGGACCGGTCCCGGTGCCCTCGGGGCTCCCGGAGTCGAAGTTGTTGCGCAGGAAGTCCTGGCCGTCCACCCACGTCGTCGGGGGGTCGACGCGCGAGAGCGCGGAGTTCTCCTCGGCGTAGGTGAACGGGAACTCCTGGACCTCCGGGGTGTAGCCGGCGCGTTCGAGCTCCCGCACCACGTAATCCACGGATGCCGCGTACCCTGGCCGTCCGGCGGCGCGGTCGCCGTTGTCATCGGCGATGCGCTGCAGTTCCTTCAGGTGGTTCATCACCTGGCTGATCTTCACCGCGCGGGTGATCTTTGTGACCGTATCGGCCTCGGGTACGGCGAATGCTGGTGATGCCAGACCCACCGTTGCCACCATGGCAGCGGCGGCGATCGCCGCAGCCGTCCTGCGGGACGTGAAGGACATGGTTCTCCTCTCGGACCTTCGGCGACCTCGTTGACGCCGACGCTCCGACGTTAGTCAACGTCCCGCCGGTTGGGTAGGGCTGGTCACGACCGCGCTGCGGGCAGGGGCATTGCCGCCCATGCGCCCCTCTGGTAAACTTGAGTCAACGCGGCTCAAGTTTGAATGAGCCCGACCCCAGACCTCAGGAGATAGATGAACGCCACGCAGCAGCCCGGACAGGAGGAGCAGCAGAGCCCCTTGGAGCAGTTCGGGATCAACCTGACCGACCGCGCCCGTCAAGGCAAGCTCGACCCGGTCATCGGACGCGACAGCGAGATCCGGCGCGTCAGCCAAGTGCTCACCCGCCGCACCAAGAACAACCCGGTCCTGATCGGCGAGCCCGGCGTCGGCAAGACCGCCGTCGTCGAGGGCCTCGCTCAGCGGATCGTGGCCGGCGACGTCGCGGAGTCCCTCAAGGACAAAGAACTGGTCACTCTGGACATCTCGGCGCTGGTCGCCGGGGCGATGTACCGCGGTCAGTTCGAGGAGCGCCTGAAGAGCGTGCTGAAGGAGATCACCGAATCCGACGGCAAGGTCATCACCTTCATCGACGAGCTGCATGTGCTGATGGGCGCCGGCGGCGGCGAGGGCTCGGTCGCGGCATCCAACATGCTCAAGCCGATGCTCGCCCGCGGTGAGCTGCGGATGATCGGCGCCACCACGCTCAACGAGTACCGGGAGTTCATCGAGAAGGATGCCGCGCTGGAACGCCGCTTCCAGCAGGTGTATGTCGGCGAGCCCTCGGTCGAGGACACGGTGGCGATCCTGCGCGGGCTCAAAGAGCGCTACGAGGCCCACCACAAGGTGGCCATCGCCGACGCGGCGCTGGTGGCGGCGGCATCGCTGAGCAGCCGCTACATCCCGTCCCGTCAGCTGCCGGACAAGGCCATCGACCTGATCGACGAAGCCGCGTCACGCCTGCGTATGGAGATCGACTCCGCGCCGCTGGAGATCGATGAGCTGCGCCGTCACGTGGACCGGCTCAAGCTCGAAGAGCTCGCGTTGAAGAAGGAGAAGGACGCGGCATCCAAGGAGCGTCTGGTCAAGCTGCGGGAGGACCTCAAGAGCGAAGAGGAGCGCCTGCGCGAGCTGCAGTCCCGCTGGGAGCGCGAGCGTGCGTCGCTCAACCGCGTCGGCGACCTGAAGACCCGGCTGGATGCAGCCCGGATGGAGTCCGACCGCGCACAGCGCGAGGGCAACCTCGAGAAGGCGTCCCGGCTGCTGTATGCGGAGATCCCGGCGCTGGAGCGTCAGCTCCTGGAAGCCGAGCGCGAGGAGCCGGCCGGAGACCGCATGGTCAACGACCAGGTCACCGAAGAGGACATCGCCTCGGTGATCGCCGCCTGGACCGGCATCCCGGTCGGCCGGCTGCTGCAGGGCGAGACCGAGAAGCTGGTGCATCTGGAAGCCGAACTCGGCAAGCGGCTGATCGGTCAGAAGGAGGCCGTCAAGGCGGTCTCGGATGCCGTGCGGCGCTCTCGCGCCGGCATCAGCGACCCGGACCGGCCGACGGGCTCGTTCCTGTTCCTCGGACCGACCGGTGTCGGAAAGACCGAGCTGGCCAAGTCGCTGGCGGACTTCCTCTTCGACGACGAGCACGCCATGGTCCGCATCGACATGTCCGAGTACGGCGAGAAGCACTCCGTGTCGCGACTGGTCGGTGCGCCCCCGGGATACATCGGCTATGAGCAGGGCGGACAGCTGACCGAGGCCGTGCGCCGCCGTCCCTACAGCGTCGTGCTGCTGGACGAGGTCGAGAAGGCGCACCCCGAGGTGTTCGACGTGCTGCTGCAGGTGATGGACGACGGCCGCCTGACCGACGGCCAGGGTCGCACCGTGGACTTCAAGAACGTCATCCTGGTGCTGACCTCGAACCTGGGTTCGCCGATCCTGATCGATCCGACGCTGTCGATCGAGCAGAAGCGCGAGGCCGTGCAGGGGCTGGTGCGCCAGGCGTTCAAGCCCGAGTTCATCAACCGCCTGGACGACATCGTGATCTTCCAGGCCCTGACCGAGGATGATCTCGCGCAGATCGTCGAGCTCACCGTGGACGCGCTGCAGCGCCGGCTGCACGAGCGGCGCCTGACCCTTGCGGTCACACCGGACGCGCGAGCGTGGCTCGCCGAGCGCGGCTACGACCCGGTGTTCGGCGCTCGACCGCTGCGCCGGCTCATCCAGTCCGAGATCCAGGACCGCCTCGCGATGGCGATCCTCTCGGGCGGCGTACGCGACGGCGACGTCGTGCGCGTGGACGTCGCGGTCGACGGATCGACGCTGGTGCTCACCAGTGCCGGCCCGGCCGAGGGCACCGAGGCCACCGTGGATGACGACGAGGTCGTCGAAGCGATCCTCGAGGACTGAGCCGCGCTCCTGGTCCTCCGCTCCCCTGTCACGACACGCCGGCCCGGCGCGCAGAACGTGACAGGGGAGCGGCGTGCCCGGCGATTCTCGAGGACTGAGCCGCGCTCCTGGTCCTCCGCTCCCCTGTCACGACACGCCGGCCCGGCGCGCAGTTCGTGACAGGGGAGCGGCCTGCCCGGCCTGCGCGGGGATGCCCCGGACGGCGGTACGGTCGGGTGCATGCGAATCGCCGGTGACCCGAAACCGTCGGTGATCGCGGCACTCTGGCGCTCGACGCACCCGGGCCCCAGCCTCGTCGTGACCGCAGTGGCGCTCACCCTCGGAGTCGCCGCAGGCCTGGACCCCTGGCGGATCGCGGTGCTGACCGCGGCGATCCTGCTCGGGCAGCTCTCGGTCGGGCTCTCCAACGACGCCATCGACGCGCGTCGGGACCGTCTCATCGCGCGTACCGACAAGCCGCTCGCGCGCGGGGACGTGTCGCTGCGCGTCGCGTGGGCGGCGGCATCCGTCTGTGTGCTGCTGTCGCTGGGCCTGTCCGTCGCCCTGAGCTGGGCGATGGGGCTCGCGCACCTGGTGGCGCTGGCATCCGCGTGGTCCTACAACGCGGGGCTGAAGTCCACGCCGGTCTCGGTGCTGCCGTTCATGGTCAGCTTCGGGCTGCTGCCTTCGCTGGTCACGCTGTCCGCCGCGGAGCCGCGGCCCGCCGCCGGGTGGGCGTGGATCGCCGGCGCCGCTCTGGGCATCGCGATCCACCTGACCAACGTCCTGCCCGATCTGGATGACGACGCCCGCACCGGTGTGCGCGGCCTGCCGCATCGCCTCGGTCGTCGCCTCTCCGCGGTGATCGCGGCGCTGGCGCTGGTCGGGGGAGCGGTGGCGGTGCTGGTCGGACCCGCGTCTCCGGCGGGACCGGAGTGGCTGAGCATCGTCATCTTCGTCGGCGTGGTCGCCATCGCCGCGGCCGGTCTGGTGCTCGCGCTGGTGCGGCCCCCCGGGCGGCGCGTGTTCCAGCTCGTCATGCTCGCGTCGCTGCTGCTGTGCGTCCTGCTCGCGGCGACGGGTCGGGCGCTCGCCGCCTGAGCCGCGTCGGCGGCCGCAGCCCCTCCAGCTCGCTGAGCCCCCGCTGAGCGCCTCGAGACCGCATAGGCGCCTCGAAACAGTGGTGCAATGCCTCAGTCTCGTGGCTCCTCTGCAGTCTCGCGGGCTCGCGGGCGGCTCAGGGGCCGGCGTCCAAGCCCATCGCGTAGGCCCACGCGAAGCCGCGCCCGAGCGGCGGAGCCAGCATGCCGCGCACGAACGTGCGACGCGCCAGGTCGGCGGCGGCGCCGCGCGGACGACCGAGCACCGTGTTGACGGCCGCCAGTCGTCCGGCCCGCACGGCCGAGCGGACGCGGCGGCGCTCCCATGCCGCCAGCCCCTCTTCGGGCGCCGCGCGCTCGTGCACCCACCGCGTCAGCAGCGGTGCCAGCCCGACCGCATCGAGCAGCCCCAGATTCATGCCCTGCCCGCCGATCGGACTGACCTCGTGCGCGGCGTCCCCGATCACCAGCAGCCGCCCGTGGCGCAGCCGCGGCGCGCACACCCGCCGCACCCCGAATGCGGTCGCGGTGACGACGGCATCGGCGACGGATGCTTCACCCCGGGCTCGCAGCGCCGCCTTCAGTCGCTGCACGCGAGCGGACGCGGAGTCCTCGGCTTGCACGGCCGCGGCATCCCACGCCACCATGCGACGCATCGACCCCGGCAGCGGGAAGGACTCCAGCACCCCGCTCGGTGCGAGATTCACGACGGCGATATCGGCATCCGCCCCGTCCCCCACGGGGACGTCGGACATCAGGTAACGGTCCCGGTACGTCGTGGTCGGAATCCGGTCGGCGCGAAACGCCAGGTGCCGGGCCGACCACCCGCCGGCCAGCACGACCAGCGGTGCGCGCAGTTCTTCGTCCGCCCGGCCCGGTCGTGCGATGGTCACGTCCACGCCGGTCGGTCGCGGCCGGATCACTGTCACGTCGGCACCGCGCTCCGGGGCGGGTGCGAGCCCGCCCAGCACCGCCTCGGTCTCGGCCTGCGGCAGGGTCGCGACGAACGGGAAGCGGGCCGACAGGTGATCGAAGCGCACGATGCCGAGGATCCGAGACCCGGCGCGCGCCTCGCCGCGCGGCACCCGGCGGGCGGCGTCCAGCAGGCGCTCGGTCGCTCCGGACTCCTCGAGAGCGGCCAGGACCGGTGCGTGCACGCCGATCGCGCGCGTGCCTCCGCCCGGCCTCGCCCGGCGCTCCAGGAGGCGCACGTCGACGCCGCGGCGCACGAGCTCGGCCGCGAGAAGCGTGCCGACCGGTCCGGCGCCGACGACGAGGACCTCAACCACCGGCTGAGCCCGGTGCCACCGCCAGCAGGCGGAACCGGGCGGACTTCTCCACCTGCCACGGCGTTCCGAGGACATCGGCGAGCTCGTCCTGTAGGTAGCTGCGGCGGATGGAGCGCAGGCCGTCCGTGCGCAGGAAGGTGCCGGCGGCGAAGGGCGTGACCCCGATCGCATACAGCGCGTAAGCGAGTCGCCCGCGCTCGATGTCGCTGTGCAGCACGATGCCGCGGGACAAGTCGCGGGACTGCTCGACGAACTCGCCGAGCTCGGCTGGGGTGAGGTGGTGCACGACGTGATTGGACAGCACGAGGTCGAAGCGCTCGCCGGTGGCGAGCAGGTCGGCAGCATCGGCGCACAGGAAGGTGGTCCGGGGCGGAGCGGGGCGGCTGAGCGCGACTTCGAGCGCGCGCGGGTCGGGGTCGACTCCGACCCACTCCACCTCGAATCCGTCGCTCTGCGCCCATCTCGACAGCTGGGAGATCACGTCCCCTCCGCCGCAGCCGAGGTCCAGGACGCGCACCGGCCCGTCGCGGGTCGCCAAGAAGGGGCGGATGCGTGATCGGTAGACCGGTCGCCACCGCGACACCAGCCGGTTGATCGTCTCGAACCGCCGCAGCGTGGCGCGCAGGCGGTCCGGGTCGCACGATGGATCGTCCATCAGCTCGCGCAGGGCGACGTCGCGCTCGGCCAGGCTCATCCCGCCGCTGCCAGGTGTCGTTCTGCGCCGGCACTGGGCACGACCGCCGCGGTCCGCTTGGTGAAGAGCGCCGATTCCACGGTGAGGCCGGGTCCGAAGGCGAGGCCGGCGATCCTGGCGCCGTCTCCGACCGTGTCATCGTGCAGCAGTTCGCGCAGGATGAACATCACCGTGGCGCTGGACATGTTGCCGTAGTCCCGCAGCACGGCCCGCGATGCCTGCAGCGCTTCGGGGGCCAGTTCCAGCCCGGCCTGAACCCGATCCAGGATGCTGCGGCCACCGGGGTGGACCGCCCAGGCAGTGGGCACCTCGCCGTCCAGGAAGCCGTCCACCGCAGCCCGGATCTCCCGGCCGATGATCCGGGGGACTTCGCCGGTGAGGACCATCTCGAACCCGTCGTCGCCGATGGTCCAGGCCATGTCCTTCTCGCCCTCGCTGGTCAGGGTCGTGCCGAACCGCTCCAGGTCCAGGCCGGGACGCTCGGCCGCATCGGCCGTGATGACCGCCGCGGCCGATCCGTCGGCGAACACGGAGGACGAGACGATCTGATCCGGCGACGTGCTCGGCCGGATGTGCAGGCTGCACAGCTCCGTGCACACGACCAGCACCGCCGCATCCGGCTGCGCGGCGCAGAACCGCTCAGCGGCGCGCAGCGCGGGGAATGCGGCCGCGCACCCGATGAACCCCAGGTGGTAGCGCTCCGTCGAGGATGCCAGTCCCAGATCGCGGACGATCCGGAAATCGGGGCCGGGGGCGAAGCATCCGGTGCACGAGACGGTGACGACGTGCGTGATCCGGGATGCCGGCATCCCCGCCTCGTCCAGCGCGGACTGCGCCGCTCGGCGGGACAGCTCGGGGGCGAGCCGGATGTACTCCGCGTTGCGCAGCGCGGTGCCGGGGGAGCGCAGCGCGCCCGCGGCGTCGACGAAGATGCCGTCGCGACCGGGATCGCCCAGTTCGCGGAGGACCGTGTGCCGCCGCTCGATCTGGGCGGCGTCGAACGTGGCGCGGATGAGACGCTGCGTCAGCCGGTCGCAGTCGGGCTGCTGGGCGAAGAAGTCGCGGATGCGATCCTGTGTGATCGTCGTCGGTGGCGTCGCGGTTCCGATCGACAGGATGCGTGCGGTCATGCTTCACGATATGCCGGGAACATCGCTGACGCGAAGGGATTGCACGATCGCGATCCCTGTGCGCCAGCCTCTGTGCGCCCTGCTCTGTGCGCCGCCTCTGTGCGCCCTCGTCGCGTCCCGCGCCGCCGCCCGCCCATCCTCGCCGCGGCCCCCACCCATGCTGTTCACTTGCCCTGTATGCACGCCGATCGCCCCGGTTCGCGTACATATAGGGCAAGTGAACGGAGGAAGGGGCGCCGCCCGCTCAGCGGGCCGCGGGAGCGTGGGCGTCGGGCAGGTCGCGGAGCGACCAGAACGGGCCGATCAGCACGAACAGCGCCGCGAAGAGCTGGCCGAGGGCGCCGATCCACATCGTCGCGACCACCCCGAGCCACGCGCCGAGGGCACCGGAGAGCAGCGCGGCCAGCGGCATCACACCCCACACGACGAAGCGGACCGAGGCGTTCATCCGCCCGAGCAGGCGCGGCGGGGTGATCCGCTGCCGGAAGGTCACCTGCGTGATGTTGTACCAGAGCACCGTGAAGCTGGCGACGAATCCCTGCGCGACCAGGAGGGGGAAGGCGACGGACGGCACCATCGCCGCGACCGGCAGGAAGACCGCGACGACGCTGAATCCGATCGCGCTGAGCGGAATCGACCGGGCCTCGCCGACCCACCGCACGATGTGCGGGGTGGCGATGGCGCCGGCCAGACCGCCGACGGCGCCCAGCGAGAAGATGACCCCCATCGAGATCGGGCTCAGCCCGAGTTCGCGCAGCAGGAAGATCGGCAGCATCGTCATCGAGATGGTGTTGAAGAAGTTCGAGGCGCCGGTCGTCCCGACAATTCGGCGGAGCAACTTCTCGGTGAAGACGAAGCGCAGCCCTTCCCAGATCTCGTGCAGGATCGGGGCACGGTCCTCGGGGGCGCGGTCCTGTTCGTCGTCTCGCGTGAGCAGGAGGGCGACGAACGAGATGACGTACGTGCCGACGGTGGCGAGGATGGCGAAGGGCGCGGTGAGGATGCCGATGAGCCAGCCGCCGATTCCCGGACCGGCGATGTTGGCCAGCTCGTACGTGGATTGCAGCTTGCCGTTGGCCTCGGCGATCTGGCTCGGGCGCACCAGCGAGGGGATGATGCTCTGGTACGACACGTCGAAGAACACCGTCGCGATCCCCACGACCAGGGCGACGGCATACAGATGCCACATCTGCAGGGTGCCGAGCCACCACAGCAGCGGAATGAGCCCGAGCGCCAGCGCACGGACCGCGTCCGCCCAGATCATGACGTGGCGCTTGCGCATCCGGTCGATCCACGCCCCCGCCGGGAGTCCGACGACCAGGAACGCGGCGACGCCCGCGGCGGTGAGCATGCCCACCTGCAGCTCGGTCGCGTTCAGGATCAGCACGGCCAGCACGGGGATCGCGAGCTCCTGGATCTGCGATCCGAACTGGCTGAACGCCTGTCCGCTCCACAGGGTGAGGAAGTTGCGGTCCCGCCACAGGCTCCGGGGAGCCCGGGGGCGCCCGGTGCGGACGGCGGATGCAGACCCGAGCCCGTCGCCGTCCGTCTCCGCGGTGACCGGGCCGGCGAACCCGCCCGGTCGCTCGGATTCGGCACGGGCCTCGGCGATCACGTCGCGGTCCGTGCCATCCGACTCTGATTGGGACATGCCAATCAGTGTCCGTCACTGATTGAGGAATGTCAATCGCCCGGCTAGGCTGGAGCCATGAGCCAGGAGCGGATCGTGCTGGACGAGGGCGACCCGGCCGCGCAGGCGCGCATCCGCGCCCTCGGCTCCGCGACGCGACTGCGGATCCTGCGGCTGTGCGCCTTCGAGTCGCGCACGAACAAGGAGCTCGCCGAGCTGCTCGGGGTCAACCCCGGGACGATGCTGCATCACGTGCGAACGCTCGTGCAGACCGGGTTCCTGGCAGCCGAACCCGACCGCGCCGGCACCCAGGGGGCGCGCGAGGTGCCGTACCGGGCGACCGGACTGTCGTGGCGGACCTCGATGCCGGGCGGGTCGCTGGTCATGGTCGAGACGTTCCTGCAGCAGATCGCGGGACTGCCGCCGGACGACGTGGACACGACGTGGCTCGGGCTGAAGATCAACGACGAGCACCGCGAGGAGCTGGCGCAGCGCCTGTATGAGGTGATCAACGAGTTCAAGGAGCGCGGTCCGGATCCCGACGGTCAGCCCTACTCCCTGTTCACCGCGCTGCATCCCGACCTCAACCCGCCGTCCGCGCGTTGAAGCCGGGACCGCGTCGGCGCGTCCGTCAGCGGGTCAGGCGGCGCCCGATGATCTCCTTCATGATCTCGGTCGTGCCGCCGAAGATCGTGGCGACGCGGGAATCCATGTAGTCCCGAGCGACGGCGTATTCCCGCATGAAGCCGTATCCGCCGTGCAGCTGCAGCGCCCGCTGGATCACGCGCTGGTGCAGCTCGGTCGTCCACCACTTGGCCATCGCGGCGGTGATCTCATCCAGCTCGTGCCCGGACGCATCGAGGATGCACCGATCGATGAAGGTCTGCGTCACCTCGATCTCGGTCGCCAGTTCGGCCAGGTAGAAGCGGTTGGCCTGGAAATCCGCGATGCGCTCGCCGAAGGCGCGGCGTTCGCCGGCGTAGGCGAGCGCTTGCTCGAAGGTCGCCCGCATCCGCGCCATCGACGTGATGGCGATGCTGAGACGCTCGATCGCGAGGTTGCGGCGCATGTTGGTGAAGCCCTCGCCCTCGCCGCCGAGCACGTTGGTCCGCGGAACGCGGACGTTCTGGAAGAACAGCTCAGCGGTGTCCTGCGCGGGCAGGCCGATCTTCTTCAACGGTCCGGAGCGGGTGAATCCCGCAGCATCCGCATCCACAATCAGCATGCTGATCCCCTTGCGGCCTGCGGCAGGATCGGTGCGGACGGCCACGATGAAGAAGTCCGCGAGCAGGCCGTTGGAGATGAACGTCTTGGCGCCGTTGAGCACGAGCACGTCGCCGTCCGGGACGGCCGTGGTCGTGATGGCTGCCAGATCCGAGCCGGTGCCCGGCTCTGTCATGGCGATCGCGCCGACCTTCCGCCCGGCGAGCATCGGGGCGAGCCAGCGCTCGTTCTGATCCGCGGTGCCGAAGTTGGTGAAGTACGGCGCGACGAGGTCGTTCTCACCGCTGATCGACATCGACACGTCGCTCGCGCCGGCGCGGGCGAACTCCTCGATCACGATCGCATTGAACCGGAAATCGTCCATGCCGCCGCCGCCGTACTCCTCGGGCGCGGTGATCCCGAGCAGACCGGTCTCGGCTGCCTTGCGGAAGAGGTCGCGGTCGACGCGTCCGGCCTCGCCCCAGGCGGTGAGGTGCGGGGTGACCTCGCGCTCCACGAAGCGGCGTACCACGTCGCGGAACTCGTCGTGGTAATCGCCGAAGATCGTACGGGGAAGAGCGACACTGGTCATGAGAAGATTGTAGTGAAAATCAATGATTTATAACAACAACGATCGGAGCGCCAGCGAGCGCTGACTGGCTAGCGTGTCGTCATGACGATCGCGACTGCGGACCTGTACGACCAGCGCGGGGACGCGCTGAACTCGCTGGCACTCCAGCTGCACGACCTGGGCGGACGCACCGCATTCAACGGTCCGATCCGCACGGTGCGGTGTCACCGCGACAATGCGCTGGTCAAGGCGGTCCTGGCCGGACCGGGGAACGGCGCGGTGCTAGTGATCGACGGCGGCGGCTCGCTCGAGTCCGCCCTCGTCGGGGATGTGATCGCGGCATCCGCTGTCGATCAGGGCTGGGCCGGGATCATCGTCTTCGGGGCCGTTCGCGATCGTGCGGCGATCCGCACTCTGCCCATCGGCGTGAAGGCGCTCGGGAGCAATCCGCGTAAGAGCGCGAAGGACGGGACGGGCGAGGTGGATGTGCCGATCGTCATCGCCGGGGTCGCCTTCACGCCGGGCCGGCACGTATGGGCCGATGCGGACGGCGTGCTGGTGGAGCGGCCCGAGGAGAGCTGAGGCGCCGGGCCTCAGCCGGGCGCGGCCCTCAGGCCGCGGCGGCGGGCCTCAGGCGTCGAGGAGGATGCTCTCGGACAGCGCGCGACGCACACGGGGCGCCGACTCGCGTTCCTGAAGCGCCTCCGGCAGGTCGGCGGCATCGCCGAGTACGCCGAGGGCGATGACGGTGACGGGGCGGAGGTTCTCGCCGAGGTCGAACCGCGCGCGCAGCGCGTCGCCGTCGAAGCCGCCCATCTGGTGCACGTGGAGCCCGTCATGGTGGGCCTGCACGCTCAGGTGCGCGACAGCCTGCCCGAGATCGTACGCGGCGAAGGGCGTCGCCTTTCCGGAGGTGTCCGCGGTCTCAGCCACGGCGACGATGAGCACCGCGGCCTTGTCCGCCCATGCCTGATTGAAGCCGAGCAGACTGTCATGGATCGCGTCGTGGGCCGAGCTGCCGCGGCGGGCGACGATGAACCGCCAGGGCTGACTGTTGTTCGCCGACGGAGCCCACCGCGCCGCTTCGAGGGCGCTGGCGAGCTTGGACTCATCGATGGGAGCGTCCACCGCGAACGCGCGAGGGCTCCAACGCGCGCTGAGCACGTCGAGAACGGGAGCGTCGGTGTCGGCCGAGCGGGACAGGGTGGCAGTCATGGCGACCTCACATGTAGCGGTTCTTCGGGGGGCGGGTCGCCATTGGCCCTCAGAGTCAACCTTATTCGTCCGAATAAATTCCCACCGCCGCGTGCGGGAACGATGGATGCCCCGGCCGCTCCGGCCGAGGCATCCATCGTCGTCGTCGGTCAGCCGCGCAGTGCCTCCCGCAGCTTCACGCGCCCCCCCATCCGCAACAGCGAGTTCTGGTAGATCCGCGCGCCGATCAGGATCGCGGCGATGCACGTCGCGATCAGGATGAGCAGCGACAGGATCGGTTCCCACCACTGCGCCTCGCCCAGGTACAGACGCATCGGCATCCCGACCGGGGCGGAGAACGGCACGTACGACATGACCGTCAGCACCAGCGGGTTGTCGTTGAAGAAGATGACCAGGAAGTACGGCGCCATGATCAGCATCGTCAGCGGCGTCGTGGTCGAGCCGATGTCCTCCTGTCGCGAGACCATCGCGGCCGCTGCGGCGAACAGCGCCGCCAGCAGGATGAAGCCGAAGAAGAAGAAGACCGCGAACCACGCGATCGGCGCGCCGAGGCCCTGCAGGATCTCACCCTGTCCGGTCACGGTCAGTCCGATCACGGCCACCGCGGCCAGCACCAGGATCTGGCCCATGGCCAGGATGGTGTTGCCCACGACCTTGCCGGCCAGCAGCGCCCGCGTCGGGATGGCCGAGATGAGCAACTCGACCACACGCGTCTGCTTCTCCTCCACGACGCTCTGCGCGATCGTCCCGCCGAACAGCGACGCGGCCAAGAGGAAGACGATCCCGAAGCCGAGTGCGACGAGGTAGCGCAGCGCAGGGTTGGTGTCCGACGGGTTCAGCAGCTCGACCGGGGGCACCTGGGCCAGGCTCAGCAGCAGCTGGGTGGGCGCCGACGTCTCGGCGATGACCGCGACGCCGACGGGCGACGAGGGATCGCCGACGATGGCGGCGTCCACGTCTCCGCTCGTGACCAGCGCCTCGGCCTCGGCACGGTCCGCCGCACCGGTGACCTCGAGGCCGGGGACGTCCTGCACGTACGACGCGGCGTCGCTGGTGACGGCGACCGGAGTGCCGGACGAGGTGCCGGCGGAGAACCCGCCCCAGACCACCAGGGCAAGCGCCCCGAGGAACAGGATCACGGTCGAGATGACGAACGCCTTGCTGCGCAGCTTCGAGGCGATCTCACGCTCGGCGACCAGCGCGATGCTCTGCGCGGTGCTCGGCGGGCCCGGGGTGCCGACGGTGCGCGGCGACGGGTCGGTGTGCACGGTCACTGGATGACCTCCTTGAAGATCTGGGCGAGGGTCGGATGCTGTGGCGCGAAGCTCGCGACATCGCCCTGCGCTACGGCGCGGCGCAGCACGCGCTGGGTGGTCTGCTCGCTCTCGGTCTCGAACACGGCGTAGCCGCCGTCGAACTCGAGGACCTCCACGCCGGGCTCGTCGCGCAGCCAACCCGCGTCGCTGGCCGAGACCAGCTCGTACCGGCGTCGGGAGTGCTCGGCGCGCAGGGCGTCGCGGGTTCCGGCGGCGCGGATCCTGCCTCCGGCGATGATGACGAGCTCGTCGCAGAGCCGCTCGACGACATCCAGCTGGTGCGAGGAGAACAGGACGGCGGCGCCGCCTGCGGCGCGTTCCTGGAGGACGCCGGCCACGACATCCACCGCCAGGGGATCCAGACCCGAGAACGGTTCGTCCAGGATCAGCACCTGCGGTTCGTGCACGAGCGCCGCGGCGATCTGCGCACGCTGCTGGTTACCCAACGAGAGCGTCTCCACGTTGTCGCCCAGGCGCTCGCCGAGACCGAGCTGTTCCAGGAGGACGCTCGCCCGCTCGGTGGCGTCCGCCTTCGAGTAGCCGTGCAGCCGCGCCAGGTAGACGATCTGCTCGAGCACCTTCATCTTGGGATACAGGCCGCGTTCCTCGGGCATGTACCCGAATCGACGCCGGGAGGCCGCAGTGACCTCGGTGCCATCGAGTGTGACCGTGCCGCCGTCGCCGGCGAGCACGCCCAGCACGATGCGCATCGTGGTGGTCTTGCCGGCGCCGTTGCCGCCGACGAACCCGGTGAGCCGGCCCGGTCGCACGTCGAACGACACGTCGTCCAGCACCCGCCTCCCGCCATAACTCTTCGTGATCCCTCTGAGCTCCAGCATCCTGTTCCCGTCTTTCCACTCGGCTGTCCATACGCAGCGCACGCGCATCGACAATCACGCTACGCAGACCGTCGCCGCGCGGCATCCCCCCGAGGGCGGGTTTTCGCACACCCCGGTCCACCGGCAGGGGGAGGCCTCCGCATCGGGTCAGAACGATGCAGGAATACATCTGCCCGCGCCTTCCTTGCACCGGACGGAACGTCCACGGTGGCCCCCGCACCGGGGGTCGCCTTTGCCTGGAAGGAAACCCATGAGCGAGCGCACCATCGGCTACATCGTCGGAAGCATCTCGAGCACCTCGATCAACCGCCGCCTGGCGAAGTCCCTGGAGCGTCTCGCCCCCGAGGGCACCACCCTGGTCGAGATCCCCATCGCCGACCTTCCCTTCTACTCGCCCGATATGGACGCGGACTTTCCGCAGGTGGCGCTGGACTTCAAGCAGGCCATCGCCGACGTCGACGGCGTCATCATCGTGACCCCCGAGTACAGCCGCTCGATCCCCGGCGTGCTCAAGAACGCGCTGGACTGGTCGGTGCGCCCCTACGGGCAGGCCTCGTTCAACGGCAAGCCCACCGCGGTGATCGGCACCTCCGGCGGCGGCATTGCGACCGCTGCCGCTCAGCAGCACCTCAAGGCGATCCTCAGCCACATGAACGCCCCGACCCTGGGCCAGCCCGAGGGGTACGTGCAGACCACGCCCGGTCTGTTCTCCGAGACCGGCGAGGTCACCGATGACGCGACCGCGGCGTTCCTCGTGGCGTACCTCGACGCGTTCGCCGCGCTCGTCGAGCGCTACGCGAGCGAGCGCGTTCCGGCCGCCGCGTAGTCGGCGTCGTAGCGGACGGCGCATAACTCCTGCGCTCTGCGGGTCAGGTCGCACGGCGCCCTGACCACCCGCGGCCGAACCCACCGGGCTCCGCGGGTCTGCCGGAGTTATGCGCCGCCCCGCCGCCCCCCGCTCAGAGAGCGCGGGGCGAGGGGAGCCGCCTCCTAGGCCAAGCCGTGCCGGTGCGCGTAGACGACGGCCGCCACGCGGTCCCGCGCGCCGAGCTTCTGCAGCACGTTCGAGACGTGCGTCTTGACCGTCGCCTCCCCGATGAACAGGCGCTGGGCGATCTCGGCGTTGCTCAGCGCCTGGGCGAGCAGGTGCAGCACCTCCCGCTCCCGCTCGGTGAACGCGGGCTCGGCGGCGGTGACCGGAACACAACCGTTCGCCGGCGAACCGTCCGCCGGCACAGCGCCGGCCCGCCCGCTCGCGGGCGGATCCTCGAGCGTCGCGAAGCGCTCGATGACGCGTCTGGTCACCTCGGGGGCCAGCAGTGCGTCACCGGCGGCGGCCACCCGGACGGCGGAGACCAGTTCTTCCGGGCCGGCGTTCTTGAGCAGGAACCCGCTGGCTCCCGCCGCCAGCGCCTGGAACAGATACTCGTCGCGGTCGAACGTCGTCACGATCACAACGGCTGCCTCCAGGCCGGAGTCCCTCACGATGCGGCGCGTCGCGTCCAGCCCGTCCATGTCGGGCATCTGCACGTCCATGCAGATGACGTCGGGGCGCAGAACGGATGCCGCGGCGACCGCCTCCACGCCGGTGGATGCCTCGCCCGCCACGACGATGTCCTGTTCGGCCTCGAGGATCATGCGAAAGCCCAGCCGCATCACGGCGTGATCGTCGACGAGCAGCACCCGGATGGGCGCAGCCGCTGCGCCGTCCGCGGCGTTCCCCCGCTGCGCCCTCACGCGCGCACCCCGGCGGAGATCGGGATCCGCGCACGCACGAGGAAGCCCCCGCGCTCGCGCGGGCCGATCTCGATCCGTCCTCCGGAGGCCGCCGCACGCTCGCGCATCCCGACGATGCCCAGGCCGGGCCGGGCGAACGATGACCCGCGGCCGGTGTTGGCCACCTCCAGCTCGACGTCGGAGTCGTCGTAACGCAGCCGGACATCGGCCGCGGCACCGGGGCCGCCGTGCCGACGGGCGTTGGTCAGGGCCTCCTGCGCGATGCGGTACATGTTCACCTGCGCGAGCTCGGGAATCTCCACCGGGTCGCCGACGACGGTGAAGCTGGTGGGCAGGCCGTTCTCGCGGGCGTGGTCGATGAGGCGCGGAAGCGCGGCGAGGCTGACGGTGGACTCGGCCGGATCCGCGCCCGGCGACGTGCGCAGGGTCTCCAGCAGCTGGCGCAGCTCGGTCAGGGCCGACCGGGCCGAGGATTCGATACCTCGCAGCGCCCGGCGGGCGGCGTCGGGATCGCGTTCCAGCACCGCCCGCGCCGCACCGGCCTGCACCCCCATGGCCGAGACGTGGTGCGCGACGACGTCGTGCAGCTCGCGCGCGATCCGCACCCGATCCAGCGCCACCGCCTGGGCGGCGGTGCGCTCGCGTTCGTGTTCGAGTTCGGCGGTGCGCTGCTGCAGAACGGTGCGCTCGATCGCCGAGGCATATGCCCGATCGCCCATGTAGTAGGCGCCTCCGAAGAACGCGGCGTTCACCAGGAACTGGATGAGCATGAACGCCACGAACGGTGAGAACACCCCCACGCGCGAGAGGCCATCGTCGATCGGTGCCGTCGCCGACTGGAACGTGGTGACCAGAAGCCACCCGAACATGCCGACGATGATGAGGATGCGCACGAGGTTCGCGCGGCGGCGGTCGTCGACCCAGGCGCCGACGGTGTACACGGCGATGAACAGGGCGATGTTGCCGACGTACAGCTCGGGGACCTTCAGCGAGACGCCGACGAAGAACGCCACCGCGACGATGACCGCGGCGATCTCCGGAAACCGCCGGCGAACGGCGAGCGGACCGGTCAGCGCGACGGTGTACAGCAGTGCCCAGCTCAGGTGCGACGTGTCCTCTCCGTAGACTCCGGCCACCGACCCGAGGGCGGCGCTCAGGATCGCCCCCAGGAGCAGTCCGGCCGCGAGCCAGCCGTCGGCGCGGAGGTCCGCGGACGTCGGGCGGGGGCGGGTCGTCACCTCGGAGGGAACGGGGAGCGCGGGCATGCCATCCACGGTACGGGGGAGCCGCGGGACCGGCATCCCCCGCAGGGCGGACAAACGCGGAACTTGCTATTGACAAGTTCGCTTGCTTTTTGCAACCATGGCGTCATCACCGCGGCGGGAGCCGCAACCACGACCGGCAAGGAGAAAGCAATGACGCAGATCTTCGTCAACATCCCGACCTCCGATCTGGAGCGCGCGAAGGCGTTCTATGCGGCACTGGGCGCGGACATCAATCCGCTCTTCACCGACGACAACGCTGCGTGCATCGTCTGGGACGAGAACGTCTTTTTCATGGTGCTCACGCGGGAGTACTTCGCCACCTTCACCGACAAGCAGGTGGTGGACCCGAGAACCCACGCGCAGACACTCATAGCCTTGAGCCGCGAGTCGCGCGAGGACGTCGACCGGATCCTCGAGGCGGGCCTGGCCGCCGGCGGCACCGAGCCGAACGAGGCCAAGGACTACGGATTCATGTACAGCCGGGACCTCGAGGACCCGGACGGCAACGGGGTCGAGTTCCTCTACATGGACCCGAAGGCCGCCGAGCAGGGCCCGGATGTCTACATGGCGGAGCAGGCGCAGGCGTAAGTGGGCTCGCGCAGCTACGGACAGTACTGCGGAGTCACGACGGCGATCGAGCTGGTCGGCGAGCGGTGGGCGATGCTCATCGTCCGCGACCTGCTCGTCGGCCCTCGCCGCTACACCGACCTGAAGCAGGGCCTGCCCCGGATCCCCACCAACATCCTCTCCACGCGGCTCAAGGAGTTGCAGGAGGGCGGGGTCGTGCGTCGCGTTCCGCTGATGAACTGCGGGCTCGTGTACGAGCTGACCGATTACGGGCGCCAGCTCGAGCCCATCGTGCTCGCGCTCGGCCGCTGGGGATTCCAGCAGATGGGGGAGCCGGAGCCCGGCGACGTGGTGACCGCGGATTCGCTCACCATGGCGCTGCGCACCGCCTTCCAGCCGGATGCCGCGGCCGCCATGCCGCCCGCGGACTACGAAGTCCACGTCGGCGACGTCGCGCTGCGCGTGCGGGTCGACGGCGAGCGGCTGCGGATCAGCCAGCTCGCTCCGCCGTCACCGCCCGTCGGCGGCCGCCTCCCCGAGGGCGAGCCGCAGCTCGTGTTCGCGGCGGGGCCGGGCATCCGCCGGGTCATCTCCGGCGAACTGACCCCCGCCGACGCCATCGACCAGGACCAGCTCGCCGTCATCTCCGGCGACGCGACGCTGCTGCCGCGCTTCGCGGCCACCTTCCACATCGACCCCGCCGGCAGTGCTGTCGCCGCATGAGCGCCGGCTCCGGCATCCACCCCAGGAGGGGAAATGACTGACGCAGACGGCCTCGGCCGCATCCACATCGACCTGTTCACCACCCTCGACGGAGTCGGGCAGGCACCGGGGGGACCCGACGAGGACCGCGACGGCGGATTCCGGTTCGGCGGATGGCAGGCGCCGCTGTTCGACGAGCTGGTCGGCCGCCAGATCATGGAGGGGATGGCGGATCTGGACGCGCTGCTGCTCGGGCGGCGCACGTACGACATCTGGGCCGACTACTGGCCGTACCAGGACTCCCGGGCCGACGCGAGCATCGCGCGGCTGTTCAACTCGGTCCCCAAATACGTCGCCTCGCGCCACACGCCCGACCTGGGGTGGGCCGGATCCGCGCTGCTGCGCGGGGATCTGGCGACCGAGACGCGCGAGCTGCGCCGGCGTCACCGCCACATCCACGTGATCGGCAGCATCGATCTGGTCCAGACGCTGCTGGCCGAGCAGCTCTTCGACGAACTGAAGCTGTGGGTCTATCCGATCGTCCTCGGCCAGGGCAAGAAGGTGTTCCCCGACGGAGCCGCGCCGCATAACCTCCGACTGCTCGAGCCGGCGGTCACCTCCCCCACGGGGACGCTGCTGCTGCGGTACGGCCCGGCACCGGGAGAACCGGCCACGGGCGATATGGCCGGCGGCGCGTGATCGACGGCGCGAGCGAAGCGGCTCCTCGCCCCTGGATCAGGGCTGGAAGAACTCGTTCGCCCGTCGCGTCCAGAGCAGGACCAGACCGATCAGCACCACGATGCCGGAGACGATCCCGGACCAGATCTGCGCCTGTTGCGAGAAGATCACGAACACCGCGGAGATCAGGTTCAGCACGAACACCACGGTGAGCACGATGCGCGCGCCGTTGGCTCCGCGCAGCAGCCCGATGCTCACCACGATCGTGACGATCCCCAGGACGAGCTGGACCAGGCCGAACCAGAGCGCCTGCGGAGCCATCAACGCGGCGATCAGCAGCAGGATGCCGGCGATGATGTTCACGGCACCGGAGATCCAGGCCAGCACAGCGACGAGGGTGACCCCTCCTGGACGGGTTCCAGCCATGGCGGCGCCTTCCTGTCGAGCTTCGGGTCCTCGACGGGCGTCGGTTCGCGGTCGCTTCGGGTGTGCTTCGGGTTCGCCACACAGTAGCGGATGCCGCGTGCTCGGGGATAGTGACAGGTGGGCTGATGCTCAGCCGAAGATCATCGGGCGGTCGTCATCGTCGTCCGGGGATGTCAGATCCAGGTCGACGACCACGGGTACGTGATCGCTGGGGGCCTTGCCCTTGCGCTCGTCGCGGTGGATCCTGGCGCCGGTCACGGCCCCGGCGAACGCATGCGAGCCGAGGATGAAGTCGATGCGCATGCCCTCGTTGCGGGGAAAGCGCAGCTGCTTGTAATCCCAGTAGGTGAATCCGGCCGGCACCAGCGGGCGGACCACGTCGGTCAGCCCGGCCGACTCGAGCGCGGCGAAGGCCTCGCGCTCCGGCGGGGACACGTGGGTCGAGAACCCGGGCACGACGGCCGGATCGCCGTTGTCGGCATCCGTGGGGGCGATGTTGAAATCGCCGACCAGGGCGAGCGCGAGGTCGGGCGTGGCCGACAGAGCGTCCGTCGCGTACTGCTGCAGCGCGCTGAGCCACTCCAGCTTGTAGAAGTAGTGCGGGTCGCCGAGCGACCGGCCGTTGGGCACGTAGAGGCTCCACACTCGGATGCCGCCGACCGTGGCCCCGATCGCCCGCGCCTCTTGCGGAGCGTCCGGGCCGACATGGTCCTTCTCAAAACCCGGCATGCCGGGAAAGGCATGCTCCACGTCGGTGAGCTGCTCGCGGCTGGCGATCGCGACGCCGTTCCACTGCGAGAACCCGTGCGCTTCGACGTGGTAGCCGGCGTCTTCGAACTGCTCGAACGGGAACTGCTCGGCCTTGCACTTGATCTCCTGCATCGCCAGGACATCGACCGATTCACGGACCGCGAACTCGACGATCCGGTCCACCCGGGCACGGACGGAGTTGACGTTCCACGTGGCAAGCCGCATGCGGACAAGACTACGGCGACCCGCCGACGGCGGGGCATGCGGCCGAGCTCGCGACGGCGCGCCCGCCGCGGTGCGGGGCACCGCACCGCGTCCGTAAACTCGAGACCATGACCGCCGCCAGCACGCCCGAACTCGAAGCCGACCGTCAGGCGCTCATCGCGCTGATCAAGGACGAGGCCGTGTTCCACGGGGACTTCACGTTGTCCAGCGGCAAGAAGGCCACCTACTACGTCGACATGCGCAAGCTGACGCTCGATCACCGCGCCGCACCGGCGATCGGCCGGATCATGCTGGATCTGATCCGGGACATCGACGGCATCGTCGCCGTGGGCGGCCTGACCCTGGGCGCCGACCCGATCGCGAACGCGGTGATGCACGAGTCGGCGCGCACCGACCGGCCGCTGGATGCGTTCGTCGTGCGCAAGGAGCCCAAGGACCACGGTCGCGGACGTCAGGTCGAGGGCGCGGACGTCGTCGGCAGGCGCGTCGTCGTGGTCGAGGACACCTCCACCACCGGCCAATCGGCGCTGAAAGCGGTCGAGGCGCTGCGTCGCGAGGGCGCGGAGCCCGTGGCGGTCGCCGTCATCGTCGACCGCAGGACCGGAGCACAGGCGGCCGTCGAAGCCGAGGGCCTGACCTGGCTCGCCGCCATCGACCTCGACGACCTGGGCCTGACCCCGCAGTAGGTGCGCTGTCGCGACGCCGCCCGCTCAGTCCTTGCGGTTGCCGCGGAAGTACTGCCACACGAAGGCGATCAGCGTTCCGACCAGGACGATCGCGGTCGCGGCGAACAGCAGCGTCTGCTCCAGCTCGTTCACGGTCGCCTGCCTGCGGCGGCGTCCGTGACGACTTTCGCGATCCGCGCCGCCCGCGTCTCCGGGCGGCGGGCGGAGTCCACAGCGGCGATGCCGATCTTCCGTGCGGACGGCGGGAACGCGTCCCAGGCGGAGCGCGCCGCCGGAGCGGCGTCCAGCGCGGCAGCCAGGTCATCGGGCTCCCGCAGCGATTCGGAGTTGTCCAGTACGCTCCAGGCGCCGTTCTCCTTGGCGCGCTCGATCGCCCGTCGACCGGGGTCGGCCATCAGACCGCGTTCCTCGAGCAGGATCACGCGCGCCTTGTTTGTGGCCGCCCACCCGCTCGAGGGCCTTCTCGGGGCGAACCAGAGCCCGCCCGTGCGCTCGTCGAAGCTGCGCACCGGGCCGTCGATCCACCCGAAGCACAGCGCGTGCAGGATCGCGTCTTCGTAGGCGACGACCTCCACGTCCGAGCCGGGCCGAGCGCGCACCAGCCAGGCGCCCGTGGAGGTCGCGTGGTTCTGCTCGAGCCAGGCTCGCCAGGTCGCGGCATCCGGAGCGAAGACCCGCTCGCCGTCGTCGAGGGCACCCATCAGCGCCCGCCCATCCCCGACGCAGGCCGGCTCACAGCACGTCCGATTCGGGCAGGTCGGTCTCGATCGGCTCGGCCGACACGAGATCTGCGACGGAGTCCACCACCTCGTCCGGACGGAACGGGTACCGCTCGATCTCGGCCGCGTCGCTGATGCCGGTCAGCACCAGCACGGTGTGCAGGCCGGCCTCGATGCCCGCGACGATGTCGGTGTCCATCCGGTCGCCGATCATCCCGGTGTTCTCGGAGTGCGCGCCGATGCGGTTCAGCGCCGACCGGAACATCATGGGGTTGGGCTTGCCCACGACATACGGCTCCATGCCGGTGGCCTTGGTGATGAGGGCGCTGATCGCGCCGGTCGCCGGGACGATGCCGTTGACGGACGGACCGGTCGGGTCCGGGTTGGTGGCGATGAAACGCGCGCCGTCGGCGATGAAGCGGATCGCCTTGGTGATGGCCTCGAAGGAGTAGTTGCGCGTCTCGCCGACCACAACGTAGTCGGGGTAGGTCTCGGTGATGATGTAACCCGCCTCGTGCAGGGCGGTGGTCAGCCCCGCCTCGCCGATCACGAAGGCGCTGGCGCCGGGCGCCTGGCCCTTCAGGAAGTCGGCGGTCGCCAGCGCCGAGGTCCAGATCGAGTCTTCGGGCACCAGCAGGCCCGACGCGCGCAGTCGAGCGCTCAGATCCCGCGGCGTGAAGATCGAGTTGTTCGTCAGAACCAGGAAAGGCGTGCCCTGGTCGCGCCACTGCTGCAGCAGTTCGGAGGCGCCGGGGACGGGGGTGCTCTCGTGGACGAGAACGCCGTCCATGTCAGTCAGCCAGCATTCGATGTCGGCGCGGGTCCGCATGCGCACAGCCTATCCGTCGCGTGCGACGCGCCCGCCGCACGCCGCCCGGCCTCCGCGGGCGGCGTGCGGGCGGCAACAGTCGTAGGCTCATCCTCGTGGCGCGAGAACAGGCGTGGGACCCCGGACAGCTCCCCGACCTGACCGGTCGCACCTACCTCGTCACCGGATCCAACCGCGGGCTCGGCTACTTCGCGAGCGAGCAGCTCGCCCGTGCCGGGGCGGGCGTGCTGATGACCGGCCGGAGCCCCAATCGGCTGATGGCGGCACGCGCTGCGCTGCGGCGCAGACTGCCCGACACGGCTGAGCGCGTGCAGACGCTGCTCCTGGACACCAGCAACCTGGGTTCGGTGCGCGCGGCCGCCGCGACCGTCGCCGCCCGCGGGCCGCTGGACGGACTCCTGCTCAACGCCGGAGTCGTGCATCCGCCGAAGACGCGCCAGACCACCGGAGACGGGCACGAGCTGGTGTTCGCGACCAACGTCCTGGGGCATTTCGCGCTCGCCGGCGAGCTGCTGACCTCGCTGGCCGCGGCATCCGGACGGATGGTGTGGCTCGGCAGCATGTCCACGTCGCTGTGGAGATACGACCCGGTCGACCCGCAGCTGATGGAGGACTACACCGGGTGGCGTGCCTACGTGCAGTCCAAGGTGACCACCGCGGCGCTCGGGCTGGAAGCCGACCGGCGACTGCGTGCGGCGGGGGTCCCCGTCACCAGCGTGGTCGCGCATCCCGGCTACTCCACCAGCGGCCGCACCCCCGGCATCCGTGGCGTGAACGAGCCCACGCGGCTCGGCCGTTTCGCGGACAACCTGCAGTTCGCCATCACGCAGTCCAAGGAGCGTGGGGCGTGGACGCTGGTGCGCGCGCTGGTCGATCCCGCCATCCAGGGCGGCGAGTTCTGGGGACCGCGCTTCGTGACGCGCGGTGAGCCGCACCGCGCCACCGCGTCCAAGATCACCCGCGACACGGCGATCGCCGGGCGGATGTGGACCTTCTGCGAGGAGGCGACGGCGGTGCGCTGGCCGTTCGCGAAGGCCGCGGCCGCGGGAGTCGCGCGCCGCTGAGCCGACTGCCGGTCAGAGGCTGAGCCAGATCGCGCCGGCCGCCGCCTCGGGCAGCGCCACATCGGTGCCGGCGATTCGGAGGGTCGCGGTATCCCGCACCGTCACCTCTGCCCCGACGGCGACTCCGGCCGCCTCGACGGCTCGCAGCAGGTCGGGATCCCGGTCGCTGACCCGCAGCACCCGGCCGGAGTGTCCGGGCGCGGCGTCGGCGAGCAGGACGAACGGTTCGCGTCGCACGTGGCCGGCGGCATCCGGGATCGCGTCGCCGTGCGGGTCGAAGCGCGGGCGGCCGAGGCGTTCGTCGATGCCCTCGAGGAGCCGGTCGCTGAGCGCGTGCTCGAGCACCTCGGCCTCGTCATGGACCTCATCCCAGGTGTACCCGAACTCGCGCACGAGCCAGGTCTCCACGAGCCGGTGGCGGCGGATGGTCGCCGCCGCGCGGCGCATCCCCTCCGGACTCAGCGAGATCGGCCCGTACGGCCGGTGCGTCACCAGACCCTGCGCGGCGAGCTTCTGGACCATCTCCGTGACGCTGGAGGGGGCCAGCCCCAGCTCGGCGGCCAGCTGCGACGGCGTGATCCGATCGTCCTGCCACTCGGTGTGGTGGTAGATCGTCTTCAGATAGTCGTCGACGGCGGGGGAAGGCACGCGCCCAGGCTACTCGCCGGTGATCGCGGCGCCACGATCAGCGCTCGGATGCCGCAGCCGGCCGGCGCTCAGGCGCCCGAGAGCACCAGCCACAGCAGCAGCGCGTTCAGCCCGATCAGGAAGACGGATGCCGCAACCCCGGCCGCCGTGGTCAGCCCGCGGTTGCGGAACCGGCCAAGGGTGCGCCGCTGGGCGGTCAGGACGACGAGGGGGATCAGGGCGAACGGGATTCCGAAGGACAGCGCGACCTGGCTGAGCACCAGCGCGAGCGTGGGATCGATGCCCGCGGCCAGGATGGCGAGCGCGGGCAGCAGCGTGACCAGGCGACGTGCGATCAGCGGGATCCGCACACGGAGGAGTCCCTGCATGATCTCCGCGCCCGCGTACGCGCCGACGCTCGTAGAGGCCAGTCCGCTCGCCAGCAGTCCGACCGCGAACAGCGTCGCGACCAGGGGTCCGACTCCATCGCGCAGGGCGGCGTACGCGCCCTCGAGCGTGTCCGTGCCGTCTACGCCGGCGAGGTTCGCGGCGGCCAGCAGCAGGATGCAGAGGTTGACCGTCCCGGCGATGAGCATCGCGATGCTGACGTCCCACCGCGTCGCCCGCAGAAGTCGCGCCGTCGAGATGCCGCGCTTCTGTTCGAGTTCGCCGTTCGCGCGCGCATTGCGGTCGGCGGCGGTCTCGGTGCCGGACGGGAACGCCTCGGCGCGTCCGGCGGCGATCGGGGCGAACCGGTCCCTGGCCAGGGCGCTGTGGGCGTAGATGGCGTGCGGCATGATCGTGGCGCCCAGGATGGATGCCGCCAGCAGCACGGAGCCGGTGTCCTCAAAGCGGGGGACGAGCCCGCCGACGATCCCCGCCGCGTCCGGCGGAGCGATGAACACCCCGAAGGTGAAGCCGATGGCGATGATCGCGACCAGCCCGATGACCACGAACTCGAACGTGCGCGGCCCGCGCCGGGTCTGCAGCATGAGCAGGACGAGCGAGGCCGTGCCGGTGATCACCCCGCCCCACAGCAGCGGTATGCCGAAGAGCAGGTTCAACGCGACCGCGCCGCCGATCACCTCAGCGATGTCGGTGGCCATCGCCACGAGCTCGGCCTGCAGCCAGTACGCGCGCCGCGCCCACGGGTTTCGGATGCGATCTCCGAGCGTCTCGGGCAGGCTCCGGCCCGTCACGATGCCGAGCTTCGCGGAGAGGTATTGGATGAGCCAGGCCATCACGTTGCCCAGCACCACCACCCACACCAGCAGGTAGCCGTAGCGGGCGCCGGCGGTCATGTTGCTCGCGACGTTGCCCGGGTCCAAGTACGCCACGCCCGCGACCAGCGCGGGACCGATCAGCCACGCGAGGCGGGCGGTGGAGCGGGGGGCACGTCCGGGCGGGCGGGCCAGGTCGAGGGCAGAAGCTTTCGGCACACCGAAACTGTAGCGGACATTTCGGGACGCCGAAATGTCCGCGCCGGCCGCTCGTCCCGGGAGTGGCGAGCCCCGCACCGGGCGGCGACGCCGAACTCAGGCGCGCCCGGTAGCCTGGGCCGGTGACGGACCCGACCCTCCCCCAGACGCCCATCACTGCCCCGGGGCCGGTCGAGCCGGCGCTGCCGCACGGCGTGGGGCCCTGGCCGGGGGGACCGGATGCCTGGCCCGCCGATCCCCGCCTGGATCCCGAGCTGCTCGCACACGGCGACTCCCGCAACGTCGTCGACAAGTACCGCTATTGGCGCATGGACGCGATCGTGGCCGACCTGGACGGGCGGCGGCATCCATTCCATGTCGCGATCGAGAACTGGCAGCACGACATGAACATCGGCTCGATCGTGCGCAGTGCCAACGCGTTCCTCGCCGCCGAGGTGCACATCGTCGGCAAGCGCCGGTGGAACCGCCGCGGTGCGATGGTCACCGACCGCTACCAGCACGTCCGCCACCACGAGGACGTCGCGGCGTTCGCCGCCTGGGCGGATGCCGCGTCCATTCCGGTCATCGCGGTCGACAACCTGCCGGGGGCGGTGCCGGTGGATCGCGCCGAGCTTCCGCAGCGATGCGTGCTCCTGTTCGGCCAGGAGGGGCCGGGCCTGTCTCCGGAGGCGCTGGCCGCGGCATCCGGAACCGTCGAGATCACGCAGTACGGCTCGACGCGTTCGATCAACGCCTCGGCTGCCGCCGCCGTCGTCATGTACGAGTGGTGCCGGCGCTGGGCCGTCACTGGGAGCTGACCCTCCGCCGCGCGGCCGCCCCGCTGCTCGCCTGCGCCGCTGCTACCAGCGCCGCTGCTCGCCTGTCGCGTTCTGCCGCCCGCGTCGGCGTGTTGTGACAGGCGAGCGGAGCGCGGTGGGCGGGGCCGAGGGCGGTGGGCCGAGCGGAGGGTGCCGGGACGGAGCCGACGGCGGCACCGCTGCGCGGAGCGCGATGAGCTGCTCGCCTGGCGCGTTCTGCGGCGCGGGTCGGCGTGTTGTGACAGGCGAGCAGAGCGCGGTGGGGCCGAGCGGAGGGTGCCGGGACGGAGCCGACGGCGGCACCGCAGCGCGGAGCGCGATGAGCTGCTCGCCTGGCGCGTTCTGCGGCGCGGGTCGGCGTGTTGTGACAGGCGAGCGGAGGGGTGCGGGCAGGCGAGCGGAGGGTGCGAGCGGAGGGGTGTGGGCAGGCGAGCGGAGGGCGCCGGGCAGGCGAGCGGGGCACGGAGGGGATGCCGCGGCTCAGCCGCGTGTGTTCATCCACGCCGCGCTGCGCACGCGCCAGCCCAGGGTGACCAGGCGGGCGAGCATGTAGACGCCGAAGAACGACACCGACAGCCACGCGAGACCGGCCGCATCGCCGGCGCCGAGGACGGCGATGACGACGAGCACCGGCACGAACGGGATGAGATTGAGCACCCCCACGATCGCGAGGTACTTCGCGTCGCCCGCCCCGATCAGCACACCGTCCAGCACGAACACCACGCCGCACACGGGCTGCGCGACAGCCAGCACGAGCAGCGCAGGCTGGATCAGCGCGGCCAGCGCGGGGTCGCCGGTGAAGAGCAGGCCGATGACACCCGACAGCGCGCCGATCACCGCACCCACCACCACCCCGAACCACGCGCCCCACGCCACGGTCCGGCCGAGCGTGCGCTGGACCTCGACGGTGTCGCCCGCGCCCAGGCCCTTGCCCACCAGCGCCTGGGCGGCGATCGCCAAAGCATCCAAGGCGAACGCGGCCGTCGAGAAGATGGTGAACGCGACCTGCCACCCGGCCAGCTCCTCGGTCCCGAGGGAGGTGGCAACCGCCACCGTCGCCAGCAGCGCCAGGCGCAGCGACAGCGTGCGCAGGAACAGCCAACCGCCCGAGCGTGCCGAGCCGCGCACCCCCTCGCGGTGCGGTCGCAGCGATGCCTCATGGGTGCGGGCGAGCCGTCCGATCACGAACGCGTACGCCGCGACCATCCCCCACTGCGCCACGACGGTGCCGAACGCGGATCCTCCGATGCCCCAGCCGAAGCCGTAGATGAACAGCCAGTTCAGCAGCGCGTTGGCCGTGAAGCCGAGGCCGGCGATCCACAGCGGTGTCACGGTGTCCTGCATGCCGCGCAGCAGCCCGGTCGCCGCGAACACGATCAGCATCGCCGGCAGCCCCCACATCGAGATGCCGAGGTACGTCTCGGCGTCGCGGGCGACCTCGGGGCCGGCCGCGAACATGCCCACCAGCAGCGGCGTGGTGAGGTACCCGACCAGCGCGAGGACCGCGCCCAGGCCGAGCGCGAGCCACAGGCCGTCGATGCCGACGGACACCGCCCGTCGGGGATCGCCCGCGCCGAACCGGCGGGCGACGGCGGGGGTGGTGGCGTACGCGAGGAACACCATCAGCCCCACGATCGTCTGCAGGACCGCCGAGGCGATGCCGAGGCCGGCGAGGGGGATGACGCCCAGGTGGCCGACCAGCGCGGAGTCCACGATCAGGAACAGCGGCTCGGCCACGAGCGATCCGAGCGCGGGGACGGCGAGCCGCAGGATGTCGCGGTTCAGCGTGTCGCGGGGCACCCGAGAAGCTTAGGCCGAGCCCGTCCCCGGCCGGTCCGTGCGCCCAGGATGGACGCCTATCCTGTACGCATGACCGAATCCCGCTCCGGGCTCGCGCTCGACGAACTCAGTGCCGAGATCCGCCCTCAGGACGACCTGTACCGCCACGTGAACGGTGCCTGGCTGGCACGCACCGAGATCCCCGAGGACAAGGCCCGCTGGGGCTCTTTCCACCTGATCGCGGAACAGGCCGAGAAGGACGTCCACGCGATCGT
This sequence comes from Microbacterium sp. zg.B48, assembly GCF_024623505.1. Taxonomy (NCBI): domain Bacteria; kingdom Bacillati; phylum Actinomycetota; class Actinomycetes; order Micrococcales; family Microbacteriaceae; genus Microbacterium; species Microbacterium sp. zg.B48. The sequence continues at coordinate 232,933 of NZ_JANJFE010000005.1, forward strand.
CGAAGAGACGCGCGACGCCGAGCCGGGCACCGAGTCGCGCAAGATCGGCGACCTGTACACCAGCTTCATGGACACCGAGCGGATCGCCGAGCTGGGCGGCGCCCCGCTCCTGGACCAGCTCGCCCGCGCCGATGCCATCTCCTCGATCCCCGCCCTCCTGCGCACGCTGGGCGAGCTCGAGCGCGACGGCATCGGCGGGCTGATCGGCCTGTACGTCGAGCCGGATCCCGGGAACCCGCAGCGTTACGTGCCGTTCCTGACCCAGGGCGGCATCTCGCTGCCGGACGAGAGCTACTACCGACTGGACAACTTCGCCGAGCTGCGCACGGCCTATCGCGCGCACATCCAGCGGATGCTCGAGCTCGCCGGGGTGGCGGATGCCGCGGCATCCGCCGATCGCATCTTCGCGCTCGAGACCGAGATCGCCACGCACCACTGGGACAACGTGAAGAGCCGCGACGCCGTGGCCACCTACAACCTCCTGCCGTGGGCCGAGGTCCTCGAGCTGGCCGGTGTCGATCTTCGCCCGTGGCTGGAGGGGACCGCCCCGGGCCGCGAGGACGCGTTCGCGGAGGCGAACGTCTACCAGCCCAGCTTCTTCGAGGGGCTCGGGTTGTTGCTGAGCCAGGAGCGGCTCGAGGATTGGAAGGCGTGGGTGCGCTGGCGGATCGTGCACGGCGCGGCGGCCTTCCTGTCCGACCCGTTCGTCGACGAGAACTTCGCCTTTTACGGAACACAGCTGACCGGCGTGCCGGTCAACCGGGAGCGCTGGAAGCGCGGCGTCGGACTGTCCGAGGCAGCCATGGGCGAGGCGATCGGACGGGTCTACGTCGAGCGGCACTTCCCACCGGCGGCCAAGGTCGCCATGGACGAACTCGTCGCGAATCTGATCCGCGCCTACCGGCAGAGCATCTCGGAGCTGGAATGGATGAGCCCGGAGACCCGCGAGCGGGCGCTGGCCAAGCTCGACGCGTTCACCCCGAAGATCGGCTACCCGGTGAAATGGCGGGACTACTCGGGCCTGGAGGTGGACCCGCTCGACCTGATCGGCAACGTGCGTCGCGCGCACATCCACGAACACGACCGTCAGCTGGGCCGCATCGGGCAGCCGGTGGATCGCGATGAGTGGTACATGACGCCGCAGACGGTCAACGCGTACTACAACCCGCTGATGAACGAGATCGTCTTCCCTGCGGCGATCCTGCAGTACCCCTTCTTCGAGGCGGACCGCGATGCCGCCGCGAACTACGGCGGTATCGGCGCGGTCATCGGCCACGAGATCGGCCACGGTTTCGATGACCAGGGCAGTCGCTTCGACGGCGACGGTTCCCTGCGGGACTGGTGGACGGATGCCGACCGGGCAGCCTTCGAGGAGCGCACCAGCGTGCTGATCGAGCAGTTCAACGCGCTCGTGCCGCGCGGACTGGGCGAGGAGAACACGGTCAACGGGGCGCTGACCATCGGTGAGAACATCGGCGATCTGGGCGGCCTGGGTATCGCGATCAAGGCCTACGAGCTCTCGCTCGACGGTGCGGCTGCGCCGGAGATCGACGGCTTCAGCGGGGTGCAGCGCCTGCTGCTGTCGTGGGCGCAGATCTGGCAGCAGAAGGGCAGGGATGCCGAGACGATCCGGCTGCTGACCATCGACCCGCACTCGCCCAACGAATTCCGGTGCAACCAGATCGTCCGCAACATCGACGCGTTCTACGATGCGTTCGGGGTCACCGAGTCCGACGAGCTCTGGCTGGACGCCGACAAACGCGTCACCATCTGGTGATACGCTCCGCGCAGTCACCGACCGCACGCCGGACCGGCTGAACCTCTCCACAATCCAAAAGCGCACCACCGGCTGATTCACCGCGCGCGCGCATCCCTCACTCGCACTGACACCGGAAGGAGCACGGGTGGGCATTGCCCCAGAGCCCAGGCGGGACGCCGAGTCGCTGCGGGGGTCGCGACGAAGCAGCAGACGACTGCCGCGACGGGCCGCGGCCGGTCGCAGGTCGTTCGTCTCGACGCTGAAGGCGCTCGATCAGCTCGCGACCTCCGGCGCACGCGTCGCCGTGCGCATCACTGATCTGGATCGCGGCAGTGCCGTGCTCGCCGGGGACGACCACGAGACGCTCCCGGTCGCGGGCCTGGGCATCGTGCCGCTGCTGATCGACGTCGCGGCCGGGTTCGAATCCGGCGCGCTCGATCCGCTGGAGATCATCGAACGCTCCTCACTGGACGAGGTCGGTGGCGCGGGGGTGTGGCAGCACCTGAAGGCACCCGCGCTGCCGCTGGCGGATCTCGCGGTCCTGGCGGCGGCGACCGGGGACGCCCTGGCTGCGAACGCCCTGATCGCGCGGGTCGGGCTTCCCGCGGTCCGCGCCCGGATCGAGCAGCTCGGACTGGCGCATTCGGCCCTGCTGGATGCGTTCCGCGACGCCCGCGGACCCGACGACGCGCCGCACGTCGCGCTGGGCTCGGCTCGGGAACTGTCCGCGCTGTTCGCCGGCCTGGTGAACTCGCAGATCGTCTCGGCGGGAGTCAGCGCACAGGTGTCCGAATGGCTGAGCCTGAACCACGATCTGTCGCTGGTCGCAGCGGCCACCGGCTTGGACCCGTTCTCGCACGAGAACGACGAGCACGGGCTGCTGTTCGTGAACAAGACAGGTCAGGATGCCGGCATCCGTGCGGAGGCGGGAGTCCTGGCCGGTCCCCGGGCGGGCGTCTCCTACGCGCTGATCGTCTGCTTCGACGACCTGTCGATCACGCACCGGCTCCGAGCGCACGACGCGTTCCGCACGCTGGGGGTCGACCTGATGGAGTACGTGTTCTGACCGCGCTCAGTCCGCGTTGAGCGAATCGACGAGGGCCAGACCACGGTTGGCCCACGCGATCTCGCCTCGGGCGCGGTCGACCAGGCCTTCATAGGCCAGTCGCTTGTACGCCAGGACCGCGGAATGCTCTTCGGGCGCGGTGGCCTGCAGCCGCCGCACCAGCATCGGGTTGTCGCGGTCGGCGATGTGGCGCAACTCGCCCTCCCACTGCTCCAGCTCGCCCTCCCACTGCGCGATGTGCGCGCGCAGGAACGCGCGGGCCGCCTCCGGCGGCGCGGACTCCAGATACGCGGCGCGCAGATGAGCGGGATCACGCACGCGGGAGTAGTCCAACGGCGTCTGCATCCACAGCAGGAACGCCCGATGTCCGGCGTCGGTGACGTGGTAGACGCGCCGGGTGCCGCGCTCGCCGCGCGTCTGCTCCTCGCCCTCGATGAGGCCTTCGGATTCCATCTTGCGCAGCTCGGGGTAGATCTGCGAGTCGGGAGCGTGCCAGACGTGCCCGACGGAGTGGGAGAACTGCTTCTGCAGGTCGTAGCCCGACAGCGGGCCCACGCGAAGGATGGCCAGGAGCGCGTATCGCAGGCTCATCTGCTCTCCTTTCGTGGGGTGACCTGAGGCTATCAATGGTGCGAGGGGGCCCACCCTCGGACAGGCTGACGAGCCTGCACGGGTGGACCCCCTCGAGTCTTTCGGCTACGCGGACGTGTTGTCGTAGCCCGTGCGCCAGCCGCCCTGGTAGGTCGCGCGGGCGACCGTCGAGTACGGGACGGGGCTGACCACGACGCGGACCTCGGTCTGCTCGTGCGGCTCGACGGAGGCCTTGCTGGTGCCGCCATCCGGCTCGCCCCAGACGACCTTGAGCTCGGTGCCCTCGGGCACGTCCGGGTTGACCAGGCCGAGCGACAGGCCGCGACGCTCGTTGGCCGAGTAGCCGGTGAACATCGACAGTCCGACGTTCGTGCCGTTCGCGTCCACGATCGAGTCGTAGTTCGCGGAGCCGTAGTTGGCCAGCGGCAGGTCGAAGAACTTGTAGCTGGGCCCATCGACGTTCAGCAGCGACGTCCAGACCTTGCCGAGGTCCTCGGCGTTCCAGGCGAGCGTGACCTTCTTGCGCTGCGATGCCGGGTCGATCTTCTCGAGTGCGTCACGGCCGATGAAGTCGTGGTCGAACTTCACGAACGAGCCGTAGCCGAGCTCCCACGGGGTGAGGTAGTAGTCCTCGATGTTGTCCGACACGAACGAGCCGGCCAGCGTGCCGGTCGCCTCGTAGCTGTCCACGCCGAGCCACTCGCGGTATGCGCGCTCAGCTTCGCCGGTGTAGATGGCCGGGAGCGGCGAGGGGATCCAGCCGGACTCCAGCGTGTTGGACGGGTAGGCGCGCGAACCGACCGGGACCAGACCGAACTCTGCGCCCGCCTCGACGATCGCGTCGCGGATGACGTCGTGATCGGCGTAGGGGCCCCAGATCTCGAGTCCGGGTGCTCCGGCCATGCCGTGGCGCAGCGTACGGACGTCCTTGCCGGCGATCTTCATCGTCGACATGTTGAAGAAGCCGAGCTTCTCCAGTTCGCCGCCGTTGAGCTTCTCGATGACGGCCCACGCGTTGGGGCCCTGGATCTGGAAGCGGTAGTACTGGCGCGAGACGGCGTGGCCGTACGGACGCGAGGGGGAACGGCGGTCGACGCTGATCTCGAGGTTCTGGTATCCGCCGGTCTCACCGTGGAAGAGCAGCCAGTTGGACGCGGGCGCGCGGCCCACGTACACGTACTCGTCGTCGGCCTCGCGGAACAGGATGCCGTCACCGATGACGTGGCCGGCGGCCGTGGTCGGAACGTACTGCTTCGCCTTGTTGACGGCGAAGTTCGCGACCGAGTTGATCGCGGTGTCCGAGATCAGCTTGATGGCGTCCGAGCCCTTGAGGAACACGTTGTCCATGTGGTGCGACTGGTCGTACAGGACCGCGGTGTTGCGCCAGGCGGTCTGCTCCTTGATCCAGTTCTGGAAGTCGGCCGGCACGACGGGGTAGATGTACGAGCCGATCTGGGAGTTGCGCAGAAGCTCGACGGGGCTCTTGGCCGCGTCCAGTACTTCCTGAAGATTCTTCGGTGCCATAGGAGGGAACCTCTCTGTTCGGTGGATGGATGCCCCGGGGTGAGGCATCGGTGGTCGTCAGAAGACGATGGTCTGGTTGCCGTGCCGGATGACGCGGTCTTGGGCGTGCCACTGCACGGCACGGGAGAGCACTGCGCGCTCGACGTAGGCGCCACGGGCCTGCAGGTCGGCGGCCGAGTGGGCGTGGTCGACGCGGGCGACGTCCTGCTCGATGATCGGCCCCTCGTCCAGGTCCTTCGTGACGTAGTGCGAGGTCGCGCCGATCAGCTTGACACCGCGCTCCTTCGCCTTCCGGTACGGCGCTGCGCCGATGAAGGCGGGCAGGAACGAGTGGTGGATGTTGATCACCGGGACCCCCACGGAGTCAAGGAAGTCCTCCGAGATGATCTGCATGTAGCGGGCCAGGACGATGAAATCGACGTTGCCCTTCAGCAGCTCCAGGATCTTCGCCTCGGCCTCGGACTTGTCCGGCCCCTGCGAGGGGACGTGGAAGAACGGGATGCCGAACGAGCGGACGTCCGCGGCAACGTTGGTGTGGTTGGAGATCACCATCGGGATGGTGACCGGCAGCTCGCCGCGGCGGTGCCGCCACAGCAGCTCGAGCAGGCAGTGATCCGACGTGGAGGCGAGGATCGCCATCCGCTTGGGCGCGGATTGGTCCGTCAGGGTCCACTCCAGGCCCAGCGCGGTGACCGTCTCGTTCAGGTCCGCCTCGATGTCGGGCATCGCGGCGCTCAGATCGGGACGGTGGAACACGACGCGCTGGAAGAACGCGCCACCGCTGATGTCCTCGGAGTACTGGTCGAGCGTGACGATGTTGCCCTTGTTGCGGGTGATCAGCGCCGTCACCGCCGCGACGATGCCCGGCTTGTCCGGGCCGTGCACGATCAGGCAGGCGTGGTCGCGCAGGGATTCATTCTGCAGAGTCATGGCTTCTCCTCAGGCCTCGGGCGGCCGTCAGGACTGTGCGGCGGCGTAGCCGCGCGCCCAGTCTGCGGTGGCCAGCAGGCCACCGAACGTGTAGAAGTGCAGCTTGACATCGCCCGAAGCCGGGTCCTGCGCCAGCAGCGCGGACAGGTCGGTGACGAACTTGTCGGGACCGGCGGTGCCCATCAGGTTGGTCAGCGAGAAGCCGTACTTCTTCACGATCATCGCGTTCGCGCCGACGCCGAAGCGGCGGGCGAACCCGATCAGGCGCTTGATGCCGGCCGGGCCGGGCGTGCCGATGCGGATGGTGCTCTCGATGCCCCGTGCGCGGACGGCCTCCACCCAGGCGATCACCGGGTCGGTGTCGAAGGCGAACTGGGTGAGGATGGTGGCGTCCAGTCCCTGCTGCTTGAGGGAGAGGGACTTGTCCTCCAGCGCACGCCAGAGGACGTCCTCCTTGATGTCGGGGTGACCCTCCGGATAACCGGCGATCGAGACCTCCTTGACACCGTAGTCGCGCAGCAGGCCGGTGCGGATCACGTCGTAGGAGTCCTCGTACGGGCCCTCCGGGGTGGCCGGGTCGCCGCCGACGACGAAGACGTGCTCGGTCGCGCCGACATCCTGCAGGCGCTCCAGGAACTCCTCGAGCTGCGCGCGCGACGCGAGACGCCGCGCGGAGATGTGCGGGACGGGAATGAAGCCGAGTTCACGAACAGCCTTGGAGGCCGCGACGCGCATCTCCAGGTCCTCGTTGCCGAGGAAGGTGACATTGATCTTCGTGCCGGCGGGGATCGCGTCCTTCGCCTCGATGAGGCCGGGCACATCCTTGCCGGTCATCTCCAGGGAGTAGCCGTTCACCAGCTGAAGTGCTGCCTCACGGTTCGCGGGCACGTGCGTGGTCTTTGACACTGATCGAGGTCCTTTCCGCTTTCAGTCGGAAGTCGTCTGCGCCTTCCACCCCTCACAGTACCTATGTGCATAGGGAATGTCTATAGGTAAATTGTGAGCTCAGTCCGCGCCGGCCGGGCCGGACGAGTCCGGGGAGCTCGACAGATCGGGCATCTTCAGAAGGAGCCTGCCCAGCAGGGCGTTGAGCTGTTCGACCTCGGCCGAGCTGAGGTCGCCGAGGATGATCTCCTGACCTTCGAGCGAGATCGGCATCATCCGATCGTGCATCTGCGCACCCGCGCGGGTGAGATACAGCGGGCGAGAGCCGCGCGCACCGTCGGCGGGAACGATCAGCCCGCGGCCGATGAGCGTGTTGACGCTCTTGGAGACCACGGCCTTGTTCATCGCCACGAATTCGGAGATGTCGCTGGAGGTCGCCCCGGGTCGGATCGCGAGTGCGGAGATCACCCGCCAGTCGTTGGTGCCGAGGTTGAACGCCTGCCGCAGCAGCCGGGACTCCCGCCACACGAGCGCGTTGGACAGCAGCGCGATCAGTCGGGGGGTGAAGCTCTCCGTGTCGATCACATCCGCCAGCGGCGCCGTGACGATCTCCGGGCTGCCCACGAAGAGGGCACCGGGGTCAGTGTCCAGGTCGCCAGTCAATCGGACTCCGTTCCAGCGACGGATCACGGCAGAATCCGTGAAGCGAGTGTATCGAGGAGACCACGCGGGGGTGCCGACACTGTCGTCGGCGTGCCGCGACAGACGCAGGACGCCGCGGCGGACATCCTCGGCCCGATGGATCGAGGATGTCGGCCGCGGCCGCCCATCAGTGCGCCTGCGCCGCGAGCGCGGCGGCGTCGATCGTGGCGATCGAGCGGGTGTCCTGGAAGGCGCGGATGCCCTCGATGCCCTGCTCGCGACCGAACCCGGACTGCTTCATGCCGCCGAACGGTGCCCGCAGGTCCAAGCGCGTCGCGCCGTGGTCGTTGACCCACACGTAGCCGCACACCAGCTGCGAGCCCACGCGGGTGGCCGCGGCCGGATCCGCCGTCCACACCGAGCCGCACAGGCCGCCCCACGTGTCGTTGGCCAGCGCGACGGCCTCCGCCTCGGAGGCGAAGCCGATCACCGGAATGACCGGACCGAACTGCTCCTGCGTCACCACCCGCAACGAGGAGTCCGGGTTGATCACGATCGCCGGGCGCAGGAAGTTGCCGCCGGCCAGATCGCCACCCGGAAGCTCGCCGAACTCGCGAACGTCGGCGCCGGCATCCTTCGCCTCCTGGATGATCTCCTCGACGAACGCCTTCTGGACGGGGGAGTGCAGCGGCCCCATCGTGGTGCCCTCGTCGAGGCCGTAGCCGATCACGGCCTTGCCGAGCCGTTCGCTGAGCCCGGCGACGACCTCGTCCAGCCGGGAGTTGTGCACGTACACGCGCTTGGCGTTCATGCAGATCTGCCCCGTGGTGTCGTAGATCGCAGCGTAGAGGCGGTCCAGGTGGATGTCGTCGATGATGGCGTCCTCGAGGAAGATCGCCGCGTCATTGCCGCCCAGTTCGAGGGTCACCCGGGTCAGCGTGGAGGAGGCGAGCTCCATCATCCGCTTGCCGCCGTTGACGCTGCCGGTGAAGCAGACCTTCGCGACCTCGGTGTTCGAGATCAGGCCGGACATGTTCTCGTCCTCGCCGGTCACCACGTTCAGGACGCCGGGCGGCAGCTTCTCGGCAAGACGCTGGACGACGCGGGTCGTGGCCAGGGGCGCCGAGGGCGGCGGCTTGACGATGGCGGTGTTGCCGGCCAGCAGGGCGTGCGGCAGGGCAGCGCCGAGGATGGCGATCGGCCAGTTGAACGGCACGATGACGGTCACGACACCGAGCGACTGGTAGGACACCACCGTCTCGACCGGGATGCCGGGAACGACCGGAAGGGTCTTGCCGGTGTCCACCTCGTCGGCGAGCATCAGGGCGAGGTTCCACCGGATCTCGAAGACGAGGGCGTCGACCCAGGCCTCGAAGCGGACCTTGCCGTTCTCCTGCGAGAGCACCGCGGCGTCGGCGTCGCGTTCGTCGGCGATGCCGGCGATCGCCTCGGCCATCACCCGGGCGCGCTCGATCGCGCTCAGCGCGGACCATGCCGGGTAGGCTGCCTTGGCGGCGGCGACCGCGTCGGCGACGTCCTCCTTCGTGGCGGATGCCGCGTGCCCGACGATCACTCCGGGCTTGGCGGGGTCCGCGATCGCGAGCGTGTCGGAGGTGGAGCGCTCGGCCCCTCCGATGTACAGACCGGTTCGAATGGTCTCCAGCGTTTCAGTCATGACGATCAAGCACCTCTCTGTGACTTGGGTGTGCTCCGCTGCTGCGGATAAGCACCGTAAACAAGTTTACGTGCATTCCTGTTTACTTGTAAATCACTTCGTGTTAGGGTCGCCCCGTCGAGGTCCGAAGACCGGACCAGATCGCAAGCGAGAGTCGATGAGGACGCGCCCAGCCCGCCTCAGAGACGTCCGTGTCATCGATGAGGAGGCATGTGATGGGTGAGACGACCCTTCCGGAGCGCGAGAATCCGCGCACCGTCGCAGAGCTGGAAGATCTCGCGTTCGAGCTGAGGTCCAAGCTGCTGCACCTGTGCGGAACCTACGAGGGTGCAGTCCACATCGGCGGCGACCTGTCCGCCGCGGACATCCTCACCGCGCTGTTCGAGTACGGCCTGCGCGTGGACCCGACCGACCTGCGCAATCCCGAGCGCGACCGCTTCGTGCTGAGCAAGGGCCACGCGGCCGTCTGCATGTACATCGCGATGTCCATCCGCGGATTCTTCTCCTACGAGGGCATCGTCGACACCTACGGCCAGCTGGACAGCGCCTACGGGATGCACCCGTGCAAGGTGCAGTTGCCGGGTGTGGAGTGCTCCACCGGGTCGCTCGGGCACGGACTGCCGATCGCGGTCGGCATGGCGCTCAGCGCCCGCGGCCGCGGGGAGTCGCACCGCGTCGTGTGCCTGCTCGGCGACGGCGAGACCGGCGAGGGGTCGGTCTGGGAGGCGGCCATGGCGGCGCGCAGCAACGAGCTCGGCAACCTGGTCGCGTTCGTGGACCGAAACCGTCAGCTGATGACGAGCTTCGCCGAGGAACGGGTCGTCTTCGAGCCCTACCCGGACAAGTGGGCGGCGTTCGGCTGGAACGTCGTGCGCGTCGACGGCCATGACATGGGCCAGCTCGTCGAGGCGATCGACGCCCTTCCGGGCACGGACAGCGACCGCCCCACCGTGGTCATCTGCGAGACCGTCAAGGGCAAGGGCGTCGATTTCATGGAGCACAACCTCGCCTGGCACGCCGGCTCGCTCGGCGCCGCCGATCTGGAGCGCGCGATGGCCGCGCTCGAGGCATCCCGTCAGAAGGAGTCCGTCTGATGCCCGTCACCTTCACTTTCGGAGAGATGCTCTCCGCCCGCTCCGTGATCGGAACGACCCTCGCCGAACTCGGCGACGAGCACGAGAACCTGTGGGTGCTCACCCCCGACATCGGCGCGACCCTGGTGGAATTCCGCGACAAGTTCCCGGAGCGCTTCTTGGACGTCGGGCTGGCCGAGCAGGTGTGCGTCGGCATCGCCGCCGGACTGGCCTACGACGGGAACATCCCGGTCGTCTCCGGGATGCTGCCGTTCCTGAGCATGCGTGCGCTGGAGCAGGTGCGCTCCGACGTCTGCTATCCGAATCTGCCGGTGAAGATCATCGGCACGCACGGCGGCCTGGTCGGCAACGGCGGCTCCACCCACTACGCGGTCGAGGACCTGGCGCTGATGTGCGCGCTGACCAACATGACCGTCACCTCGGTGGGCGATCCGCTGATGGTGGGCGAGGTCATCCGCCAGTCGATGTCGATGGAGGGCCCGATCTACATCCGTCTGGCCGTCGGCAAGAAAGACAAGGTGCTCTACGAGCCCGGCCAGCATGAGGTCCGCATCGGCAAGGGCATCGTGGCGCGCGAAGGCACCGACGCCACGATCTTCACCCACGGCACGGTGGTCGCGCAGGCGCTGGATGCCGCGGACGAGCTCGCGAAGGACGGCCGCTCCGTCCGCGTGGTGGACATGTTCACGCTCAAGCCGATCGACGAGGAGCTGATCGCGCAGTGCGCGGCCGAGACCGGCGGCCGGTTCGTCGTCCTCGAGGACCACCTCGCCTACGGGGGCCTGGCTTCCCGCATCGCCGACGTGGTCGCCGACCGCGGCATCCATCTGTCCGCCTTCGAGCGGCTCGGCATCCCCCAGGTCTACGCCGGATTCGGCGAGGACGAGGAGCTGCGCGACAAGCACGGCTACGGCCTGGCCGCCACCGTCGCCGCCGCCCGCCGCGTCATCGCCGGCGGCCAGTGATGCCGCTGGATCGTCCGCGCGTCCGAGGGAGAGACGAATGAGAACAGTCGCGGTCACCAAGATCGGCAGTCTGCGGGACCCTGATGAAGACGTCCGCGGCCGGATCGGGGTCGTCGATTTCCCGGAGCAGCCGCTGGGCGCGGAGGATGTCCGCATCCGGGTCGCGTACTCCGCGATCTGCGGATCCGATCCGCACCTGGCGGAGGGGTTCTTCGGCACCGACGTCCCCATCGGCCTGGGCCACGAGCTGTCCGGAGTGGTCGAGGCCCTCGGTGACCGTGCGCACCGCACCGGGCTGCAGGTCGGCGACCGCGTCGCCGGGAACTTCCTGCGCTTCTGCGGCACGTGCACGCCCTGCCGCGCGGGCAAGCAGCAGTTCTGCGAGCACATCCAGGAGTACAACCGGCCCGGGATGGCCGAGACGGTGACCTGGCACGAGTCCCAGGTGTACAAGCTGCCGGACTCGGTCTCGCTCCTGCACGGCTGCCTGCTGGAGCCCATCTCGGTGGCGGTGCGCATCGCGGACAAGACGCACATCAAGGTCGGCGACCGCGTCGTGATCTGCGGTGGCGGCCCCATCGGCCAGCTCGCGCTGCAGGTCATGAAGCGCAACGGAGCGACCTCGCTCACCCTCATCGAGCCGATCGCCGAACGGCGCGAGATGGCACTGCGCCACGGCGCGGATGCCGTCATCGACCCGATCGCGGAGGACCAGTATCAGCGGTCCGAGGAGATCACGCGGGGCGCCGGCTTCGACGTCGTCATCGACGCCTCCGGGGCGGCTCGTGCGGTGCGCGGGCTTCTGGACATCGCTGCGAAGGGCGCCACGGTCATCTATGGCGCGATGTATCCGCATGACTTCGAGATGCCGTTGAACCTCTCCGACTACCTGTACCTGAAGGAGCTCACCCTCACCGGCGTGTTCGTCTCTCCCTACGCCTTCCCGCGTGCGCTGCAGATGCTGCCCTACCTGGAGCTGGACGATCTGACGCAGTCGGTCTTCGACCTCGAGGATGCGGCCGAGGCGTTCGCCACGCACATCAGCGGCGCGTACCCGAAGGTGCTGATCCGCTGCAACGACATCGATGACACCGGGAGGGCGTCGTGACGCTCACCGGAGGCGAGTCGGTGCTGACCGCGACCCCCGCCCTGGAGGCGGTGGACATCGTGAAGAGCTTCGATGGCGTGCACGCCTTGAAGGGCGTGCGGTTGTCCGTGCGGCCCGGCGAGATCCACGCGCTGCTGGGCGAGAACGGCGCCGGAAAGTCCACGCTCATCAAGGTCGTCACGGGCCTGTACGCGCCGGACTCGGGACGGATCCGCCGCAACGGCGAGGACGTCGAGTTCGCCAACGTGCGGGCAGCACACAAGGCCGGGATCGTGGCGCTCTACCAGGAGCTGTCGATCGTGCCGACGACCTCGGTCGCCGAGAACGTGCTGCTCGGCGAGCAGCTGCCCAGCCGGGCCGGCATCGTCAACGGCCGCGCCCTCCGTCGCCGGGCCCGGGAGCAGCTCGAGCGGCTGAACCAGAAGATCTCCATGCGCAAGCTGGCCGGCGACCTCTCGCCGGTGCAGCAGACGATGGTCGCCGTCGCGCGGGCACTTGCCACCGACGCGCGGGTGCTCATCCTCGACGAGCCGACGGCATCCCTCACCGACACCGAGATCCGCGAGGTGTTCGCCGTCCTGCGCTCCCTCCGGGACGAGGGCGTCGCGGTCGTGTACGTCTCCCACCGGCTCGAGGAGGTCTTCGAACTGTGCGACCGCCTCACCATCATGCGCAACGGCGAGACGATCGTCACGAAGGACGTGGCCGACACGACGATCAATGAGGTCATCTCGACCATGGTCGGCCGCAACGCCGACTCGCTCTACCCCGAGCGGGGCACGACCTCGACGGAGGTGTCCCTGGTCGTGAAGGACCTGCAGGGGCGCCGTGTCACAGACGTGTCGTTCACGGCCCACGTGGGCGAGGTGGTCGGCATCGGCGGTCTCGCCGGGTCGGGTCGCAGTGAGCTGCTGCGGATCCTCGCCGGCGCGCAACGGTCCGCCTCCGGGACGATCACCGTGGCGGGCGCGGAAGTCCCGCGGCACTCCGGGGTCGGCAGGGTGCTGGCCGCCGGGATGGCGCTGGTGCCCGAGGAGCGCCGCAGCCAGGGCGTCCTGCTCGGCGCGTCCATCCAGGACAACATCGCGCTGGCCAACATCGGGGCGGTGAGCCGCGGCGGCATGGTCTCGCGCAAGCGCATCGCGGAGATCGCCAGCCGTGGCATGGCCGACCTGCAGATCAAGGCGCGCAGCCCCCGTCAGACGGTCGGCGAGCTGTCCGGCGGCAACCAGCAGAAGGTCGTCCTGGCCAAGATGCTCGCCCGCCGCCCCCGAGTCCTGCTGATGGACGAGCCCACGCGGGGCATCGACGTCGGCACGAAGGCGGAGATCTACCGCCTCATCCGCGAGCTCGCCGCGACCGGCACCACCGTCATCGCGGTCAGCTCCGAACTGCCCGAGCTGATCGGCATGTGCGATCGCATCCTGATCATGCACGAAGGCTCGATCTCCGGGGACGTGCCCGCAGAGGGCGCCGATGACGAGCTCCTCCTCTCCTACGCCTACGGAAGGTCCACCTCATGACGATTCAGAAGGAGCCGACCCGGACCGGGGCCATGATGGCCCAGCAGTCCCGGACCGCCGGCCGTGTGCTCGTGCAGAGCGGCACGATCGTGGCACTGATCCTGCTCATCCTCTTCTTCTTCGCGATGCGCCCGGACACCTTTTTGTCGTTCGTGAACATCCGCAACATCCTGTACCAGATCTCGATCCTCGCGATCATCGCGGGGGCGCAGACGATCGTCATGGTCGTCGGCGACTTCGATCTGTCCGTCGGTGCGACCTCCAGCCTCGCCGGTGCGGTCACGGCCGCGCTCCTGCTCGGGGAGAATCCCATGGGGGTCGCCATCCTGGCGGGCCTCGCGGTGGGGCTCTTGGTCGGGCTGGTCAACGGCGTGCTGATCGCCTATCTGCGCCTCTCGGCGTTCATCGCGACGCTCGCGACGATGACCTCCGTGATCGGCCTGGCATACATCGTCACCGGCGGCACGACGGTGTTCGGGCTCCCACCCGAGTTCAACGAGCTCGGCCAGGGGCGGTTCCTGAATGTGCCGCTGCCGGTGTACTTCGCTGTCGCGATCTCGGTGCTCATCTGGGCACTCCTGCGGTTCACCACGCTCGGACGACGCCTGCACGCGATCGGCGGCAACGAGGAGGTCGCGCGACTGTCCGGCGTGAACGTGCGCTGGGCGCGGATGCTCGCCTTCACCATGGCCGGCTTCATCTCCGCGATCGGCGGCATCCTGCTGACCGCGCGGCTCGGCAGTGCCGCGGCCGAGCAGGGCGGTGACAACACCCTGTTCTCGGTGGCGGCGGTCTTCCTCGGTATGACCGTCATCCGATCCGGTGCGGCCAACCTCGGCGGCACCATCGTCGGTGTCGCGATCATCGGCGTCATGAGCAACGGCTTGAACATCCTCGGCGTCAACGCATACATCCAGCAGGTGGTGACCGGGCTCATCATCATCGCGGCGGTCGTCCTGTCCGGACTCAAGACGCGGGAGAGATAGCGCCACGATCCGGCTGAACGCCACGCGGACACCCGTTCCGCGTGGGCACCAAGAAGCACATCAGCGCAGTGACACGAAGGAGTAGCAACATGCGTACCAGATTCAAGATCGCCGCGGCGGTCGCCGTCGCGACCGCTCTCGCACTGACGGGATGTTCCAGTTCGGGTTCCGGCGGCGGCGACGGTGCCGGCGCGGGCGCCAGCGACGAGCCGTTCAAGGTCATCGCGTTCACCTCCGGCAACCAGACGCCGGTCGGTGCGTGGTGGGTCAAGGCCGTCACCGCGCAGGCCGAGGAGCTCGGCTGGGATCTCACGATGATCCAGGGCGACTTCGACTTCCAGAAGATGAACCCCGCGGTGGAGAGCGCGATCGGCCAGGGCGCCGACGTGATCCTCGACGGCTACACCGATGTCTCATCGATCGGCTCGATCGTCACGGCGGCGAAGGACGCGGAGATCCCGATCTTCTCGATGGACGCCGGGACGGAGGCGACCGATGCGTTCGCCACCAACATCACCACCAACCAGCAGCAGATCGTCGACAAGACGGTGGAGGCGATCGACGAGTCGATCGGCGGGCTGGAGGGAAAGACCGTCATGGTCATCGGGCACGACCCGCACGCCGGCATCCGGCTCCGCTCGGCGCTCGCCGTCGAGGCATTCGAAGACGCCGGCGCGACCGTCGTCAGCGGCGAGCCGCAGCAGGTGACCAACCCGGCGACGGGCCGTACCGAGGCGCTCAACTTCGTCTCGGACTACCTCTCCGCCAACCCAGACGGGCTGGATGCCGTGTGGGCAGGATGGGACGACGCGGCGCTGGGCGCAGCGCAGGCCCTCTCCGAAGCGGGATCGACCGCACCGGTCACCGGTGTGGACGCTCTGGCCGAGACTCTCGCGTCGATCGAGGCGGGCGGCAACATGCTCGCCACGATCGAGCAGCCCTGGCCGGCCGTGCTGGACATGCTCATCGAGGATGTCCAGGCCTACCAGGAGGACGGCGAGCTGCCGGCCGAGAACTTCGTCGCCGTCGATGTGACGCTCGTGACGAAGGAGAACGCCGCGGACACCACTCCGTCGGACCAGCTGGGCTGAACCACCTCGTGGGGGCCGGGCGACCGGCCCCCACGTTCCCCCCGTCATCTCGCACCACGAAAGAGAACCCCATGCGTTTGGAAGGCAAAGTAGCCGTCATCACCGGCGGTGCCAGCGGAATCGGTCAGGCCACCGTGCTGAAGTTCGTCCGGGAGGGCGCCAAGGTCGTGATCGCCGACATGAATCTCGCGCAGGCCGAAGAGGTCGTGGCGCAGGTGGACGCGCTGGGATTCGAGGGCTCTGCCACGGCCGTGCGGACCGACGTCTCGGTGTACGCGGATGTCGCCGCGGCGGTGGCGCGCGCCGTCGAGGTGTACGGCCGCCTCGATGTGATCTTCAACAACGCCGGCATCGCCGGCGGCAAGCCCCTCCTGGACCACGACCCGGAGGTTGACTACGCCCCCATGATCCGCGTGGATCAGGACGGCGTGTACTACGGCATCCTCGCGGCAGGCCGCCAGTTCCGCGACCAGGGCAGCGGCGGGGTGATCATCAGCACCTCGTCGATCTACGGCGAGCAGGCCGCGGAGCTGTCCTTCACGTACAGCGCCGCGAAGGCCGCGGTGATCTCTTTCACCCGTTCCGCCGCGTACGAGCTGGCCGAGTACGGCGTCCGCGCGCTGGCGATCACACCCGGGCGGGTGGGCACCCCCATCATCAACCAGTTCAGCGAGGAGCTGCGCAGCACCTTCGCCGCCGAGCAGCTGCGCAACAAGATGACGGAGCCGGATGAGATCGCCAACGTGGTCGCGTTCCTCGCCTCGGATGAGTCCAACGTGATCAACGGCACTGTGGTGCACGTCGACGACGGGTACTCCGTCTTCAAGCAGCGACTCGACCTGCCCACCTTCTAGGGACCGGAAAGCCGTGACCGGAGAATCCGTCTCGCGCACCGCGCTCGATGTCGCGTGCCACCTCAACGTCCTCGTCCCGGATGTCTCGGCAGGGACGCTGCCGGCCGCGCTGGATGCGATCGCGGCGGCAGGCTACGCGCGCGTCGTGCTGCCGCCGCTGGACGCGGCGGCGACCGACGCCGCCGCGCTGCGCGCCGCCTTCATCGACCACGGTCTGCGGCCGATCACCATCGCCGGGCAGGCGCCGGGTGCCGACGTGTCCTCCGCGGATGCGGACGAGCGTGCTGCCGGCGCCGCCGCCCTGCGCTCGAGCGTGGACCTCACGGTCGCGCTCGGCTCGGACCAGATGAACGGCGTCCCGTACGGTCTGTTCGGCCATCCCTCGGGCCCCACGTCCCGGGCGGCGTTCGAGCGAGCTGCGCACGAAGTCGGCACGGTCGCGGACTATGCGCACGAGCGCGGCGTCACGATGACCTTCGAAGTGCTCAACCGGTACGAGACCTCGGCGATCAACACCGCCGCTCAGGCGATGGCGTTCGTCGCCGCCAGCGGCTCGGCGCACCTGCGCATCCATCTGGACACCTTCCACATGGCCGTCGAAGAATCCGACATGGCCGCGGCCGTTCTGCAGGCCCTGCCCGCACTGTCGTACCTCGAGCTCGGACAGTCCGGTCGCGGCGCGCTCGGGGAGGGCTCGGTCGATGTGGAGAACGTCATCCGCACCGCCCTGGATGCCGGATACACCGGCCGCTGGGGGGTCGAGGCCTTCTCCCGCTCCGGGCTGTCGGAGGGAGCCGCCGACATGCTGGCGATCTGGCGCTCCCCGTTCGACCGGGGCGCCGAACTGGCGAGCGATGCGATGGCCCTGATCGAGCGGTCCGCGAGGCGACGCCCACCAGAGCCGGACCGCCGCGCGGCCGCCGCTCGAACCGAAGACGACCTGGCACTACGGAGGAACGAATGACGATCACGACCCAATCCGACAACCGGCTTTTCGTCGGCGGCGAATGGCGGCCGGCCCGCTCGACGGCGCGGATCGAGGTGGAGGACCCGTACGCGCGCACCACAGTGGGAGTCGCGGCGGACGGCAGCGTCGAGGACGTCGACGCCGCCGTGCGCGCCGCCCGCGCGGCATTCGACCACGGCCCCTGGCCGCGGATGTCGCCCGATGAACGCGCCACCTATCTGGAGCGTCTCGCCGACGAGCTGGAACGCCGTGGCGAGAGCACCGCGAGCCTGGTCACCGGCGAGATCGGGCAGCCGGTGGGCTTCTCCCGCGTCGTGAACATCGCCCTGCCCGCGCGGCATCTGCGGTACTTCGCCGACATGATCCGCGGCTTCGCGTTCGAGGAGCAGCGCGCCCACGCCGGCGGGCCTGGCACCTCGGTGGTCCGCTTGGAGCCGGTGGGGGTCGCGGGGCTGATCACCCCGTGGAACTACCCTCAGTCCATCCTCACCGCCAAGCTCGCCCCTGCGCTCGCCGTCGGCTGCACCGTGGTGATCAAGCCGGCGGCCGAGACGCCCTTGGACGCACTCGCCCTGGCCGCCGCGGTCGAGGCCGTCGGGTTCCCGCCCGGCGTGGTCAACGTCGTCACCGGCGGTCGCGAGACCGGCGACGCCCTGGTCAAGCATCCCGGGGTCGACAAGATCGCCTTCACCGGCTCCACCGCAGCCGGTCGCATCATCGCGCGCAACTGCGGCGAGCGTCTCATCCCGGTCACCCTGGAACTCGGCGGCAAGTCCGCCGCGATCATCGCCGAGGATGCCGATATCGACGTGGCACTGGCCGGCCTGCGCTCGGGCTCGTTCATGAACTCGGGTCAGACCTGCTTCCTCCTCTCGCGGGTGCTGGTCCCGCGCACCCGCACGGACGAGGTCGTGGAGGGCTTGGTCGAGCTGGCCCGCTCCTTCCATCTCGGCGACCCCCGCGACCCGGCAACCGACATGGGCCCGCTCGTGTCCGAGCGGATCCGCGGGCGGGTGCGCACCATGGTGGAGGATGCCCGTGGCGAGGGTGCACAGATCCTCACCGGCGGGCGGGACCTGCCGGGTGAGGCCGGCTACTTCTACGAGCCCACGATCATCGCGGGGGCAGCCGCCGACTCCCAGATCGCCCGCGAGGAGATCTTCGGCCCCGTCGTGACGGTCTTCGAATACGACGGCATCGACGAGGCGATCGCACTTGCGAACGACTCGCGTTACGGGCTCGGCGGGGCGGTCTTCTCGGCCGACACGGCGGCCGCGCTGGAGATCGCGCGCGCCGTGCAGACCGGCACGATCGGCGTGAACGGATACGCACCCGATCTGGCGACGCCGTTCGGCGGATACAAGGAGTCCGGTCTCGGTCGGGAACAGGGCACCGAGGTTCTGTACAACTACCTGAACACCAAGGCCATCAACACGAGCATCGGACAGTCAGCATGAGAGCAGCAGTCGTCAACGCCTTCGGCGGTGGGTTCGACATCGAGGACATCGATATCGCCGAGCCCATCGGCCGCGAGGTCCTCGTGGACGTCAAGGCGTCGGGCCTGTGTCACTCGGATCTGCACTTCGCCGTGAACGACTTCGGGATGGCGCCCCCCATGGTGCTGGGCCACGAGGTCTCCGGGATCGTCGCGGCGGTCGGACCGGAGGTCACCGAGTTCACCGTCGGCGACCATGTGGTCGGCTCGCTCGTCCAGTTCTGCGGCGCGTGCCTGGAGTGCCTGAGCGGACGCACGGTCAGCTGCCTCCGCCCCGAGGCCACGCTGCGGGCCGACGGAGCAGCGCCGCGGCTGAGCCGCCGCGGCGAGCCGATCCTGGCGGCGATGGGCACGGCCGGCTTCGCCGAGCAGGCGCTGATCCACGAGAACCAGCTCGTGCGCATCGATCCGGCCGTCCCGTTCCCCGAGGCCTCCGTGCTCGGATGCGGCACGATCACCGGTGCCGGTGCCGTGCTGAACGCCGCGGGCGTGCGCGCGGGCGAGACCGTCGCGGTCATCGGCCTGGGCGGGGTGGGGCTGAACGTGGTCAGCGGGGCCCGCCTGGTGGGCGCGGCGCGGATCATCGGCATCGACCTGAACGACGAGAAGCTCGAACTTGCGCGCGCCTTCGGCGCGACCGACGGGATCAACGCCGGCGAAGGCGACGTGGTCGCGCGGGTGCGCGAACTGACCGGGGGAGGTGTCGACCACGCGTTCGAGGTGATCGGCCGCAAGGAGACCGCCGAGCAGGCGATCGCCATGCTCCGCGTCGGCGGCACCGCGAGCCTGATCGGCATCCACGGAGCCGGGGGAAAGATCGAGTTCGACGCGAACGGGCTGCTGCGCGAGCAGAAGAAGGTGAACGGGGTCTACATGGGATCCTCGAACATCAAGCGCGACATCCCGTTCTACGCGTCGCTGTTCCTGCAGGGCAGGCTCAACCTGTCCGACCTCATCGCATCCGAGATCGCCATCGACGAGATCAACGAGGCGTATGACGCGCTCGGCTCCGGCAAGACCGCACGGACGGTGATCACCCGGTTCTGAGCCGCTTCCTCGCCCGCCGCCGCGCGCCCGCGTTGGTCTCGATATTCAATCGATTCTTGACGCCCGTCATGGATACCTTGACAGTGGGCGTCGGATGGCGCACGATGGCACGGTCAACACGATGCGGTGCGGACACGACTTCGCACCGGGGAACGCCTTCGTCACCCGTGTGCACCGCTTCCTTGACGCCCAGCCAGGTTTGAGAGAGAGGCCCCGTCAATGAAGAAGAGTCTTGCCACGCTCGGTGTGCTCGCCGTCGCAGCGCTCGCGCTGAGTGGCTGCACCGATTCCGGTGCCGCGCCCGCCGGCACACCCACGGGGGGCGCCGACGAGACGCCGGGCGAAACCCGCAGCGTCCGGGTCGCGGCGCTGCCCATCGCCGAGACCGGGGCGTTGTGGGCCGCGATCGACGAGGGCATCTTCGCGGAGCACGGCCTCGAGGTCGAGGTGGTCCCCGCACAGGGCGGGGCGAACGCCATCCCCGCTCTCCTGAGCGGCGACATCCAGTTCGCGATCGGCCAGCCCTTCGGTCCGATCCGGGCCGACCAGCAGGATCTCGGCGTCGTCATCGTCGGCAACTACGCCAACAGCAACGCAGAGGGTGACGACGTGAACGCGGTCGTCGCGCTCGGCGACTCCGGCATCACCAGGCCCGCTGACCTCGCAGGCAAGAAGGTCTCGGTCAACACGATCGGCGCCGCCGGAGACCTCACGATCCGCAAGGCCGTGCAGGACGACGGCGGCGACCCCTCGTCGATCGAGTTCGTCGAGGTCGTCTTCCCGGACGTGCCGGCTCAGCTCGAGGCGGGCACCATGGACGCCGCGTGGGCGCCCGACCCGTTCCGCGCCAGCGTGCTGGGCGGCGGCGGCGTTTCGGTCGTGCAGCCGTACCAGGCGACGATCCCGGGACTCACCGTGCTGACGAGCATCACCACGCAGGCGATCCTCGATGAAGACCCCGAGCTGGTCGCGGCGTACTCAGAGGCGATGGCAGAGGCGCTCGATTGGGCCTCGAGCAACGAAGAAGCCGTACGCGCGGCGATAGCGACGAACCTCGAGATCCCCGAGGAGGCGGCGGCCGGCATCACACTGCCGACCTTCACGTGGGACCTGTCGGATGCCGGCATCGAAGAACTCGGCGCTCTGGCCGTCGAGTTCGCCTACATCGAGGCCGAACCCGACTACGAAGCGATGATCCAGCAGCAGTAACGTACCGCGAGGAGGGGCCGGAGGCCCCCCCGCCGGGGACCCGCCCCCCCCACGCCCCGCGGGGGGGGGCC
>NZ_JANJFE010000006.1:0-178571 GCF_024623505.1 Microbacterium sp. zg.B48
ACCCCCCCGCCCTCGCGCCCGGGGGGGGGGCCGGGCCCCCGCCGCGGGCGCCCCCCGCCCCTCTCCTCGCCCTCGGGAAGAGAGCCATGCACACCGACGGTACGACGGGGGCGCCCGTACAGACGCAGACCGTTCAGGATGCGCGGCGGTTCCGCCGCGGCCGCCGCACCCGATCCGCGCGGAAGATCGCACTGGGCACCGCCGGCATCGTCGGGTTCCTCGTGACGTGGCAGCTGCTGCCCTCGCTGGGCATCGTCGACCCGCGCTACTTCCCGACCGCGACCGAGACGCTCGCGCAGGTCGGTCAGGACGTGCGCGATCTGGAGTTCTGGCGAAACGTCGGCCGCACGCTCACGAAGTGGGGCATCGGTCTGCTCATGGCCACGGTGCTCGCCGTGGTGCTCGGCACGATCATCGGGCTCGTGCCGTTCCTGCGCCGGGCGACCCACACCACTGTGGAATTTCTCCGGCCGATCCCGTCGGTGGCGCTCATCCCGCTCGCGGTGCTTCTGTTCGGCTACCAGATCCAGTCGGCGCTGCTGATCATCGTCTACGCGAGCTTCTGGCAGGTGTTCATCCAGGTGCTGTACGGCGTCGCGGACGTGGATGCCGTCGCGCGCGACACGGCCCGCAGCTTCGGGTTGTCGCGAGGGTCGCGGATCGTCAATCTCGTCTTCCCCACCGCGCTCCCGTATCTCATGACCGGCGTGCGACTGGCCGCTGCCGTGGCGCTGATCCTCGCGATCACGGCGGAGATGTTCATCGGAAACCCCGGGCTCGGGCGTGAGATCGTGTTCGCGCAGTCGGCGGGCAATTGGCCGGCGGTGTACGCACTGGTCATCGTCACCGGGCTGCTCGGCCTTCTCATCAACCTCGTCTTCCGCGCGATCGAGCGCAGGACGCTCTCATGGCATCAGTCGGTACGAGGGGAGGACGTGCTGTGACCCTCTACACGAGCACGGTCGTCACGCCCCGACGCCCCTCACGAGTGTGGGCGAAGATCGGCGAGAGCACCATCTATGCGATCGGCCTGCCCGTCGTCCTCGTGGTGATCTGGGGCATCTGGGCCACGATCGCCCCCGCGAAATTCTTCCCGTCTCCCGCGGAGCTCATCGCGGCGTTCGTCGACACCTGGATCGGCCCGGCGTTCGTCACCGACGTGCTGCCGAGCCTGGCGCGTCTGGGGATCGGCATCGTCTTGTCGATCGCGGTCGGCATCGCAGCCGGCACGCTGATCGGTCTGAACCGCTGGCTGCGCGACCTGCTCGAGCCGATGCTGGAGTTCTTCCGCGCGGTTCCGCCGCCGGTGCTGCTTCCGATCGCGGTTGTGCTGATGGGCCCGACCGATGCCATGAAAGTCGTGGTGATCGTCCTCGGGTCGGTGTGGCCGATCCTGCTGAACACGATCGAGGGCGTGCGCTCGACGGACTCGGTCATGACCGAGACGGCACGATCGTTCGCGGTGACTTCGTCCGAGCGCCTCCGCTATCTGGTACTTCCCGCGGCCAGCCCGCGGATCATGGCGGGGGTGCGGCAGTCGCTGTCGATCGCCCTCATCCTCATGGTCATCTCCGAGCTCGGCTACGCGTCGTCTGGTCTCGGATTCCAGATCGTCTACTTCCAGCGCAACTACCTCATCGCCGAGATGTGGAGCGGCATCCTGCTGCTCGGGCTCATCGGAGTGCTTCTCGCGACGATCTTCGGATTCGTCGAGCGCCGCGTGCTGCGCTGGTACCACGGAATCAAGGAGGTGGAGCGTGCCTGACACGCTGTTGAACGTCCAGAACCTGCGCAAGGTCTACGAGTCCTCGACGGGAAACGTCGAGGCGATCGGAGACATCAGCTTCCGGATGGCCGCCGGTGAGCTGGTGTGCATCGTCGGTCCGTCCGGGTGCGGCAAGACGACGCTTCTGAAGTGCATCGCCGGGCTGCTCAAGCCGACCTCGGGCATCGTCCAGCTCGACGGCAAGACGGTGACGACCCCGCCCGACAAGATGGCGCTGGTCTTCCAGGAGTACGGGCGCAGCCTGTATCCGTGGCTGACCGTGAGCGGCAACGTCGAGCTGCCGCTCAAGCACAAGAAACTCTCGCGTGCAGACCGGGATCGCCTCATCGACGACGCTCTCACCGCCGTCGGGCTCGACCACGCCGCCAAGAGCTACCCCTGGCAGCTGTCGGGCGGGATGCAGCAGCGCGTCGCCATCGCGCGCGCGGTGGCGTACCAGCCCGAGGTGCTGATCATGGACGAGCCGTTCGCTGCCGTGGACGCCCAGACGCGCGCAGATCTGGAGGACCTCGTGCGGACGCTTCACCGCGAGCGAGGGATGTCCATCCTGTTCGTCACGCATGACATCGACGAATCGGTGTACCTGGGGGAGCGAGTGGTGGTCCTGTCCAAATCGCCGACCTGGGTGCAGGAGGATCTCGCCATCGACCTGGCTGCGGAGCGGGATCAGATCACCACCCGCGCGCTGCCGCGGTTCACCGAGCTGCGCACCCACGTGTACGAGCAGATCCAGCGGGCGAAGCGCGGCGAGGCCGTGCGGCCGGCAGCGTGATCTTCGATCCGGATCCCGCCGAACGGGGACGCAGCCTGCGCAGCAGACAGCCCAAGCAACTGCTGCTGGCGTTCTTCGGCGAGTTCGTCGTCGACCAGGACGTTCCGCCGCTGCGCGCCAGCGCCCTGATCGACGTGCTGGAAGGCGCCGGGGTGGCGGCGCCGGCCACGCGGGCCACGCTCGATCGCATGGTTCGACGCGGGATGCTCGCCCGCGAGCGGCGCGGGCGGGAGATCGCGTTCTCCCTGACCGGAGACGGAAGCGCCGTGCTGCGCGAGGCGGTGCAGCGCGTGCGCGGACCGTCCCCCTTCGCCCCGCAGGGAGAGGGCTGGACGCTGGTCACCTTCAGCGTCCCGGAGAACCAGCGCACGCTCCGGCACCGGCTGCGCTCTGCACTGACCTGGGAGGGGTTCGCCCCCCTGCGGGACGGACTGTGGGTCGCCCCGGGGGAGGTCGATCTCGGGGCGGCGCTCGCGCCGCTGCGCGGGGACCTTCCGGGCGGCGCGGTGGCCGGGTTCCACGCACGCGAGCTCGAGGGATTCCCGATCGCCGACAGCGTGCGGGCCGCCTGGGATCTGGACAGCATCAGCACCGCGCACACCGCGTTCATCGAGGCCTGGTCGGCGCCGTCCGCCGATGCCGATGCCGATGCGGGTGGGGCACTGGCCGCGCGGACCATGCTGGTGGCCGATTGGCTGGCGCTGCTGCGCGCGGACCCTCGCCTTCCCCGCGACTTCCTCGATCCGCAGTGGCCGTCAGACCGGTCCTACGAGGTCTTCTGGTCGTGGCGCGCACGACTGGACCCGGCATCCGACGCGCAATTCACCGCGATCGCCGCCACGTCCGAGATCAGCCCCCGAAGCGTGCCCGGAGATCGGCCTTCCGCACCTTCCCGGACGCGGTCCGCGGGAGCTCGTCCGTGACGATGACCCTCTTGGGGATCTTGTAGCGAGCGAGCTTTCCGTCCAGGTGAGCACGCACATCGTGCACCGAGACCGCCGCTCCGCCGCGCACCGTGAGGACAGCCAGCGGCACCTCGCCCCACGCGTCGTCGGACACGCCGATGACGGCGACCCCGGTGACTCCGTCGATGTCGTTGATCAGGTTCTCGATCTCGGCGGGGTAGATGTTCTCGCCGCCGGAGATGATCATGTCCTTCAGCCGGTCCGCGATGAACAGGTAGCCATCCGGGTCCAGATACCCCATGTCGCCGGAGCGGAACCACCCGTCCGGCGAGAACGCCGCGGCGGTCTCAGCGGGAAGGTTGAGGTAGCCGGCGAACACATTGGGGCCGGTCACCTCGATCTCGCCCACGGTGCCGCGCGGCACCATCGCTCCGTTGCCGTCGACGATCCGGACATCCGTGAAGAAGTGCGGAAGACCGACGCTGCCCTGCTTGGACCTCGTCTTGTCCGGCGCCAGCGACGTCGCGCCCGGGGATGTCTCGGTCATGCCGTACCCCTGCGAGAACGACAGGCCGCGCTGTTCGTAGGCGTTCAGGATGCGCGTGGGCACGGCCGACCCCCCGCAGGTGAGCTTCTGCAGTGTGCTCAGATCCGTCTCCCCCCAGCGAGGATGATCGGCAAGAAGCTGGAAGGTCGTCGGCACGCCGCTCAGCATCGTCACCCCATGGTGCTCGATCAGCTCCAGCGCCCGGCCGGCCTCGAACCCCTTCTCCAGCACCATGGTGGCGCCCTTGAGGATCACCGGCAGCGCGCCCATCCCCAGGGATGCCGCGTGGAAGAGCGGCGAGATCATCAGTGCGACGTCGGTGGAGACGATGTCGTAGTCGACGAGACAGTTCAGCGCGACCGAGGTCAGGTTCTGGTGCGTCAGCACGGCGCCCTTCGCCTTGCCGGTCGTTCCCGAGGTGTACAGGATCGCAGCCGGGTCATCCAGCGCCACGTCGGCATCGACGTGGCCGCCCGGCGTGGCGGCCAGCAGGTCGTTCAGCCCGCCGTCGCCGGTCACGATGACGTGGGGGATCCCCGCCGTCGCGACGCCGTCGGCGACGCGGCCGGCGAACTCCGGACCGTGGATCAGTACACGTGCGCCGGAGTCGGTGAGCACATGGGCGATCTCGGGCGGCGCGAGCCTGGTGTTGACGGGGACGAACACGGCTCCGAGCTGAGCGGTCCCGAACAGCACCTGGACGAACTCCGGGCTGTTCTCGCCGATGAACGCGACCCGATCGCCCTTGCGCACCCCGCGGTGCCACAGCAGTGCCGAGACGCGGTCGGTGGCGTCGGCGAGCTGCCGGTAGCTGACCGACTCGCCGTCCGCGTGGATCAGCGCGGGTTTGTCGGGCGTCTTGAGGCGTCGCTTGGCCATCCAGGCGCCCAGTCCTTGATTGTGCATCGGGTGTCTCTTCGTCGAGTCGGAACGGTGGGCGCCGGCGCGATGCCGGGGCCGGCTACGCGTAGAAGCGGTAGAGGCCGCGGGCCACGACGGCCGGCTTGGCGGCGCCGTCGATCTCGATGGTCTGATCGACGGTCAGCTGGTAGCCGCCGGCGATCTCGGTGACCTCGGCGATGACCGCGCCCATGCGCACGCGCGCACCCACCGGGACGGGAGAGACGAAGCGCACCTTGTCCAGTCCGTAGTTGACCTTCGTCGTCACGCCGTCCACATCCAGCAGCTCGGTCCAGAAGGTGACCGCGAGGGAGAGGGTCAGGAAGCCGTGCGCGATGGGCGCGCCGAACGGCCCGCTCTTCGCGCGTTCCGGGTCGACGTGGATCCACTGGTGGTCGCCGGTGGCATCGGCGAACGTGTTCACGCGCTCCTGGGTCATCTCCAGCCAGTCGGTGAAACCGAGATCGGTGCCGGCGAGGCCGGCGACATCGGCGTATGCGATGGAGGTGGTCATGGGTGCTCCTTGGTCGGGCGTTTCGTCTCGCTGTGCAGGCCCAGCAGTCGCGCGGCGTTGTCGCGCATGATCCCGGGCATCACTTCGGGCTTCAGTGCGGTCTTTCCGGCGTCGCCGATCCAGCGATCCGGAGTCAGCATAGGGAAGTCGGATCCGAACAGCACGCGGCTCTTGAGGAACGAGTTGGCGGCGCGCACCAGCGACTCCGGGAAGTACTTGGGGCTCCACCCGGACAGGTCGATCCACGTGTTGTGCTTGTGCGTTGCCACCGAGATGGCCTCGTCCTGCCACGGCACCGACGGATGGGCCATGATGATCTGCAGCTCGGGGAAATCCGCCGCGATCGGGTCCAGCAGGATGGGGTTGGACAGTCCCAGCTTCAACCCGTACCCGCCCGGCATGCCCGCGCCGATCCCGGTCTGGCCGGTGTGGAACAACGCCACCGCCCCGAGCTCCTGGATGGCCGCATACAGCGGGTAGTGCTGCTCGTCGCTCGGGTCGAAGCCCTGCACGGTCGGGTGGAATTTGAAGCCCCGAACCCCGTTCTCCTCCACGAGGCGCCGTGCCGCGGCGACCGCGGCGGCTCCCTGGAGCGGATCGACGGAGCCGAACGGGATCAGCACGTCGTTGTTGCGCGCGGCCCCCTCCGCGATATCGGTGCTCGAGATCGGCGAGTGCCCGAGACGGGTCGTCGCATCGACGGTGAAGACGACCGCGGCCATCTTCCGGTCGCGGTAATACGCCGCGACGCTGTCCAGGTCCGGCCGGGGGCCGTCGGTGCTGAAGTACTTCGACGCGGCTTCCACCAGCGCAGGCGGCAGCGACGCGTGACCGTGCGCACCGATCTCGATGTGCACATGGACGTCGATCGCGGTCAGCGCGTCGACGTCGATCGCAGGCTCGTAGCGCGTCATGACGCCCCCTACGCCGGGGGGCGCTGCAGGTCGGCGGGCAGCGGCGGGAACTGTTCGCCGACCGTTTCCAGTGCCCCGCCGAGTTCGCCGCCGAAGGACTCCTGGAGCGCGTCATAGGTCCAGCCGCCGTCCCGGTATGCCGTGACGACCGGCTCCGGGTGCGACCACAGCTGGAGCCGGTCGCCGCCGACGCCGATGGCCTGGCCGGTGACGTCGGCCGCGGCATCCGATGCGAGATAGGCGATGAGGCCTGCGACGTCGTCGGACGTTCCGAAGCCCAGGTCGTGACGGAAGAACGCGGGCATCGCCTCGCCCTTGGCGTCGGCTTCGACGGCCGCGGCGAAGTAGGGCACCGTGGCGGTCATCGCGGTGGCGGCTACCGGGATGACCGCGTTCGCGGTGATGCCGGCACGCTTGAGCTCGAGCGCCCAGGTGCGCACCATCCCGACGATGCCGGCCTTGGCGGCCGCGTAGTTGGTCTGGCCGAAGTTGCCGCGCTGGCCCGTAGGTGAGCCGATCGCGATGATGCGGCCGCGGATGCCGTTATCGCGCATGTACGTCACCGCTTCGCGCGTGCAGGTGAAGGTGCCGCGGAGGTGCACGTTGATGACCGTGTCGAAGTCGTCGTCGCTCATCTTCCAGAGCACGGTGTCGCGCAGCACGCCGGCGTTGGTGACGAGGATGTCGAGCCGACCGAAGCTCTCAACGGCGGCGGCCACCAGCTGCTGCGCGGTCTCGGTGGGTCCGACCGGGGCGATGACCGCGACGGCCGTGCCGCCGTCCGCGACGATGGCGGCGACAGCGGCATCGGCGGTGGCGGCATCCACGTCGTTGATCACGACGGACGCGCCCCGCCGGGCGAGCTCCGCGGCGTAGGCGAAGCCGAGGCCCCGACCGGATCCGGTGACGATGGCGACCTTGCCCGCGAGGGGGGCGGCGTGCAGAGACATGCGAACTCCTTTGTGACTACGCCCATCCAATCGTCAATCATTGAGAATGTCAATGATTGACGATTGGCATCCTTGCTAGCATCGCCTCATGGACGGCGCCGGCGACAGCAGGGAGAGCGGCCTCGACTCTCCTTCCACAGCGAGCGAGTTGGTCGACGACGTGAGCTTCCTGCTCGCCCGTGCCAACGCGCTCTCGCTCGCGGCCGGCAATGCCGCGCTGTCGCGTCACGGACTGCGCGTGCGCTCGTATTCGGTGCTGGCCCTGGCGGCGAGCAGCGCTCGTCCGTCCCAGCGCGAACTGGCCGAGCTTCTGCGCCTGGATCCGAGTCAGGTCGTCGCGCTCGTGGACGAGCTGCAGACCCGTGGACTGGTCGTGCGCGAGCCCGACCCCACGGACCGGCGCGCGAACGTCGTCGTCGCCACCGACCGAGGCCGCGCCCTCCACGCGGAAGCGGAGGCATCCGCCCGCGGCGCGGAACAGCAGTTGCACGACGATCTGTCCGCGGCCGAGCGGCGCCTGCTGACCGATCTGCTGCGGCGCTTGGCCTTCCCCGCGCGGCGCTGAGCGGCCGTTCGCCCCGCCCGCCCGACGCCCGCCCCCGCCCGCCTCCCGCCGCTCGCCGCCGCCCGCCCCGCCCACCGCCCTCTCCTCCGTTCACTTGCCCTGGATGTACGCGGCGCCAGGCTTTCGGCGTACATCCAGGGCAAGTGAACAGGGGGGCCGGGGCGCGGGCGCCGGGCGGGGGCGGGGCGCGGCGAGGCGTCGGGCGGCGTCAGCGCTCCAGGACGTAGCGGTCGCGCCCGACGAGCATGCCGATCACCGACTGGCAGGCCAGCGCCAGCAGCAGGAGGCCGAGCGAGATCATCCAGTTGCCGGTCGTGGCGTGCGCCCAGCCGAACAGCACCGGTCCCAGCGCGGCGACGACATAGCCGACGGACTGGGACATTCCCGACAGAGCGGCTGCGGTGTCGTGGTCGCGGGCGCGCTGCGCCATCAGGGTGAGCGACATGCTCAGCGACGCCCCCGAGGAGGAGCCGAGGCACGCGGCCCAGAACATGATCCCCTCGGGCGCCAGCATCAGTCCGATGACGCCGATCACCCCGACCGACGGGATGAGCGCGGGGATCACGCGGCGGGCGCGGCCGCGCAGCAGCAGCGGCAGGATCAGAGATCCGGCGATCGAGAACAGCTGGTAGAGCATGACGTCCAGGCCCGCGACCACTGGGGAGCGTCCGATCGAGGTGGAGATGCTCGCCAGCCAGGTGACCAGCATGTAGAAGATCGACGCCTGCGCGCCCATGTACCCGGCGACCAGCCACGCGGTCCGGTCAGTCCAGATGCCCGTGCGCCGGCGGCGGCCGGGCGCGCGGGCGGGCACAACGGTGGGCGAGCGCCGGGACGTCACGATCCAGGCGACGATGGCGAACGGCAGCAGGATGCCGCCGATCAGCAGCAGCGCGAAACGCCAGCCGGCGGGATCCTGCGGCCAGCTGAGGTGGGAGACCGGTACGGCGATGCCCGAGGCGATCGCCCCGAACCCGCCGAGGAGTGCCGAGTACAGGGCGGTCATCCCGGCCACGTGGCCGGAGAAGTCCCGCTTGACCACCGCGGGCATGAGCACGTTGACGATCGCCAGCGCGATCCCCAGCAGCGCGGTGCCGATCCACAGGCTCACGACCGGGCCGGGCAGCGAGCGCACCACGGTGCCCACCGTCAGCAGGAGCAGCGCCCACAGCATGACCCGCGACATCCCGAACCGGCGGGTCAGGTCGTGGGCGACGGGGGAGAAGATCGCCCAGGCGACCAGGGGCACCGAGGCGACCAGCCCGAGGGTGCTGGCGCCCATGCCGGTGTCCGCGCCGATCTGATCCAGCAGCGGACCGATCGAGGTGATGGTCGGGCGCATGTTCGCCGCGATCAGGCAGACGGCGATGAACAGGAACACCGCGGACGATCGCCGATCGGCGGTGCTCGCCGCCGTCAGCGTGTCCGTGTGCCCCGGGCGGGCAGACGGATCGGGTCGGGCGGAGTCGTTCCCGCCCGACCCGAGCCGCGACATCAGTGTGCTTGCGCGGCCAGGGCCGCGGCGTCGATGTGGGCGATGGAACGGGTGTCCTGGAAGGCGCGGATGCCCTCGATGCCCTGCTCGCGACCGAACCCGGACTGCTTCATGCCGCCGAACGGCGCCCGCAGGTCCAGGCGCGTCGCGCCGTGGTCGTTGACCCACACGTAGCCGCACGCCAGCTGTCCGCCGACGCGGTTGGCCGAGTCGACATCGGCCGTCCACACCGAGCCGCACAGCCCCGCCCACGTGTCGTTGGCCGCCGCGATCGCCTCATCCTCGGTGTCGAACGGGAGGATCGGGATGACCGGGCCGAACTGCTCCTGCGTGACCACGCGCAGCGCGGGGTCGGGGTCCACGACGATGGCCGGGCGCAGGAAGTTGCCGCCGGCCAGATCTCCACCGGGGAGCTCGCCGAACTCGCGCACGTCGGCGCCGGCATCCTTGGCCTCCTGGATGATGTCCTCCACGAACGCCTTCTGGGCGCTCTGGTGCAGTGGACCCATGGTGGTGCCCTCGTCCAGTCCGTAGCCGATCACGGCCTTGTCCAGGCGCGCGGAGAGCCCTGCGACCAGCTCATCGAGCCGCGAGCGGTGCACGTACAGGCGCTTGGCGTTCATGCAGATCTGCCCGGTCGTGTCGAACACGGCGGCGTAGATGCGGTCCAGGTGGGCATCGTCGAGGATCGCGTCCTCGAGGAAGATCGCCGCGTCGTTCCCGCCGAGTTCGAGCGTCACCCGGGTGAGGGACTTGGATGCCATCTCCATGATGCGCTTGCCGCCGTTGACGCTGCCGGTGAAGCAGACCTTGGCGATGTCGGTGTTCGAGATCAGGCCGGACATGTTCTCGTCCTTGCCGGTGACGACGTTCAGCACGCCGGCGGGGAGCTTCTGGGCGATCCGCTGCACGACACGGGTCAGCGCCAGGGGCGTGGAGGGCGGCGGCTTGACGATCGCGGTGTTGCCGGCCAGCAGCGCGTGCGGGAGAGCGGCACCCAGGATGGCGATCGGCCAGTTGAACGGCACGATCAGGGTGACCACACCGAGGGATTGGTACGAGACGGTGGTCTCCACCGGGATGCCGGGAACGACCGGGAGGACCTTGCCGGTGCCCACCTCGTCGGCGAGCATCAGGGCGAGGTTCCACCGGATCTCGAACACCAGGGAATCCACCCACGACTCGAACCGGATCTTTCCGTTCTCCTGCGAGAGGATCGCGGCATCCGCGTCACGTGCGTCGGCGATCCCTTCCAGGGCGGCGCGCATCTGCTCGGCCCGCTCCGGCGCGGAAAGCGCGGACCAGGCCGGGTAGGCGGCCTTGGCCGCGGCGACGGCGTCGTCGACGTCCTGCGGCGTGGCGGAGGCTGCGCGCCCCACGATCACGCCGGGCTTGCCCGGGTCGGCGACATCGAGCGTGGCGGCGGTGTGCCGCTCCTGTCCGCCGATGTACAGGCCCGTCTTGATTTGCGTGCCGGCCTCGCCGGCGACTGCGGTCGCGGAGTCCGCGCCGATGGTGTCCGTCATGTCACACCCCTCTGTGCGTTGTTGCTCGCATGGTTGCCGTCGACGCTGCCCAGCGCAGCGCCCGGTCTCTCTTCATTCCACCACTGATTGACTCAGCTGGGGCGGGAATCCGATGAGCCGGGCGCCGGCGCGGGAGAAGGTCAGTCGGCGACGACGTCCACGACCGGGGTGCCGTGCGTGTGGAAGCTCTCGATCGTCTTCATGCCCCACGCCTGGCCCTTCTTGCGCTCTTCCTGGGTCCACTCCACGACGGGCTGGTCCGGGTCCAGCAGCAGGCGCGCGCCCGCGTTGGCGAATTCGATGCGGTTGCCGCCGGGCTCCCAGACGTACAGGAAGAACGTCTGGTTGATCGCGTGCTTGTGCGGACCCGACTCGATGTAGATGCCGTTCTCGAGGAAGATGTCGGCGGCCTTGAGGATGTCCTCGCGCGTGTCGGGTGCGAAGGCGATGTGGTGCAGGCGGTTGCCGTGACGGGTCCAGTCGTCGGAGTAGACGACGTCGTAGGACTTGTTGTTGAAGTGGAACCACCATGCCGCGTAGCCGCCGGCGTCCAGCTTGATGCGTTCACTCTCGCGACCGCCGAGCGCCTTGGCGATGAACTCGCCGTTGGCGACGACGTCCTTGGCCAGGTAGTTGATGTGGTCCAGGCGGCGGGCGTTGACGCCGCGGCCCGGGAACCGCGATGCCTGGTTCTTCAGGGCCGGCTTGTCATCGGTGGCGACGTAGCGCTCGGTCTCGTAGTAGATCGCCATCGCGTGGCCGTCGGGGTCGGTGAACTCGAACGTGGGGCCGGTGCCGACCTCGCCGTCGACCCAGCTGCCGCCCAGGCCCGTCTCGGTGATCGCGGCGACGCGGCGCTGCAGCGCATCCTCGCTGGAGGCACGGAACGTCGTGCGTCCGACACCCGCGGCATCCGATGCCGTGAGCTTGATCGTGTACAGCTCGTATTCGTCCCAGGTGCGCAGGAAGACGGAGTCGCCCTCCTCGGCGACGACGCGCATCGCGAGCAGGTCGGTGAAGAACGCCTTGCTCTCCTCGAACTTGGGCGTGAGCAGCTCGACGCTGCCGATGTGGGCGACGTCGAACGCGGTGAAATCGGTCATCCTGCGGTCCTCTCTGGCGGGTGTTACAGGCGTGGTCGTGGATAGACCACGCCGTCGAAGATCTTGCGGGCCGTGCGGGTGGAGATCGATGTGGCGCGCCACTGGTCGTCATCGCCGAGCTGCACCTGCACGCGGGCGGGGAAAGTGCCGCCGGGGTGTTCGATGGCGTCCGGGCCGGAGTCGGTGAGCGCGGCGATGTCGGCGCCGACCGCGCCGGGGATGCGGATGCCGGCGGCGACGGACGCGGCCATCAGCACACCGATCGAGGTGTGCACGCGCGCAGGGATGAACGCCCGGGTCGACACGGCACCGCCGTGCCGCGCGGGTGAGAGGAGGAACATCTTCGGCACCGTGGCGCCGGCGACATCGCCCAGCCCCATCGCCGGACCGGCCTGCAGGCGGATGCTCTCGAGCGCGTCCTTCAGATCGGCGCGCTCCTCCAGTTCCGTCGGGGTCTCGGTGCCGGCGACGCCGAACTCGTCGGCGCGCAGCAGCACGACCGGCATTCCGTTGTCGATGAGCGTGGCACGGTGACCGTCGAACACGTCGGTGACGTTGCCGGAGGGCAGCAGCCGCGCGTCGGGACCGGCGCTGAGCTGGATCTCGATACCGGCAGCGGTGCCCGGCACGCCGTCGATGGCCGTCTCGGTGCCCGAAGCGGCGCCGTCGTAATCGACGCGCCCACGCGGTGTCGGGAAGGTCTCGATGGCCAGGTCACCGGTGTTGACCAGCCGGATGCGCACCGTCGTGGTCTCCTCGCCGGGCGTGACGAGTCCGCGCTCCACGGCGAACGCACCGACGCCGGCCAGCAGGTTGCCGCACGTCTGCGCGTCACTCACGGTGGGCTGATCGACCCCGACCTGCAGGAAGAGGTAGTCCACGTCGACGTCGGACTCGGCGGATGGCGACACGATGGCGACCTTGCTGGTCAGCGGATGCGCACCCCCGACACCGTCGATCTGGGTGGGGTCGGGGCTGCCCATCACGCGCAGCAGGATGCTGTCACGCTCCGCGGGCTGCATCGGCAGGTCCTCGGCGAGGAAGTACGCGCCCTTCGACGTGCCTCCGCGCATGAGCATGCACCGGATGCCGTCGCCGGAGGGGTCGCGCACGTCCTCAGTCACGGGTGAATTCCGCCTGACTGATGTACTGGACGCCCAGATCGGCCAGGATCGGGCGCAGTGAGCTGACGTCGAGGGAGATCTCGCCGGCCTGATACCGAAGCCGGGTCGCCGCCTCTTTGGCGGCGCGCGCCTGCGCGGCCTCGAGGGTGTGTGCAGCCCGGGCGCGCGGCACGATCGTCACGCCGTCGTCGTCGGCGACCACGATGTCGCCCGGGTTGACCACGACTCCGCCGAGCACCACGGGGACATTGACCGAGCCGGCCGTGTCCTTGACCGTGCCCTCGGAGCTGATGTGCGCCGTCCACACCGGGAAGCCCATCGCGCGCAGTTCACCGGTGTCGCGGACGCCGCCGGAGGTGACGTAGGCGCGCACGCCGCGCTCCTGCATCTGCGTGGCCATCAGCTCGCCGATGAACCCGTACGGGGAATCGGTCGTGGGCACGACCACGATGACGTCGCCGGCCCGTGCCTGCTCGATCGCGGCGTGCACCATGAGGTTGTCGCCGGGGGCGGTCAGGACGGTGATCGCGCTGCCGGAGATGGACACGTCCTGCTGGATGGGACGGATGCGCGGGCCGACGTAGCCGATGCGCCCCATCGCCTCGTGGACGGTCGCCGAACCCAGCGCCGCGAGCGCGTCGACGGTTGCGGCATCCGCCCGTGCGATGTCGGTGACGACGACGTGACCGGCGCTCATTCGAGGATGTCCGTGACCGCGGGGTAGTAGCGCACGTACGCCTCGCCCATCGTGTCCACCGGCAGCCCCAGGTTCGGGCCGGCGTTGCGCTTGACCTGCACGCCGCGGCGCACCGCGAGCGAGGTGTAGTACTCCCACATGTGCTTCTGGGCAGGCAGGCACTCCATCGCCTTCTGCTTCAGCGGGAACGCGGCCGTGATGTCCAGGAGCACGTTGGGCTTGAAGTCGGATTGCTCGGGCTGGTGCGGTTCGAAGAAGAAGACCGGCGGAGCGCCGATGATCTCGTCCGTGGTCGGGAAGGTGCCATCGGAGTTGGCCACACCGATCGCCTGCGCCAGCACGCGGGCCTGCAGCGCCATGCGGGCTGCCGCGGGGTGGTCGCCGTTGTAGGGATCGGCCAGCGGGTGCGTCAGCACCACGGTGGGCTGCACACGGCGGAAGACGTCCACGAGCTTCTCGACGGTCTCGGTCGATTCGAGCAGAGGGTAGTCGCCCGCGTCGAGGAACTCGATCTCGGCGCCCAGCGCGGCTGCCGCAGCGGTGGCCTCTTCCCGGCGGATGGCCTTGATCTCATCGAGCGACTTGCCCTGCAGCCACTGGCTGGCCGATTCGCCGCGCTCTCCATAGGACACGCAGACCACCACTGCTCGCTCGCCGCGCAGCGTGGCGGCGGCGATGGCGCCGCCCGCGCGCCAGACGAAATCGCCGGCGTGGGCGCTGACCACAAGAAGCGTGCGGGTTGTCTCAGCCAAAGGAACTCCTGACTCGATGGTCTCCGCACGAGGGCGGACGGCGGGCATGGAACTCCGCGGGCAGCGCGGCCCGGCCCGTGAACCCAGAGAACCACACCCCTAGCGCAATGGTCAAGATTCTGGTTACAATTTTGGTGACCCTGAAATCCCTCTGGACATAGGGAAATGTTCTCCGTACC
Source organism: Microbacterium sp. zg.B48 (assembly GCF_024623505.1). Taxonomy (NCBI): domain Bacteria; kingdom Bacillati; phylum Actinomycetota; class Actinomycetes; order Micrococcales; family Microbacteriaceae; genus Microbacterium; species Microbacterium sp. zg.B48. Next base: position 14,730 of record NZ_JANJFE010000006.1, read on the forward strand.
ATCGCGGCAGGACCACAAAGACGAAGATGTTGAAGGGAACGACATGGCCAGCAATCTGCAGGAAGTCCTCGACGAGGCGGGCAACACCGTCGAACACCTGCGAAATTCGCAGCTCGGGACGTACATCTACCCGGTCGTTCCGGCCGAGTTCACCAACTGGCGCCGCGAGCAGATCGCGTGGCGCGAGTCTGCGGTGCTCTTCGACCAGACGCACCACATGGTGAACTTCTTCATCTCCGGACCGGACGCGCTGAAGCTGCTGTCGGAAACCGGCATCAACAGCTTCGCGAACTTCCCGCTGAACACGGCGAAGCAGTTCGTGCCGACCGCCTCCAACGGCGGTGTGATCGGCGACGGCATCCTCTTCCGCGAGGGTGAGAACGACTACGTGTACGTCGGCCGCGCCCCGGGCGCCAACTGGCTGCAGTTCCACGCCGAGACCGGCGGCTACAACGTCGAGACGCGCTACGACGACCGTTCGCCGTCTCGCCCGTACGGCGCCGCCGTGCACCGCGAGTACTACCGCTTCCAGATCCAGGGCCCCAACGCCTGGCAGATCATCGAGAAGCTCAACGGCGGCGAGCTGGAGAAGGTCCGCTTCTTCCACATGGGCGAGCTGACCATCGCGGGCGAGAAGGTTCGCACCCTCCGCCACGGCATGGCCGGCGCCCCCGGGCTGGAGCTGTGGGGCCCGTACGAGCAGCACGGCAAGATCCGCGACGCGATCCTCGAGGCCGGTCGCGAGTTCGGCATCGAGCCGTGTGGCTCGCGCGCCTACTCGTCCAACACGCTCGAGTCCGGCTGGATCCCCTCGCCGCTGCCGGCGATCTACTCCAGCGAGGCCGAGCGCGCATACCGCGAGTGGCTGCCGGCCAACAGCTACGAGGCGATCAACGCCCTCGCCGGCTCGTTCGTCTCGGACGACATCGAGGACTACTACCTCAACCCGTGGGAGCTGGGATACGGCTCGTTCGTGAAGTTCGACCACGACTTCATCGGCCGTGACGCGCTCGAGAAGATCGACCCGGCATCGCAGCGCAAGAAGGTCACGCTCGCCTGGAACGACGAGGACCTCGCGAAGCTGCTCACCACGCCGATCGACCGCGAGGGCGTCGGCTACCAGGTCTTCGACCTGCCCAACGCGAACTACGGATCGTCGAACTACGACGCCGTGATCGACGCGGACGGCGACACCGTCGGCCTGTCGCTGTTCACCGGTGTGACCGCCAACGAGAAGCGTGGACTGTCCCTTGCGACCGTCGACGTGGACGTCCCCCTCGGCGCCGAGGTGCGCGTGGTCTGGGGCGAGCCCAACGGCGGATCCAAGAAGACGACGGTGCAGCCGCACGATCAGCTCGCCGTCCGTGCGATCGTCAGCCCGGTGCCGTACGCGGTCACCGCACGCAACGAGTACCAGGGTGGGTGGCGCACCGCCAGCGTCGCAAACTGAGCACTGAGAAGGGGACGGATGCCGCGGCATCCGTCCCCTTCTGCATGCCCGCGGGCGGCTCGGTCTCAGCCGCGCCGCACGCGCACCGGCATGCTCTCCCAGCCGCGCAGCGTGTTGTTGAGGTGACGGCGCTCCGGGCCGGCCGGCTCGACCTCCACGATGCGGTCCAGCAGCGCGTCCAGGACGCAGATCGCCTCGAGGCGGGCGATGTGCTGGCCCACGCACTGGTGGATGCCCATGCCGAAGGCCACGTGTCCGGAGGGATCCCGGTCCAGGTCGAACGTGTCGGGATCCGCCCACCGCCGCGGGTCGCGGTTGGCCGCCCCGAGGAACATCAGGATCTTCTCGCCGTCGGCGATGTCGACGCCGCCCACGCGCAGATCGCGGGTCGCGGTGCGGAAGAACGTCTGCACCGGGGACTCCAGGCGCACCGCCTCCTCGAATGCCGTGCGCGTCAGTGAACGGTCCGCGCGCAGCCGCGCGACCGAGCCCGGGCTGTGCGCCAGGGCGTGCACGATGGCCGCGATGCCGGTCACGGTGGTGTCCACGCCGGCCGTCAGCAGCGAGCGGACGATCATCGGGGCGTGCTCGGGGGAGATCTCGCCGCGATCTGCGGCCGCCCAGATCTGCGCGCCGAACCCGTCGTCGGTGAGGTTCTCGCGCAGGCACTGCCGGCTGATCCACTCGGTGACCGGGGGCATATGCGGCGCGGCGCCGGTGACGAGCTCGTTCGGGGGGCCGAACGCGTTGAAGGCGAAGTCCCCGTAGGGCAGCAGGTTCTCGCGGCCCTCGGTGCCGATGCCGACCGCATCCGGGAAGACCCGCAGTGGGAACACCTCGGCCAGATCCGTCACCGCGTCGAACTCGTCGCCGCGATCGAGGACCGCCGCCACGACGGTCGCGGCATCCGCTCGCCAGCTCTGCTCCAGATCGCGCAGGCGCCGGGTGGTCAGCAGCGGCGCCACCACGGCGCGGGGCGCGTCATGGCGCGGCGGGTCGGCCTCCAGCAGCACGCTCGGCGGCCGCCACGGCTTCTCGTGACGGAAGTTGGACAGGCCGACACCGGCCGCCGACTGGAAGTTCTGCCAGTCCACGAGGGCGGCGTGCACCTCGTCGTAGCGCGCCATCGCGTACACACCGTACTTCTCGAGCCGGACCACGGGTCCGGCGTCGCGCAGCACCGCGTGGTGCGGCAGCGGATCGCGCAGGAACTCCAGATCGAACGGATCGATGGATGCCGCATCCGGCGTGCTCGGGGACTCGACGATGCTCATGGGTTTCCTTCGTGATTCGGTCGGTCGTTCACAGGTCCAGCACCAGGCGGTCCGAGACCGCCCGGGAGATGCACGGGTACAGGCAGCGCGATTCCGCGCGCTCGGCCTCGTTCAGCAGCGAGTCGCGGTGGTCCGGGACGCCGGCCAGCACGCCGGTCTCGCACGTTCCGCAGACGCCCTGAGCGCAGGAGGTGATCACGTCCACATCGATGCGGCGCAGCGCGTCGACGATCGACTCGTCTTTCTGCACCGTGACGACGGCGCCGCTGCTGGCGACCTCCACGTCGAAGGCCGTGGTGGGGCGGTCCACATCGCCGCGCGCGGTGAACCGTTCCAGGCGGACGCGGTGGCGACCCAGCGGTGCCGCCCACCGGTCGACCGCGTCCAGAAGGCGCTCGGGTCCGCATGCGTAGACGAGGGGCGGGACGGCGGGATCCGGCATCCAGTCGTCGATCACCGCGCGGCCGCGCTCGTCCGCGGTGTGGACGGTCACCCGCTCGCCGTACCCCGCCAGTTCGTCGAGGTAGGCCAGCCGCGCGCGGGAGCGGCCCAGGTACAGCAGCCGCCACGGGTCGCCCAGCAGCTCGGCCTGGCGGATCATCGGCATCAGCGGAGTGATGCCGATCCCGCCGGCGATGAACAGGTAGCCGGGAGCGGGGGAGAGGCGGAAGTTGTTGCGCGGGCCGCCGAAGCCGACCGTGTCGCCGACGCTGAGCTGCGCGTGGATGTGCTCGGAGCCGCCGCGGCCGGCGGGTTCGCGCAGCACCGCGATGGTGAAGCTGTGCGCATCCCAGCGGTCGCCGAGCAGGCTGTACTGGCGGGTGGTGCCGTCCGGGAGCACGATGTCGATGTGTGCGCCCGGCGCCCAGTCCGGCAGCCGCTCGCCACCGGGGCGGGCCAGCGTGAGTTCGACGACATCCTGCGCCACGTCGCGTCTGCCGGTCACCACGAGCGTGCCGCCGTGGGCGGCGTTGCGGCGAGCGGATGCCGTGGCCAGCGTGTCGACCATCCGGTGCTCCTTGCCGGGCGGCATCGGCGCCGCCCCTCCAGGGACGCTACGCGCGCGCCGGAGCGGCTCGAAGCCACATTCCGTTGAACGGAATCCCGCGCTCAGGACGGACGGGCGGCGGCGCGAGCCGCACCGTGGATCGCGAAGAACTCGCCGTGGGTGCCGCGCACGGCCCGTTCGACGGTCTCGTAGAGCCAGTCCAGGGCGCCCAACTGCTGGGTGGTCGTGCGACGGTAGAGGCACACCTCCACGGCCTGCATGTCCAGTGGCAGCGGCTGGACCACCAGCGGCCAGCTCTGCGCCCAACCGGCGGCGATCGTGTCCGGCACGGTGGCCAGCAGGTCCGGGCTGGTCGCCAGCAGCGGCGGCAGCGAGGCGAAGTGGTTGAGCACGACGTCCGAGCGCAGCACGGCGCCTGCCCTGCGGAATGCGGACTCCAGCCGCGGCAGCCCGGAGTCGCCCGCGACGACCACCTGGTCGGCGGCGAGGTAGTCGGCCAGGGTGATGCCGTCCGTCGCGGCGGCCAGCGGATGATCGCGCGACATGAGCACGCCGTAGGCCTGGGATTTGAGCACAGCATGCTCGAAGCCGCCCGCCACCGGGGAGGACGTGACGGCCAGGTCGATCGTGCCCTGCGAGAGCCAGTCCGGCAGCGCCTGGACATCCAGCGGCACCGCCTCCACGCGCAGATGCGGCGCGGCGGAGCGGACGGCACGGAGGATGGAGGGGAAGTAGCCGATCTCGCCGAGCTCCGACAGGGCGATCCGCGACCGGCGGCGCGACCGGGCAGGGTCGAATCCGATGGCGCCGTCGACCGTGCGATCGATGCCGGCGATGCCGTCCCGGAATCCGGGGAACAGCCCGACCGCCATCGGCGTGGGTTCCATCGTGCGTCCCACCCGGCGGAAGAGGGGGTCGTTGAGGTCCCGTCGGAGCCGGCCCAGCGCCTGGCTCACCGCCGGCTGCGTCACATACAGTCGCGCCGCAGCGGTGGTGAGGCTGCGGGTCTCGTACACCGCCACGAAAACTCGGATCAGGTTGAGGTCCACCGGGCGCCGGGTAAGGCATCCTTTCGCTTGCATAACCACTGCTTATGCAAGATCGTATGTCCGATATGCGCTGGTGCATAGCATGGAAGCCTCAAGGAACGAAGGAGTCTCCATGCCCGAGTCACTCGCGCAAGCCATCACCCGCGCCGGCAGTGCCGTTGACCTGCTGCGCAATGCACAGGCGCGCCCCACCGTGTTCCCGGTGACACCCGAATTCAGCAACTGGCGCTCCGAGCAGCAGTCCTGGCGCACCTCGGTCGCGCTGCTGGATCAGTCCCATCACATGACGGACCTGTTCATCACCGGTCCGGACGCCCTCCGGCTCCTCTCGGATGTCGGGGTCAACAGCTTCGCGAAATTCCAGATCGATCAGGCCAAGCAGTTCATCGCGGTCAACCACGAGGGCTACCTGATCGGCGACGCCATCCTGTTCTACCTCGCCGAGCAGTCGTTCGACCTGGTCGGATGGCACATGGTGCTGGACTGGGTGCAGTACCACGGCGAGACCGGCGACTATGACGTGTCCTTCGAGCGCGACGCCAGCTCGATCGTCCGCGAGGGCGACCCGAAGCTGTACCGCTACGAGCTGCAGGGCCCGAACGCGCTCGCGCTGATGGAGAAGGTCACCAGCGCCGAGGTGCCCGCGACGAGGTTCTTCGGCATGACGACGTTCACGATCGACGGCGTCGAGGTGCGCTCGCTGCGCCACGGCATGGCGGGCCAGCCCGGCTTCGAGCTGTTCGGCCCGTGGGCCGACGGCGAACGGGTGCGCGCGGCTCTGATCGCGGCTGGCGCCGACCTGGACCTGGTCCTGGTCGGATCCAAGGCGTACTCCTCGGCGAACCTCGAGTCGGCGTGGGTGCCGTCGCCGCTTCCGGCGATCTTCAGCGGCGAGGGCACGCAGGCGTACCGCGAGTGGCTGCCGGTCACCCGCACCGGGTCGCTCGCCGGGAGCCTGAACTCCGAGGACATCGAGGACTACTACATCACGCCCTACGACATCGGCTACGGCCGCAGCGTCGCCTTCGACCACGACTTCATCGGCCGTGCGGCACTCGAGCGCCACGCCGCCGCGCAGACGCGCCAGAAGGTGACGCTGGTCTGGAACCCGGAGGACGTCGCATCGGCTGCGCAGTCGCTGCTGGAGCCGGGGCTGCCGGTCAAGTACATCGACTTCCCCAAGGCCCGCTACGGACAGCACCAGCTGGACCGGGTGCTCGTCGACGGCAGAGACGTGGGGATCTCGCACGACGTGGGCTACATCACGAACGAGCATGCCTTCGTCTCGCTCGCGAGCATCGACAACGAGTACGCGACTCCCGGCACCGAGGTCGAGGTGATCTGGGGCGAGGAGCCGAACTCGCACAAGCCCGCGGTCGAGAAGCACCGGCAGGTGTCGATGCGCGCGACCGTGCAGCCGGCGCCGTACTCCGCGTTCGCCCGGGAGAACTACCGCAAGAGCTGACGCGCGCGCCCGCGCGCTGCTCTGCCCGCGAGACCGCCTTCGCGCGAGTCCGCCTTCCCGCGAGACTGCCTTCCCGCGAGACTGCATGGGCACTACGAGACTGGGGGAGATCTCCTCTGTCTCGAGGCGCCTATGCAGTCTCGCGGTCGGGGAGCGGGGAGCGCGGAGCGGGGAGCTCAGGCGATCTCGCGTAGGGCTCCGATGACGCTCAGCAGGTGCGCACGCACGGCCTGCTCCGCGGCTCCGGGGTCGCGGGCGACGATCGCATCGATGATCGCGGCGTGCTCGAGCACCGAGACCTTCGCGCGCTGCGGACGCGACGAGAGCTTGAACTGGTGACGCACGCTCTGCGCGTGCAGGCGGGCGAGCACCTCGGCGGCTGTCGCGTGTCTGCTCAGAACGCGGACGCGCTCGTCCAGCCGCTGGTTCAGCCGGGAGTACTCCACCAGGTCGCCGTCGGCGACCGCGTCGATCAGGTCCTCGCGGAGGCGCAGGAACTCCTGGATCTCGTCGTCGGTGACCGAGGCGGCGGTCTTGGCGGAGCACAGTCCCTCCACCCCGATGCGGACCTCGAGGATCTCGATCGCCTCGTCGACCGAGATCGCGCGGACCCGGGAACCCCGGTTGGGGAGCCGCTCGACCAGTCCTTCGTTGGCCAGCTCCAGCAGGGCCGTGCGCACCGTCGCGCGGCTGGCCCCGAAGGTATCGCTGAGATCGGCCTCGATCAGTCGCTGGTTGGGGGCGTACTCGCCCCGCACGATGGCGCCGCGGATGATGTCCGTCACCCGCTGTTCGGATGTATCGGGGGCGGAGCCCTCGTCCTCGGCGATCGTCGACATCGAGTCTCCTTCGGCTCAGCCGTGGCCACAACGCGAGCTCCAACCACTATTGTCAACAATATAGAGGCGAATGCCCGCCAGCGGGAGGTCAGTATGCGCATCGCGGTTCTGGGACTGGGTGAAGCAGGGAGCATCTACGCCACCGACCTGCCCGCGCGCGGGGCGTCGGTGATCGGGATCGATGTGCGCGACTGGATCGCTCCGACCGACGTGCTCCGTGCGGCCGACATCCCCGGGGCGGTACGCGGAGCCGACATCGTGCTCAGCCTGGTCGGCGCGAGCTCCGCCGCATCCGCCCTCGAGGACGCGCTTCCGGCGATGGTTCCCACCGGCGTCTACGCCGACATGAACACCAGCGGCCCGGCCGACAAGCAGCGCCTGGCCGCCATGGCGGCCGAGCGGGGCATCCCCTTCGTGGACGTCGCGATCATGGCACCGGTGCCCCGGGCTCGCATCGACACTCCGCTGCTGCTCAGCGGCTCGGGCGTCGCACGGCTGCAGCCGGTGCTGCACGACCTGCGCATCCCGGCGACCGAGGTCGGCGCGGAACCCGGAGCGGCGGCGCGGCTCAAGCTGCTGCGGAGCGTGTTCATGAAGGGCCTGGCCGCGGTGGTCGTCGAGAGCGTCACCGCCGCCGAGCTCTTCGGTGCGCAGGAGTGGCTGATCGGTCAGATCGCGTCCGAACTCGGCGCACCGGACCGCGCCGCGGTGGATCACCTCATCGACGGGACGACCAAGCACGCCGTGCGCCGAGAGGCCGAGATGATCGAGGCGCGCGAGCTCCTGCGGTCGCTCGATGCGCCGCACCCGATGACCGACGGCACGATCGCTTGGCTGCACGCCATCGCTGCGGAGAACGCGCAGATTCCGCGCTCCTGAGACGCAGGCTCCGCCCGACGGCGGTGCGCTTCACCTGCGTGAGCGACGGACCGTATGACGAAGGGCCGCGGTCATCCCGGGCCTTCGCCATGCTGCGCGGCGGTCGGCTACGCGTCAGGCCACACCTCGGCCGCCAGCGCGACGGTCTCCTCGATCTTGGCCCACTGCTCTGCCTCGGTCAGGACGTTGCCCTCCTCCGTGGAGGCGAAGCCGCACTGGGGGCTGAGTGCCAGCTGCTCCAGCGGCGCGATCTTCGCGGCCTCGTCGATGCGGCGCTTCAGCTCGTCGGGGTTCTCCAGCGCACCGGACTTCGTGGTGACCAGGCCGAGCTCGACGACCTTGTCGCCCTTGGGCAGGAACCGCAGCGGCTCGAATCCGCCGGCGCGCTCGCTGTCGTACTCCAGGAAGTAGCCGTCGTACGCCGTCTCGCCCAGCAGCTGCTCGGCGACCGGCTCGTAGCCACCCGACGAGATCCACGTCGAGCGGAAGTTCCCGCGGCACACGTGCGTGGTGATCACCATGTCGGCGGGCTTGTCTCGCAGCGAGGCGTTGATCAGCGAGGCATAGCGCTCGGCGAGATGATCGGTGCGGATGCCGCGTTCGGCGGCCTTGGCCAGCTCCACGTCCGAGCAGAGGTACGCCCACGCGGTGTCGTCGAACTGCAGGTAACGACAGCCGGCGTCGTAGAAGGCCTGTACGGCGCCGCGGTAGGTGGCAGCGAGGTCCTCGAGGATGTCGTCGTGTCCGGAGTACACCGAGCCCTGCAGCGCGTCGCGCTCGAGCCGGAAATCCAGCACCGTCGGAGCGGGAATGGTGAACTTCGCCACGACCCCGGCGGCGTCGGCGATCGGCTTGAGGGCCCGGAAGTGCTCGATCATGGGGTGGTCGGTGGGGAAGCCGACGGCGCCGTCGATGTGCAGCCCGAGCGGGCGGGTCTGGACACCCTGGAACTGGATGCCGTGGTCGAGCTCGACCACACTGACGCCCTCCAGCATCCCGAAGAAGTCGAAATGCCACCATGAGCGACGGAACTCGCCATCGGTGGCGACCTTCAGGCCGGCGGCGGCCTCGCGAGCAACCAGCGCGCTGATCGCCTCGTCTTCGACGAGACGGAGGCCCGCGGCATCCAGTTCGCCGGCGGCATGGCGCGCGCGAGCGGCTTTGACGGCCTCGGGACGCAGGAAACTGCCGACGATATCGGCGCGGAACGGGGGGTTCACAGACATGCGGACAACCCTAGTTCCTGGGTGCGGACGGCCGCGCTGACGTGTCCCGGCGTTACGGAGCGACCCCCGCGGAGATCGATTCGAGGTACTCCATCGATCGCACCGAAGAGGTCACCAGCGGCCGGAAGCGGCCGCCGGGAGTCGCGGCGGGGTGTCCGGTCGGCAGGTACGCCGCCCGCATGGCGACGGTGATCTCGCGCGACGCCCGGGTCAGCAGTTCGATGTGCCCGAGTGGTGGAGTGCTGTCATTGGGCACCACCACGCCGATGGCCGCGATGACGTCCTCGTGCGCGCCGTACACGGGCACCGCGATGCCCCTCGATTCCGGATGGATGTGCCCGTCGCACACCGCCCAACCGTCCGCGCGCACCCGGCGCAGCTTCGCGTACAGCTCCGCGGCTGTCCGGATGGTGCGCGGGGTGTAGCGGCGCATCGGGGCGCCCAGGACGGCATCCACCACCGCCTGACCCGAATGCGCGAGCAGGACCAGACCGCTCGAGGAGGCGTGCAGCGGGATCCGCCCGCCGATGAGTGTCGCGTTGACCACGGCATCGCGCGCCGAGAGCCGATCCAGGAACAGCACCGCCGTGTCGCTGAGGACACCGAGTTGCGTGTGCTGGCGCACGCGCGCATGGACGGCCTGCAGATACGGGCGGGCGAGCTCCCTCAGGCCCAGCGCGCCGGGGGTGCGGCAGGCCAGTTCCCACAGCCGCACGCCCAGGCGGTAGGTGCGGTCGGGCAGCCGTTCCAGCAGTCCCTCGCGTTCGAGTTCGCCCACGATCCGGTGCGCCGTCGAGGGTGCCAGCCCGGCGCGCTCCCCGATCTCGGTCAGCGTCAGGAACGGGACGGCCGCCTCGAACGCGCCCAGCACGCGAAGGTGCTTGGACAGGACGGATTCGCCATCGGATGCCCGTGCCACTGTTACTCCTCATCGAGCGCGTCGCCGCACGATGCGGCCCGGCTGTCATCTTATTCTCGGTTCCATTGAACGGAACCGGTCCCGGCGTGTTTCCGCGGCCGGAATAGCCTTTAAGCGGCGGATTCATCACGATTTCGAAACTCGTTCCAAAATCGTTGACAATCTCGTCCGCGATCCATAACGTTCCATGTGGTGAAAGATCGCTTTACATCCCGAGCAATGGGGCGATCGGGGAGAGGTGGCGAATGGCCGCGCGATTGAAGCTGAAAGACGTTTCGCTGCGTTTCGGTGGTATCAAGGTGCTCGAAGAGGTGAGCTTCGACGTCGAACCCGGCGCGATCTTCGGCCTCGTCGGGCCGAACGGCGCGGGCAAGACGTCGCTGTTCAACTGCATCAGCGGGCACTACAAGCCCTCGTCGGGATCGATCATGATCGATGAGACCGACGTCGCCGGCGCGCAGCCGTCGGCGCTGGCCGGGCATGGCCTGGCGCGCACTTTCCAGCACCCCGCGCTGCAGCTACACGCGACCGTGCTGGAGAACGTGCTGCTCGGCGCGCACACCCGGCTGCCGGGCGGACCCGTGGAGTGGTCGCTGCGACTGCCGCGCACCTCGCGGTCCGAGAAGAGCCTGCGCACCGAGGCGCGCGATCTGCTCGAGCGCAACGGCCTGGGCTGGGCGGCGAACCTGCACGCGGACGAGCTGTCGCATGGGCTGCACAAGGGCATCGAGCTGTGCCGCGCACTCCTGTCCAAGCCGAAGCTGCTGCTGCTGGACGAGCCCGCTGCCGGACTGCCGCACTCGGAGGTCGAGCAGTTCATCGCCTCCATCAAACGACTGCGCAACGAGGAGGACATCACGGTGGTCATCGTCGAACACCACATGGGTCTCATCGCCGCGCTGACCGACCGCGTGGTCGTCCTCGACCACGGTCGCAAGCTCATGGAAGGCACAGCGGCGGAAGCACAGTCCGACCCGCGTGTCATCGAGGCCTACATCGGCAAGGAGGCCGCGGATGACGCTGCTTGAGCTCACCGATGTGACCGCGTTCTACGGACCTGTCCAGGTCCTGGAAGGCGTATCGCTCTCCGTCCCCGACGAAGGTGCCGTGGGCATCCTCGGCGCCAACGGTGCCGGCAAGACGACCACGCTGCGCGCCATCAGCGGCACCGTGCGCGCGGGCGGGCAGATCATGTTCGACGGCAAGGACATCCGGGGAATGCGTCCGGACCGCGTCGCGGCTCTCGGGATCGCCCACGTGCCGGAGGGCCGCGGGACGCTGGCGGACCTCACGGTGCGTGAGAACCTGCGCGTCGGCGCCTACCTGCGCAAGGACCGCAAGGGCATCGAGGCGGACATCGAGTACTGCCTGGACCTGTTCCCCAATCTCAAGGAGCGGATCCGTTCGCACGGCTCCGCCCTCTCGGGAGGGGAGCAGCAGATGCTCGCGGTCGCCCGCGCAGTGATGGCCAAGCCGCGGCTGATGCTGCTGGACGAAGCATCGCTCGGGCTGGCTCCGAGCACCGCCAAGAACGTTTATCAGGCGATCGGCCGACTTCGCCGAGAGTCCGGGATCGCCATGCTCGTCGTCGAGCAGAACGCGAATCTCGCCTTCACCCTGGTCGACACTGCGACGGTCCTGGAGACCGGCCGCAGCGTTCTGACCGGCACCTCGACCGAGCTCAAGGGCATGGACGAGATCCGACGCGCCTATCTGGGAGGCTGACCGATGGGCACTTTCATTCAACTGGTCATCGACGGCCTGTCCGCCGGCTCGATCTACGCTGCCCTCGCGCTGGCGATCGTGCTGGTCAACCAGGCCACCGGACTGATCAACTTCGCGCAGGGGGCGATGGCGGTCCTGTCCGCCTACTTCGCCTACTCGTTCCTGCGGATCGGCGTGCCGCTGGTGATCGCGATCCTCCTCGCGGTGCTCGCCTCGTTCATCTTCGGAGCGCTGGTCGAGCGCTTCCTGATGCGGCGGTTCGAGCGCGGCGATCCGGATACCGCGGTCGTGGTCACGATCGGCCTGCTGACGCTGATCACCGGCATCGCCGGATGGATCTGGAGCTTCAACAACCTCCAGTTCCCTTCACTGTTCCCGTTGCAGAGCGTCAACATCCTCGGCGCCGTGGTCAGCATCCGTTCGATCGGTACGACCTTGGTGATCGTGGGGATCATGATCCTGCTGCAGCTGCTGTTCATCGGCACCAAGCTCGGCCTGGCCCTGCGCGCCGTGGCGGTCAACCCGCAGTCGGCGGCGTTCTCGGGTCTGCCGGTCGGGCGCCTGCTCATGGTCGGCTGGGGACTGGCGGCAGCGCTCGGCGCGATCGCCGGTGCGCTGATCGCCCCGTCGCTGACGCTCACACCCGGCATGATGGATTCCGCGCTGGTGTACGCGCTGGCCGCGGTCATCCTGGGCGGAATGTCCAGCCCGCTGGGTGTGGTGATCGCCGCCTGGTTGATCGGCGTCCTGGAGAACCTCGCCGCCGTGTACGTTCCTCTGATCGGTCATGATCTCAAGATCGCCGTGCCGTTCATCCTGATCTTCGTCGTACTCTTCGTGCGCCCCCAGGGCCTGTTCGGCCGGAAAGATGTGGTGCGAGTGTGATGGCCCAGGCAGCAGGATTCATGAGCAAGCCGTGGGTGCGGTGGGTCGGCGTACTGCTGATCGTGGTGATCCTCGTGATCGCGCCGCTGATCTTCCCGGTCTTCGTCAACCAGACGCTCGCGCGCATCGGCGTCTTCGCCGTGGCGGTGCTGGGGCTGAACGTGGTGATGGGGTACACCGGGCAGGTCTCGCTCGGCCAGATCTTCTTCGTCGGCGTGGGCGCGTATGTCACCGCCTACGGGGTGAACAACGACTGGAACATCGCACTCGTGTTCGTTCTGGCCGCGCTCATCCCGGGCATCTTCGGCCTGGTGATCGCTCTGGCCGCGGCCCGGCTGGGCGGCCTGGCGATCGCGATGGTCACCATCGCGCTGCCGATCGTCGGTGTTCCGCTCGCCAAGCGACTCTCCGAAGTCACCGGCGGGTCGCAGGGCACCTCCGCGCGGTTCTCCGGCGCGCCGGAGGGGACCGGTCTGGCGGACGACCAGTGGCAGCTGTACATCGTGATCGCAGTCGCGGCGGTCGTATTCCTGCTCACGCGCAACCTCGTACGCGGCAAGTACGGGCGTGCCTTCGCGATCGTCAAGGGCAACGAGGCGGTCGCCTCGTCGATGGGGATCTCGCCGTACCGCTACAAGGTGCTGGCGTTCACGATCGCATCGCTCATCGGCGGGGTCAGCGGCTTCCTCTACATGGTCGTGGTGCAGTACACCTCGCCCGAGACGATGAGCTTCGGCCACTCGATCACGCTGCTTGCGGCGATGGTCATCGGCGGCGCCGGCAGCATCGTCGGCTCGCTGCTGGGCGGGGCGTACTACGTCCTGGCCCCGCAGGTGACCAACGCCATCGACTCGAGCCTGACCGCCGTGCTGCAGGGTGTCATCCTGCTCGTGATCCTGTTCGTCCTGCCGCGTGGACTGGTGTCGCTGCCGCGACTGTGGCGTCGCAAGAAGAGCAACGGCCACAACGGCAACCCTGCCGGCGCAGCGCCGGAACAGCAGAACACCGCGGCGGCGACCGTGGCGCCCAGCGTGACGTCGGATCCATCCACTCCCCCCACACCCACACAGTCACAAGAAAAGAGGCAGGACACATGAGCACACTCCGGAAGAAGGTGCGGATCACCTCGGTCGTCGCCGGAATCGGCATCGTCGCCGTTCTGGCCGCAGGCTGCGCGCGCGGCGGCGCCAGCGACGGCGGAGACGCCAGCGAGGGACCCGCCGAGGCGAGCCCCGGCATCACCGACACGAGTCTGACGTTCGGCATCACCAGCCCGCTCACCGGCGGCACGGCCGGACCCGGCAACTGCACCGTCGACGGCGCCCTGGCGTACTTCGGCGTGAAGAACGACGAGGGCGGCATCGAATTCGGTGACGGCAAGACGCGCACCATCGAGATCAAGGCGTACGACGACGGGTACGACCCGCAGAAGGCGCTGACGAACTTCCAGCAGATGGTCTCGGACGGTGTGTTCGCCGCCGGCGTCGGGCTGGGCACGCCGACCAACCGCGCCTGGCGCGATGCGGCCATCGATGAGGGCGTGCCGCAGGTGCTCGTCATGGCAGGTGACCCGCTGTTCAGCGATCGCGAGGAAAGCCCCGAGCAGATCGGCTTCGTCCCGATCTACCAGCAGGAGGGTGGCGCGTTCGGCGAACTGCTCGCCGAGTCCGGTGAAGACCACAAGGTCGCGATCCTCTCGCAGAACGACGACTACGGCGACGGCTACGTCGAGGGCTTCAAGGAGGCCATCGAGGGTGCGTCCAACATCGAGATCGTCGAGGAGCTCACCTACGAGGCCACGGACACCTCGGTGGACGCCCAGCTCACCGAGCTCGCTTCCAGCGGGGCGGACGTGTTCTTCAACGCGATGTCGATCACCCCGCTGGTCATCTCGGCGCTGAAGAAGACCGAGGAGCTCGGCTGGCTGCCCAGCTGGTTCCTGCCCTCGAACACCTCCAGCCCCGGTGGCATCCTCCAGCAGCCCGACGTCCACGCGGAGGCTTTCCCCGGCGTCTACACGGTGGCGTTCTCCGAGTCGGCGGCCAGCCCGGCCTTCCAGGAGAGCGAAGAGGGCAAGGCGTTCCTCGCGGCCATCGATGAGTACACGAACCAGGAGGGCGTGCCCGCCTTCCCGCACTGCGTGTGGAGCTGGATCGCCGGCGCGACGCTGGAGCAGGCGTTCATGAAGATGGAAGAGCCCACCCGCGAGTCCTTCATGGAAGCGCTGATGAGCATCCAGGACTTCTCCGCGCCGTTCATGCTCGAAGGATCGGTCATCGACACCACGGTCGACGGGAAGCCTGCCGTTTCGCAGGTGATCGTCCAGAAGTACAACGGCAAGGGCTACGCCAACGCCGACGTCTTCGGATGAGCAACGTCCGCTGAGCTGAATCGATGACGGGACCGGGGCGGTCCGCGGAAACGCGGATCGCCCCGGTCTTTTGCCGCTGCAGGGGATGGCACCGGGCCGGCCGAGGCCGGTCCGCCGAATCGGAGCGCGTCGGTTAGCCTCGGCGAGGAGGCGTTTCATGAGCGACAGCGGTGAGGGCGTGCTGACCCGCGCGATGCGCGTGCTGCAGTGCTTCAGCGAAGCGGAACCGTCGCTGTCGGCCACCCAGCTCGCCGAGCGCACCGGCCTGGCGCCCTCCACCCTGCATCGCCTGATGGCGCAGCTGATCGAGTTCGGCCTGCTCGCCAGGGCACCGGGTCACCGGTACACCATCGGCGCCCGGCTGTGGGAGCTCGGCGAGCTGTCTCCGCTCTCGCTCCGGCTGCGCGAGACCGCGCTGCCGCACATGCTGCGCCTCTACGAAGCCACCGGCGAGAACGTGCACCTGGCGGTCCTGGACGCCCCGACGCCGGAGGCGGCGACCGCGCTGTACGTGGGCCGAGTCACCGGCAAGGGGTCGATTCCGACGCTGAGTCGGATGGGCGGCCGGCATCCGCTGCACGCCACCGGCGTCGGCAAGGCTCTGCTGGCCACGCGTGACGAAGCATGGCTCGCGCGGTTCTTCTCCGTGCCGCTGCGGCGCGAGACGATGCTGTCGATCACCTCGGAGGAGGCGCTGCGGGCGGACCTGTCCCGGACCCGCACGCGGGGCTACGCCACGACCCGTGAGGAGATGACGCTGGGGAACGTATCGGTGGCCGCAGCGCTGCCCCCGACCGAGGCGCTGCCGCCCGCGGCGATCGGCATCGTGGTGCACCTGGAGAGCGCGGACGAGCGTCGCCTGGGCGGCCTGGTGGTGCAGGCGGCGAAGGATCTGAGCCGCGACCTGCGCGACTCCCACTGAGTGGGAGTCGGTGCGGTCGGCGGTCCGGCCGGATGGGACGCTTGATCTGCGTGCTCCGGAACGAGCGCGCGTCGAAGGAGACCCCATGACCATCACCCGTCCGGACCCGATTGGCGAGGCATTCTCGTCCTCGGTGATCATCGAACCGACCGCTGCGGCGCCCGAGTCGCTGCTCGCCTCGGCCGACATGCCCTCGCAGCGCCAGATCAACGAAGAGATCGCACAGCTGCACGCCGAGTACGCGCGCCGCGACGAGTCCGGCGAGGAGCTGCGGGCCACCCTGCACGACTTCCCGCCGTATCGCTCCAGCCTGCTGCGTCACCCCACCAAGGACCTCAAGCTCGTCGATCCCGAGACCATCGAGCTGTTCTCGCCGGCCTACGGGCAGCGCGACGTCGCGGCCATCGAGGCCGACCTGACGCTGCAGCACCGCGGCGAGCCGCAGGGCGAGCGCATCACCGTCGAAGGGCGCCTGCTGGACTCGTGGGGCCGACCGGTGCGCAACCAGCTCATCGAGATCTGGCAGGCCAACGCCGCGGGCCGCTACATCCACCAGCGCGACCAGCACCCCGCGCCGCTGGACCCGTACTTCACCGGCGCCGGACGCATCGTGACCAACGACAACGGCGAGTGGAAGTTCACCACCATCAAGCCGGGACCGTACCCGTGGAAGAACCACGTCAACGCGTGGCGCCCCGCGCACATCCACTTCTCGGTGTTCGGCAGCGCGTTCACGCAGCGGATCATCACGCAGATGTACTTCCCCGGCGACCCGCTGTTCGCCCTGGACCCGATCTACAACACCATCCCGCGCCAGGCCGACCGCGACCGCCTCATCGGCGCGTACGACCACGATCTCACCGTCCCGGAGTTCTCGATGGGCTACCGGTGGGACATCGTCGTCGACGGCCCGGACGCGACCTGGTTCGAACCTGAGGGAGAGCACTGATGCCCGCACCCACCCAGCCCAAGACGCATCAGGCCACCCCCGGTCAGACGATCGGGCCGTTCTTCGCGTTCGGCCTGGACTACGACAAGAAGCACGAGGTCGCCTTCCCGCACAGCGCCGGCGCGATCGTGCTGGGCGGCACGCTGTACGACGGGGACGGCGCGCCCATCCCCGACGCGATCGTGGAGATCTTCGGCGCCGACTCCGACGGCCGAGTGCCGCGCGGCCGTGGCTCGCGCCGTCGCGATGACCACACCTTCACCGGGTTCGGCCGCTCCGCGACCACGGACGAGGGCGGTTTCGAGTTCTGGACGCGCAACCCCGGCCCGATCGACGGCAAGGCGCCGTTCTTCGCGGTCGTCGTGTTCGCGCGGGGGATGCCGGACAAACTGCACACGCGCATCTACCTGCCCGAGAACCCCGAGCTGCTCGATGCCGACCCGCTGCTGTCCTCGCTCACGCCGGAGGAGCGCGCTACGCTCATCGCAACGCGCACCCCGGAGGGGTACCTGCGGCACGACATCCGGCTGCAGGGCGAGAAGGAGACCGTCTTCCTTGCCTTCTGACCCATCGTCCGCCGAGTCGCTCGCGGCGCCGCCCGCCGACGGCGCGACGACCTCGGCGGACGACGTCGGACTGCTCTCCCCGGTCTTGATCGGGGCGGGGGATGCGGCATCCGATCGTGTCGTGCTGGCACACCTCGTCGGCGCCGAACTCGCCCTCACGCGCGCGCTGGTCGCTGCGGGCCTCGCGCCGCAGGCCGCCGGCATCGCGGTGGACGGGGTGCGGCGGAACCCGCCGGCGATCGACCTCGGCCGGCTCGCCCGGGACTCGGTCGCCGGGGGCAACCCGGTCATTCCGCTGATTCCCCTGATCAAGGCGAGCGTGGCGCAGCACGATCAGGATGCCGCGGCCTGGGTGCACGTCGGCGCGACGAGTCAGGACATCCTCGACTCCGCGCTGATGACCGTGGGACGCGACGTGGCAGTAGCCGTCGCGGAGAGCCTGTCGCAGACAGCCGACGCGCTGGCGAGGCTGGTCCGCGCCCACCGCGACGACCCCGCGGCCGCACGCACGCTCACCCAGCACGGCGTGCCCACGACCCTGGGGCTGAAGGCGGCCAACTGGCTGCGTGCGGTGGACCGCGCGCGCCACCGCCTGGACGAGGCCGCCTCCCGCCTCCCGGCTCAGCTGGGCGGTGCCGGTGGCACGCTCGCCGCCTTCGTCGAGCGCTTCGGCGCCGCCGCCGCAGCCGATCTGCCGGCACGGTACGCCCACGAGCTCGGACTCCAGGCGCCGGCGGCCCCCTGGCACACCGACCGCTGGCCGGTCACCGAGCTCGGCGATGCGCTGGCCGCCGTGGTCGCCGCGGTCGGGATGTTCGGCTCGGACATCGCCGGCATGGCCCGCACCGAGGTGGCCGAAGCGGCCGTCGCCGAAGGCGGCGGCTCGTCCGCGATGCCGCAGAAGCAGAACCCGGTGGATGCCGTCCTGCTCCGCTCCGCCGCCATGCGCGCCCCCGGGCTCGCCGCCCAGCTGCACCTGGCCGCCGGACTGGCCGTGGACGAACGTCCCGACGGCGCCTGGCACGCCGAGTGGCCCGCCCTGCAGGAACTGCTGCGTCTGACGCTGGGCGCCTCCGCCCGCGCCGCGCACCTGGCCGCGGGTCTGTCCCTCGACGCCGGTCGCGCCCGCGAGAACCTGGACCTCACGAACGGGCTCATCGTCAGCGAACGGCTCGGGATCGTCCTCGTGCCGCTGATCGGCAAGGCCAGATTCGACTCGCTCATCGTCGACGCCGCGGCCGGCGGTGACCTGGCGGGACTCCTGCGAGCCCTGCCCGAGGCATCCGCACTGGATGTCGACGAGCTCGTCGACCCCGCACGCTATCTCGGCCTGGCGCCCGCACTCGCGGACGCCGCGCTGCGGCGCGCGCCTGACGCCACCGACGCTTTCGAGGAGGGCCCCCGCCCGTGACCGTTCCCACCGTCTCCTTCACCACGCCCGTGGGTCCGGCCGGTGCGCCCCTCGTGGTGCTCGGACCGTCGCTGGGCACGTCCACGATCCTCTGGGAGGACGTGCTCCCGCTGCTTGCGACGGATTACCGCGTCACCGCCTGGGACCTGCCCGGTCACGGCGCCTCGCCCGCGGCATCCGAGCCGTTCACCGTCGAGGAGCTTGCCGATGCGGTCGCCGCCGGGACCGGCGAGCCGTTCGGCTACGCCGGCGTCTCGCTCGGCGGAGCGGTCGGCCTCGCCCTGGCGCTGCGGCATCCGTCGCTGGTGCGCCGTGCCGCGATCATCGCGTCCGGGGCTCAGCTCGGGGACGCGACGGGATGGCACGAGCGCGCTGCGCAGGTGCGCGCGCAGTCGACCTCGAGCGTGATCATGGGCTCGGCGCAGCGGTGGTTCGCGCCGGACTCGATCGCACGGCGGCCCGAGCTGTCCGGGCGGCTGCTGCACGCGCTGCAGGATGCCGACGACGAGAGCTACGCGCTGTGCTGCGAAGCCCTCGCGGCGTACGACGTGCGCGATCGGCTGAGCCGCATCGAGATCCCGATTCTCGCGATGTGGGGTGAGCACGACGCCGTGGCGCCCGAGGCGAAGTCCACCGAGATCGCCGCGGGCGTTCGGCACGGCACGATCGTTTCCATCGCGGATGCCGCTCACCTGCCGCCCGCGGAACAGCCGGAGGCAGTCGCGGCCGCGCTGCTGGAGTTCGTCAGGAAGGCATCATGAGACCCGCAGGCGAAGGACTCTCCGATCAGGAGCGCTACGACCAGGGCATGGTGGTGCGCCGGGAGGTGCTCTCGGACGAGCACGTCGACCGCTCGACGGCCGGCGCGAATGCGATGACCGCGGAGTGGCAGGACTTCATCACCCGGGTCGCCTGGGGCGACGTGTGGTCCCGCCCCGGTCTGGACCGCCGGTCGCGGTCGATCGCGGTGCTGACCTCGCTGATCGCGCACGGGCATCACGAGGAGCTCGCGATGCACCTGCGTGCCGCCCGCCGCAACGGGCTGAGCCTCGACGAGATCAAGGAAGTGATCCTGCAGAGCGCGATCTACTCCGGCGTCCCCGCCGCCAACACGGCGTACCGCATCGCGAGCGAGGTCTTCGCCGACGAGCTGTAAGGCGCTCCTCGGCGCTCGGCTGCCGAGGGTGCGTGTTGCGGTTGCCGAGGGTGCGTGTTGCGGCTGCCGAGGGTGCGTGCGCGCGCAGCAGGGCGCAACCTGGCGAGCGCGAAACGCACTCTCGCGGGCCGGGACGTGCACTCTCGCGGGCCGGGAGGCGCCGCGGGTCAGCGGCCGGCGAGCGGCCAGCCGGTGTACGCCTCGGCGAGGTAGCGACGGCCCGACTCGGACTCCACGACGGTGCGCAGCTCGCCGAGCTGCCGGAGGCGGTCGAAGTCGGAGGCATCCGGCGCGACGTGCAGCATGCTCGTCATCCACCAGGAGAAGTGCTGGGCCTTCCAGATGCGATCCAGCGCCTTCTCCGGGAAGGCCTCCAACAGTCGTGAGTCGTTCTCGAGCAGCAGCGCCCGCAGCGCCTTGTCCAGGAGGACGACGTCGGCCACCGCGAGGTTCATCCCCTTCGCGCCGGTCGGCGGAACCGTGTGCGCCGCATCCCCGATCAGGGCCACGCGCCCGCGCAGCAGCTGATGGGCGACGAAGCTGCGGAACCGCAGCACGTCGCGCTGAAAGATCGGACCCTCCACAAGATCGTGCCCGTCCACGCTGGCCTGCAGCGCGTCCCAGATCTGCCGATCGCTCATCGAATTCGGATCCAGGTCCGGGTCGCACTGCAGGTACATCCGCTGCACCGTCGCGCTGCGCTGGCTGATGAGGGCGAAGCCGTGCGGCGAGTTGCTGTAGATGAGCTCCGGTGCGCTGGGCGGCGCTTCGGTGAGGATGCCGAACCACGCGAACGGATACTCGCGGAAGTACCCACCCGTAGAGGAGCCGGTCACTGCCGCGCGCGCGACGCTGCGCGATCCGTCGGCGCCCACCACGAACTCCGCCTCGATCTCGATCGCCCGGCCCGCGGCATCCGTCGCCATCACACGGGGACGGTCGCTCTCGGCGCCGTCGACCCGGTCGGCGGCGACCCCGAAGCGGATGTCCTGACCCGCCGCCAGGCGCACGGCGATCAGGTCCTTGAGCACCTCGTGCTGCGGATAGAGCCACACGCCGCGGCCGACCAGGTCGGCGAAGTCGATCCGGTGCCCCTCGCCGGCGAAGCGCAGCTCGATGCCGTCGTGGCGGTGCCCGACCGTGCGCACGCGATCCGAGGCACCCGACTCGTCGAGGATCTCGACGGTCCCCTGCTCGAGGATGCCGGCGCGGATGGTGGTCTCGATCTCTTCCCGCGATCGCGAGTCGAGCACGATCGAGTCGATGCCGGCGTCCGCGAGCAGGTGCGAGAGCAGCAGGCCGGCCGGGCCGGCACCGATGATGGCGACGCGGGTGCGGACGGGGTCGGTCATGTCGTCTCCTCTGACGGTGGATGGGATCGCATGGGATGCCTCGCCCCAGTGTGACCGGTCACCGCCTCCGAACGGCATGCATTCCCGTTGAACGGGATGCTGTGTCCTTCGCGCCCCGCCTCGATCACGACCCCGATCCGGTGGTCGTGGATGCACGGCGCGCGCGGCGTTTCGCGTACATCCAGGGCAAGTGAACAAGAGAGGGCGAGGGAACGAGGGCGAGTGAACGGGAGAGCGGGCGAACGAGCGGGCGAGCCGCCCGCGGGTCAGCGCCGGTCGGCCGCGAGCGCCGAGCGGATGCCGGCCGCGGCGGCGCGGAGCTCTTCGAGTGCCGCGGCGGTGGGGGCATCGCGGGGGAGCACCACGGACAGTGCCGCCAGAACCGTTCCCGCGCCGTCGCGCACCGGGACGGCGACTCCGGTCGAGACAGCCTCGATCGAGCCGGGGGCGATCACGTACCCCTGTCGCCGCACAGCGGCGAGCGCGCGGCGCAGGGCCGCGGCATCCGTGATCGTCTCGGCGGACACGCGCGACAGGGGAGCCGCGAGCACCCGCTCCTGAAGCTCGGTGGGGCCGAAGGCGAGCAGCACGAGTCCGGACGAGGACGCGTGCAGCGGGAGGCGCCCGGCGATCCGGGTGATGTTGGCTCCGGAATCCGGGGACGAGAG
Source organism: Microbacterium sp. zg.B48 (assembly GCF_024623505.1). NCBI lineage: Bacteria > Bacillati > Actinomycetota > Actinomycetes > Micrococcales > Microbacteriaceae > Microbacterium > Microbacterium sp. zg.B48. The sequence goes on from NZ_JANJFE010000006.1 coordinate 36,845, forward strand.
CCGCTCGAGGAACAGCGCCTCGTCCTGCTCGAGCACGGCCAGCTGCGTGTGTTCGCGGATCGCCGCCTGCACGCGCTCCATGAAGGGCATCGCTGCCTGGCGCAGCCGCAGGGCCTCGGAGCCGCGAAGCGCCAGCTCCCACAGCCGCATGCCCAGACGCACGCGGGCATCGTCGTCGCGTTCCAGCAGGCCGGCCGCCACCAGCGCGTCCACCTGCCGATGCGCAGTGGATGACGGCAGTCCAGCACGGCGCCCGATCTCCGCGGCCGTCTGGACGGTGCGCTCCGCCGAGAACGTCTCGAGGATGCGGACGATGCGCTCGGTGAGCGAGTCGCCCGACGGCGAGTTGGCCATGCGCCCAGCGTGCCATACCCACTCGGGCATCCACCCGCGTCACCCTGCCCGCCCGTAGCCGCACACCGCACTCACCCGGCCAGCCGCGTGCCCGCGCAGCCCGCAGCCGCACCGCGGCGTTCCTCTCGGCCTATGCTGGCGCCGTGCCCCCCTCGGACTCCGCGCTCCCCGTCACCGCCGCTGCCGCACGGGATGACCGCGTCACGCTGCGGTTCATGAGCGAGCCCGGCGACACGGCGGCGGGCGGACGTTCGGTCGCCGCCGGCAGCGTCATGGAGTGGATCGACAAGGCCGGCTACGCCTGCGCGGTGGGCTGGGCGGGGACGTACTGCGTGACGGCCTACGTCGGCAACGTGCGTCATCAGCGGCCCATTCCGCCGGGAAGTATCATCGAGGTCGTGGCTCGCCTCGTGCACACCGGCCGAACGAGCATGCACGTCGTCGTGACCGTCTCCTCCAGCGACGTCAATGTCCACGCGTACACACCGGCGACCACGTGCATCCTGATCTTCGTCGCCAAGGGAGCCGACGGCACCGCGGCGACTGTGCCGGAGTGGGTCCCCACGTCGCCCTCCGATCGTCGGCTCGCCGCCGCCGCGCTCGAGCGGATGCCGGCCCGTGACCAGATCAAGCGCCTCATGCTCGACGAGGAATACACCGAGGCCGGTCGTGCTCCGCGCACGACGCTGCGGTTCCTCGTGCCCCCGGAGGCCGTGAACTGGGGCGGCAACGCACACGGCGGCACGGTCATGCGCTGGATCGACGAGGCCGCCTACGCGTGCGCCGCGGCGTGGGCGCAGGACGGTGACGGGGCCAGCGAAGCGATCGGGGTCTATTCCGGCGGCATCCATTTCTTCGCGCCCGTCCGCATCGGCGATCTCGTGGTCGTGGACGCCCGCCTCATGTACACCGGCGAGCACAGCATGCACATCAACGTGCGAGTCTCCAGCGCGGACCCCCGTCGGCCGGCCGAGCTGTCCCTGACCACCCAGTGCATGAGCGTGTTCGTCGTGCCCGGCCGCGCGGGACGAGCGCTGCCGGTGCGGCAGTGGACGCCCACGTCGGACGAGGACGTGCGCATCGCCCAGCACGCGAGGCAGATCATCCAGCTGCGGGAGGATATCGTCCCCATCCCGGCTGCACTCACCCTCGAGCCCTGACGCTCCCGCCCGCCGCCCGCCCGCCCCGACGTCCCGGCACGCTGCCGATACTCGCACCGCCGGCACGCACACGCCGGCCCCGCCACTTCCACCTGCCCGGCACCCGTGACAGCGGAAGCCCGCCGCGCTATAATAGACGTAGAGCGCACACGCGTGCGCACAGCGAACACCAGGAGTTCATGTGATCGACAAAACGGTTCCGGATGCCGAGACCGCGGTCTCCGGCATCCCTGACGGAGCGACCATCATGATCGGCGGCTTCGGCCGGGCCGGCCAGCCGGTCGAGCTGATCGACGCGCTCATCGCCTCGGGCGCGGGGGACCTGACGATCGTGAACAACAACGCCGGCAACGGCGACACCGGTCTGGCGGCCCTGCTCGCGGCCAGGCGCGTCCGCAAGATCATCTGCTCCTTCCCGCGACAGCACGACTCGTGGGTCTTCGACGGGTTGTACCGCGCGGGCGAGATCGAACTCGAGATCGTCCCGCAGGGCAACCTCGCCGAGCGGATCCGCGCCGCCGGCGCCGGGATCGGCGGCTTCTTCTCGCCGACCGGCGTCGGCACCGAGCTGGCCGAGGGCAAGGAGGCGCGGACCATCGACGGACGCGCCTACGTCCTGGAGTACCCCATCCGCGCCGACTTCGCCCTGGTCAGCGCGCTGAAGGCCGATCGCTGGGGGAATCTGATCTACCGAAAGACGGCACGCAACTTCGGGCCGATCATGGCATCGGCCGCGACCACGACGATCGTTCAGGTCGATGAGGTCGTCTCCCTCGGATCCCTCGATCCCGAAGCGGTGGTCACCCCCGGCATCTACGTGGACCGCGTCGTGGCGGTGGGCGAGCGGCTCTGGCTCGACGACGGCGCCTTCGTCGGCGGCGTCGACCTGGAGGGCGAGCCGATCGCCGACGCGTCGGCCGACGCAGTGAACGGAGCAGAACGATGAGCACCCAGATCACCCGCAACGAGCTCGCGCAGCGCATCGCGGCCGACATCCACGAGGGCTCGTACGTGAACCTCGGCATCGGGGCGCCCACGCTCGTGGCCAATTTCCTGCCCGATGACCAGGAGATCATCCTGCACACCGAGAACGGGCTGCTCGGGATGGGCCCGGCACCGGATGCCGCGCACGTGGACCCGGACCTGATCAACGCCGGCAAGCAGGCTGTCACCGCGCTGCCCGGAGCCGCGTACTTCCACCACGCCGACTCGTTCGCGATGATGCGCGGCGGCCACTTGGACGTCTGCGTCCTGGGAGCGTTCCAGGTGAGCCAGACCGGCGACCTCGCGAACTGGTCCACCGGCGCACCCGGAGCGATCCCGGCCGTCGGCGGCGCCATGGACCTCGCGATCGGCGCGAAGGCCGTCTATGTGATGACCGACCTGCTGACCAAGACGGGCGAGTCCAAACTCGTCGCCGAGTGCACGTACCCGCTCACCGGGGTGGGGTGCGTGACCCGCGTCTACACCGACCACGCCATCTTCGACGTCACCGCCGACGGGTTCGCCGTGCGCGAGGCGTTCGGGGAGAACACCGTCGCCTCGCTCGCCGAGCTCACCGGCCTGACGCTGGCCGAGGCCTCGGCCGAGGCATCCCAGAAGGAGAACTGACATGACGAGCAGCTATGTGTACGACGCCGTCCGCACTCCGTTCGGGCGGGCCGGAGGCGCCCTCGCGGGTGTACGTCCGGACGACCTCGCCGCCGTGGTGATGCGCGCGATCGTCGAGCGCACCGGCATCGACCCGGCCCGGATCGAGGACGTCATCTTCGGCGATGCCAACCAGGCCGGCGAGGACAACCGCAACGTCGCTCGTTTCGGAGCGCTGCTCGCCGGGTTCCCCTCGAGCGTGACCGGTGTCACGGTCAACCGGCTGTGCGCATCTTCGGTCGAAGCGGTCATCCAGGGCTCGCGGGCGATCGAGTCCGGCGATGCGGACATCATCCTCGCCGGCGGCGTGGAGTCGATGAGCCGCGCCCCGTTCGTGGTGGAGAAATCGGCCAAGCCGTGGCCCGCGGTGGGCAACCCGACGATGTGGAACACCTCGATCGGGTGGCGGATGACCAACCCTGCGCTGCGCAAGGACTGGACGATCAGCAACGGCGAGTCCGCCGAGAAGGTCGCCCGCCAGGTCGGGCTGACCCGCGAGGCGCAGGACGAGTTCGCCGCGCGTTCGCACCGTCTCGCGGCCGCGGCGTGGGCCGCCGGCATCTACGACGGCGAGATCGTGCAGGTTCCCGGCGCCGAACTGGCCCGCGACGAGGGCATCCGTGACGACTCCAGCGTCGAGAAGCTCGCGGGCCTGAAGCCCCTGTTCGCCCAGGATGGCAGCGGAACGGTGACCGCGGGCAACTCCTCGCCGATCAACGACGGCGCCTCGGCGGTGCTGCTCGCCGGCGACGGCGTGCTGCCGGGCGAGCCCCTGGCGCGCATCGCCGGGCGCGCCTCCCACGGCGTGGATCCCGACCAGTTCCCGCTCGCGCCGATCGAGGCCGCCAACAAGGCCCTCGCTCGGGCGGGCCGGACGTGGGCGGATGTCGACTTCGTCGAGCTGAACGAGGCGTTCGCGTCGCAGTCGCTCGCCGACATCCAGGGCTGGCCGGACCTCGACCCCGAGCGGGTCAACATCCACGGCGGCGCGCTGGCGATCGGCCACCCCCTGGGCGCCTCGGGCGGCCGGATCATCGGGCACGCCGCGCACGAGCTGGCCCGCCGCGGCGGTGGGGTCGCGGTCGCCGCGATCTGCATCGGCGTCGGTCAGGGACTCGCGGTCGTCCTGGAGCGGTGAACCGGCTGCGCGCGGCGGCACCGCGCGCAGCGGCCGACTCGAGCATGAGCAGCGGGCGGCACGATCGCCGGCGGAGGGACAGGGCGAGCGTATGAGCACTCCGGACTCCGGCGATTTCGTGCAGTCCCTGGCCCGCGGTCTGTCCGTGATCCGCGCGTTCGACGCCGATCACGCCGAGCTGACGCTCAGCGAGGTCGCGCGGCGCGCCGGGATCACCCGCGCCGCCGCGCGCCGGTTCCTGCTCACCCTCGAGACGCTCGGCTACGTCCGCGGGCTGCCCGGTTCGGGAAACGGCGGCATCACGGGCGGCAACCGGGCGTTCTCGCTCACGCCACGCGTGCTCGAGCTCGGATTCAGCTACCTCTCCTCGCTCTCGCTGCCGGAGATCGTGCAACCGCATCTGGAGGCGCTGTCCCGAGAGGTGGGCGAGAGCGTCTCGGCCGCGGTGCTGGACGGCGCCGACATCGTCTACATCGCGCGCGTGCCCACGCGGCGGATCATGAGCGTGCGGATCACGATCGGAACGCGCTTTCCGGCGTATGCGACCAGCATGGGCCGGGTTCTCCTGGCGGGACTGCCGGATGCCGCCGCCGACGCTGCGGTCGCGGCATCCGATCTGGCCTCCCTCACGGACCGCACCATCACCGATCCGGGGGCGCTTCGTGGCGAGCTGGACCGTGTCCGGGCGCAGGGCTGGGCGGTGATCGACGGTGAGCTGGAGCCGGGCCTGCGGTCGATCGCGGCACCGCTGCACGGCCGGGACGGCAGCGTGATCGCGGCACTGAACGTCTCCACGAGCGCTACCCGAGACACGGTGGAAAGGCTCCTGGAGGCGTACCTTCCGCCGCTGCTGCGCACAGCGGCGGCGATCGACGCGGAGCTGCGGCTGATCTGACCGACCGCATCGGATCTTCTTACGTGGGCATCACGCACACTTATGCATGAAAGCGACAGTGTGAGGTAGCGTCGACAGTACGGCACGACGACGCGCCGTCCGTCCCTGCGATGACCGCAGGTACCGCCTACCGGCAGAGAGTGCGGACCTCCATGCTCCTCGAACGAGACCTGATCCAGTCCGTCGGCTTCCGCAACGTCCGTGCGGGAGGACGGGTCACCGGCTTCCAGTTCCGCGTCCGGATGCCCTCCTACCGAGGGATGGCGGCATCCCTGATCGACGGGATCGCGGTGCGCGTCGGCGACCTCGTCGATGTCGCGGCCGATGTCCCGCGCTGGAGCTTCGGTGGAACGACCTACAGCCTCGCCGAACTCTGGGACAGCGACGGCGTCCGATGGCAGCTGGAAGAGCCCGCCGTCGTCACCGTGCCCTTCGAAGGCGGGCTCCCCGACGGCGTCCACGAGGTGTCGATCGAGCTGCGGCTGCGCATGTCCTACGTCCCGGTCGAGCATCAGCCCTCCACCTACCGGGTCACCAAGCACGTCACCCTCTCCCCGGAGGCCGACGGAGCGCCGTTCAGGTACGGCGTCTCGCTCTACAGCTTCATGGGCGACTACGGCACCGTCCTGGACCTGGAGACCGCGCTCGCAGGCATCGCCGACATCGGCGCGACCGGGGTCGAAATCCTCGGCGAGGCGCACATCCCGAACTATCCCGAGCCCGCGCAGGAGTGGGTGGACGAGTGGTTCCGGCTGCTCGAGAGGTACGGCCTGGAACCGACCAACTACGGCTCCTGGATCGACACCCGTCTGCACTCGAGCGGCCCGCACGCGCACGAGATGTCCATCGACGAGGGCGCTGCCGCGCTGCAACGCGACCTGCGGCTGGCCCATCGGCTCGGCTTCCGCTTCGTCCGGCCGAAGATCGGCGTGGTCTCCAGCGACCTGGTTCCGCACCCCATCTGGTCCGAGGCGGTGGAACGCAGCCTGCCGCTCGCCGAGGAGCTCGATCTGATCATCTGCCCCGAGATCCACTCGCCGACGCCGATCAGGCACGAGGTCGTCGAGGACTACATCGCGCTCATCACCCGCACCGGCACCAAGCACTTCGGGCTGCTGATCGACACCGGCATCTTCCAGGATCGGCCGATCGCTCTGAAGCCGGGCGAGCTTCCCGGGCAGCGCCCGGCGTTCATGGACGGCATCGCGGTCGACCCCGGCGACTTCGCGAGCGTGGCCGAGCACGTCGTGTTCATCCAGGCCAAGTTCCACGACATCGACGACACGCTCGAGGATCAGCAGATCCCCTGGGAGCCGGTGCTGCGTGCGATCAAGGACGCCGGCTACACCGGCTACCTCTCCAGCGAGTACGAGGGCGAGCGCGAGCCGTGGCGCTCGATCGAGCAGGTCCGCCGCCATCATTCGCTGATGCGTCAGGTCGCCGACCGCCTCTGAGCCGCGGCATCCATTCCATCCCCAAGGAGATCACATCATGCCGAACGGACTGATCCAGGACGACAGCCTCCGCGTGCACCCCGACGGTTTCGCGCTCTCCCTCACCCTGCCGTGGTACCGCAGCCTGTGGCTGTCATCGGTCACGTCGCTGCAGCTCACCGTCGACGGTGAGCAGATCCCCGACGATGACCTGGCGTTCGAGCTGCAGGGGGTGCGGTACCCGCTGAACGACCTGCCCCAGCAGAGCGAGGTGCTCTGGTACCTGCAGGATCACCCGCTGCTGATCGCGGCGCGCGAGACGTCGAGCGAACCCGGTGAGACCCACGAGGTCCACCTGGTCGGTCAGCTGCGCCTGCCCTATATGCAGATCGCACCGGGCGAGGACGGTGGAGCGGGCATGTACGTCCCCAACGTCGTGGACCAGACGCTGACGCTGACGGTGACGGATCGGGATGCCGCGCGCCCGGCTCTCGTGTCGGGCGTGACGGCTCCACCGCCGGCGACGGACGCCGACCCCTTCACGCTCGGCCTGACGCTGTACTCGGCCAGCGCCGAGTTCCGTGCCGGCTGGTACGACGTGGACGGCCTGCTGGCGCGGGTGGCCGAGCTCGGCATCGGCCCCGGCATCGAGATCGTCGCCTCACAGGCGCTGCCGACCTACCCTCACGTGTCGGACGAGTTCGTCCGCAACTGGCGCGCCGCCTTCGACAAGTACGGCTTCGACGCGAGCTCGTTCGGCGCCAACCTGGACATGGGCCGGCGACGTGACCGCGACATGACCGATGACGAGGAGTTCGAGTTCAGCGAGATCCTCTTCCGCGATGCCGCGACCCTCGGCTTCCCGCTCGTGCGCATCCAGAGCGCGAAGCCGACGCTTCTGCGCCGGCTTCTTCCGATCGCGGAGGAGCTGAACCTCAAGCTCGCATACGAGATCCACGCGCCGATGGGCCCGAACGCTCCGGCGGTGATGAAGGTGCGCGAGGTCTACGACGAGCTGGACTCGCCGCTCCTCGGGTTCGTCGCCGACTTCTCCGCGACGATGCACAGCATGTCGCCGACGCTTCTCCGAGCGGTGCAGCGCGCCGGGCTCGACGAGGAGGCCGTCGCACGACTGCAGGCGATCTGGGCGACGGATGCCTCGATGCAGGAGCGCCAGCAGGAGTTCATCGGCTACCTCACCAGCCGCGACTTCGACCCTGGCCGGCTCGGCTCCTTCGCCCACCTCGCCTTCAACATGCACGGCCACGTCGCTCCGCAGGAGTGGGCCGAGATCATGCCGCAGATCCTGCACGTGCATGCGAAGTTCTACGACATCGATGAGAACGGTCAGGAGCCGGCGATCGACTATCCGGAACTGGTGCGCGTCTTCGTCGAGGGCGGCTATCGGGGCTACTGGTCGAGCGAATGGGAAGGCCACGCGTTCGCCGAGCTCGGCGAGGTCGACCCGCTGCTGCTGGTTCGGCGGCAGCACGACCTCATCCGCAGGTCGATGCGGGAACTGCAGCCGGCATGAGCGGCGCGCCGGACGATCGAAGCGATCGCCGCGTGGGTGTGGCGAGGGGCGACCGGATCGGCGACGCGGTGACCACCTACATCAACCCCGTCCTGGCCGGCGACCGGCCCGACCCCGCGGTGCTTCAGGTCGGCGACCAGTACTGGCTGACCTACTCGTCGTTCGAGGCGGCGCCCGGGCTGCCGCTGTACCGTTCGACGGATCTCGTGAACTGGACATACGAGACCTCCGCACTGCACAACCCGGTCGGCAACACGTTCGCCGTCGACCTCGCCGAGCACGATGGACGCTTCTTCATCTACATCCCGTTCATCCCGACGCCGTGGTCGACGCTGACGGACGCGGCGATCTTCGTGATCCACGCCGACGCGATGAGCGGTCCGTGGTCGGAGCCGATCGACCTCGGCATCCGCGGAGTGATCGACCCCGGCCACGTCGTCGGCGAGGACGGCAGACGATACCTGTTCACCAGCGGAGTGCGCCGCATCCGGCTGACGGATGACGGCCTGTCGACAGTGGGCGAGCTCGAGTACGTCTACGACGGCTGGCGCTACCCCGAGGACTGGGTCACCGAGGCCTATGCGCTCGAGGGGCCGAAGCTGTTCTGGCGCGCGTCAGCACGCCGGAGGTCGGGGGCGGAGACTCAGAACGGGACGGGCGGCTGGTTCTACCTCGTCAGCGCCGTCGGCGGCACGGCGGGACCGCCCACCGGGCACATGGTGATCGTCGCACGGTCCCGATCGGTGCACGGACCGTGGCAGAACCACCCCCGCAACCCGATCGCCCGCACCGAGGATGCGGCCGAGGCATGGTGGTCGCGCGGCCATGCGACGCTCGTTCCCGGTCCCGCGGGCACCGACGAAGACGACTGGTGGATGATCTCGCACGGCTACGAGAACGGCTATCGCACGCTCGGCCGGCAGATCCTGCTCGAGCCGATCCGCTGGGGTGAGGACGACTGGCCAGAGGCGGTCGTCCACGACCTCGGCGCACCGATCGACGCGCCCGTCGGCGCCGCGGAGCAATCGGCGGCTCCGGACCTCGCCGACGACTTCGCGCAGCCGGATCTGGGCAGGCGCTGGGCGTTCCACGCACCTGATCGCGGAGAAGCCGAGCGCGTGCGGGTCGACGACGGCCTCATTCTGCGGGCCAAGGGCTCCTCGCCCGCCGACACATCGCCGCTCGCGATGCTCACCGGCGACCACGCGTACGAGATCGAGGTCGAGGTCACCGTCCAGCCAGGTGTCGAGGCCGGGCTGCTGCTGTTCTTCAACAACCGGCTCTTCTGCGGCATGGGCGTGGACGGCGAACGGATGCAGAGCTATTCGGGCGGCATCCGCACGCACTGGCGCGAGCCGGCTCCGGCCACCGACCGCATGACGCTGCGCATCCGCAACGACGAGCACATCGTCACCGGCTGGTACCGCGTCCCCGGCGGAGCGTGGACGCGGCACGGCGTCCGCTACGAGACCTCCGGCTACCATGCCAACACCGTCGGCGATCTGCTCAGTCTGCGCCCGGCGCTGTTCGCGACGGGGACGGGCGAGGCGCGGTTCCGCGAGTTCGCGTATCGGTCGCTGAGATGATGGCCGCCGCGCGGCCGTGGGCCCTCTCGACAGAAGCACCGTTCGCGCTGCGCCGCGCCGGCGCCCCGGCGCTCCTGGTCGGGGGCCAGGTGTTCAATTCCGCCTCGTCATCGCCGAAGGCGATCGCCGATTCCTTCGCCCACGTCCGACGCGTCGGAAGCAACGTCGTCCTCGCGCCGGTGAGCTGGGCGCTGACCGAGCCGGTCGAGGGGACGTTCGACTTCTCGCTCGTCGACGTCATGCTCGCTGAGGCGCGCACATCCGAGCTTCGCCTGGTGCTCCTGTGGTTCGGCGCCTTCAAGAACGCGGCCTCGACGTACGCTCCCACGTGGGTGCGCGCCGACCCGGAACGGTTCCCGCGCGTCGTGGTCGAACCGAAGGGCATGCCGGCCTTCAGCTACGAGGGCGCGACCGCGAAGCCGGTTCTCTCGGTCTTCAGCCCCGAACTGCGCGAGGCCGATGCGAACGCCTTCGAAGCGCTCATCCGGCACCTCGGGGATGCCGATCCGGACGGCACGGTCGTCATGGTGCAGGTCGAGAACGAGTCGGGTCTGCTCTCGGACAGCCGCGACCGCAACCCGGCGGCGGAGGCGGCGTGGAACGCCCCCGTCCCATCCGCGCTCCTCGAACACGTGCGCGGGACGACCGCCGGCAGCACGTCCGCCCGACGGCTCTGGGAGTCGCACGGAGCAGTCGACGGCGGGTCCTGGCCAGAGGTCTTCGGGAACACCCCGGCGGTGGATGAGGTGTTCATGGCGTGGGCCATCGCGAGCTACGTCGAGCATGTCGCCGGCCGCGGCCGGGCGATCGCCGACATCCCGATGTACGCGAATGCGTGGCTCGGGCCGCAGCCCGGCCAGGACGCCCCCGGCCAGTATCCGAGCGGGGGTCCGACCTCCACCGTGCTCGACATCTGGCGCGCTGCCGCACCCTCGCTCGCGTTCCTGGGTCCCGACCTCTACGTGCACGACGCCGACGCCGCCATGGCGCAGTATGCGACCGGCACCCAGCCGTTCTTCGTGCCGGAGTGCCGCCTCAGCCCGGCCGAGCTCGTCCGCGCGATCGGTGCGTACCGAGCCATCGGATGGTCGGGGTACGGGCTGGATCTGGCCGATCCCGACGCTCAGTTGGCGGCCACGATCTCGTTCGTCGCGGGTCTCGAGAGGGAGATCGCCGCCGCAGCGCTGCGCGGCGCTATCGCCGCCGTGGTCCTCGAACCCGACGTCGACGTGGAGAGCCGGCATATCGACGGCGTAGTCATCTCGGCGCGCGGCGCACGTGCGCTCTTCCGGCGGATGCTGCTCGACGCCGGGGTGAACATCCCCGACACCGCGCTGCGGGTGCCCGATGAGACCCTCCCGAACGCGCAGATCGCCACACCGGGCGAGACGCGGCCGTTCGCCCTGATCGCCGGAACGGGCGAGGACGGGTATCTCGTGATCGGGCGCGAGGTGACGCTGGACTACGTCGCCGCCGATGCGCGGGTCGAGATCGACTCGGTCCAGGAGCTGCTCCTCGAGAACGGCCGCGTCGTCGAAGGCCGGGTGCTCAACGGGGACGAGCGGCTGATGATCCTGCCGAACGATCGCGTCGGCGCGGCCCGCATCCGGCTCGTGCGCCTCTGACAGGCCCGCTCCTGCACGCCGCGGCGACCGCCGAGATCTCCTCGACGATCGACGAGATCCGGCGCCCGATCACGGCGTGACGTTCAGCGCCAATCGCTCGGCGTCCGTGCCGTCGGTGACCGTGAGAACGAGCTCGCCCGGTTCGAGCACGAAGCGATCCTCGTCGTCCCAGAAACCGAGATCGTCCACGCCGAGCTCGAACGACACCGACGCCGCCTCGCCGGCCGCGACGGCCACCCGTCGGAACCCGCGCAGCCGTTGCACCGGCTGCGCGAGCGAGGCGACCGGATCGGACAGGTAGACGAGCACGACGTCGTCGCCGTCGCGCTCGCCGACGTTGCGCACCGAGGCCGATACGACCACCCGCGCACCCGCGCGAAGCTCGGTACAGGGAATCTCCGAGGTCGACAGGGATGCCGCCTCCAGGCAGAACGTCGTAAAGCTGAGTCCGTGGCCGAAGGCGAACCGGGGCCCGCGCTCCAGGTCGAGGAACTTGGACGTGTAGTAGTCGTCGAGGTTGTTCGGTCCCTGCAGACCGACATCCCAGCGGTGCACAGCCATCGACCCTCCCGTCCGTGCGGGTCGCCCGGTGTTCTCAGCGTCGTGGTGGATCGGTATCTGTCCGGCCGCGCGGGGGAAGGTCATCGGGACGCGGCCGCCGGGGTTCACGGCACCGGCCACGACCCGCGCGATCGCCTCGGGCCCCCGGGTGCCCAGGTGCCAGGCCAGCAGCGCAGCGGGGGCCCGGTCGATCCAGGCCTCGACGACCAGCGGGCGTCCGGTGATCAGGATCACGACGAACGGCACGCCGGTGTCCGCGATCGCCTGGATGAGATGCTCCTGATCGCCGGGCAGCCGGATGTCCGCGCGGGAACCGGCCTCGCCGGAGATCGAGCTGGGTTCACCGACGGCGATGAGCACCAGGTCGCTCTTCGCCGCGAGCAGGACTGCTTCTCGGATGTCCGCGTCCGACGGCCCCAGGAACTCCGCGCCGGATGCCACCGTCCACGTCGCCTCGGGCAATTCGGCGCGCAGGGCGTCAGCGAGGGTGCCTGCCTGCGCGCCGAAGTGCTGCACCCAGGCGCCGAGATGATCGGTGCTCGTGGCGTACGGTCCGGTCAGCAGGATGCGCTGCGTGCCGGCCGGGAGCGGCAGCACCGCACCCTGGTTCTTCAGCAGCACGACGCAGCGCTCGGCCGCGTCCTGCGCCGTGCGCAGCGTCTGCGGAGTGGGCGCGGTGCGCTCCGCGGCGGCATCCGCGAACGGGTTCTGGAACAGACCCAGCGCCTTCTTCAGCCGCAGGACGCGCAGCACCGCGTCGTCGATGCGAGCGGCATCCACCGCACCCCGCTCGATCAGCGGCACGTCGTCGCCGGCCAGCTCTGGCCCGCCCATGACGATATCGAGCCCGGCCGCGAGGGACTGGCGCACCGCGTCGGCCTCGTCGCGCGCCACGCCGTGCCGGACGAGCTGGGCGACGCCATCGGCGTCACCGACGACGACGCCCTCGAACCCGTACTCGGCCTTCAACACGTCGGTCAGCAGGCGCCGGTGCGCATGCATCGGCGTGCCGTTGAGCGAGTTGAAGGCCGCCATGACGGATGCCGCCCCCGCAGCGACGGCGCTACGGAAGGGTTCGAGATACGTCTCGCGCAGGCGGCGCCGCGAGACGTCGGTGGTGTTGTAGTCGCGGCCCGCTTCGGCAGCCCCGTAGGCGACGAAGTGCTTCACGCACGCAGCGAGGACATCCGCTGCGGTGAGGTCGTCGCCCTGGTACGCCGCCACCTTGGCAGCGCCCAGAGCGGCGGCGAGGAACGAGTCCTCACCGAACCCCTCCACCACGCGGCCCCAGCGCGGGTCGCGGGCCACATCCACCATCGGTGCGAACGTCCAGTTCACGCCGCCCGATCTGGCCTCGGCGGCCGAGATCCGAGCGTCCGCCGCGGGCACCGAGCGATCGAAGCTGGCCGCCTGCGCCAGTGGCGTCGGAAAGATCGTGAACTGGCCGTGGAGGACATCGAGCCCGATCAGCAACGGGATGCCGTGCGCGCTCTCTTCGATGGCTGCACGCTGCAACGCGTTCGTCCGCTCGGCGCTCTGCGGCCAGAACAGTGCCCCGATGCCGCCGCGGGCCAGGGCCAGCGCGTCGTCCTGGTCGCGGCGCCAGAGGATCTGCAGCTGGGCGAGCTTCTGACTCCACGTCATGCCTGCGAGCAGTTCTTCGGGTGTGCGCGTGTCCACGGCCATCTCTCCTCACACTCCGCGATGCTGCAGCCGCGCGTCGCGGGCTGGGGAGGAACCCTCGGCCCGGACGCGCGGCTGCAGCCGCGGTTCAGCGGATTGCTACTGGTCCCAGGCCGCGTCCATCTCCTCCAGAATCTGGTCGACGGTGCTCTGACCCGTCAGCAGGCCCTGCACGCCGGCGCCGAGCGCATCGTAGACGGCCGGGTTCGGCCAGCTCGAGTTCGGGATGCTGGTGTACGAGCCGGAGGCGAGCAGTTCACCGATCGGTTCGTACGAGGGCAGCAGCGTCTCCGGATCGATCCCGGTGATCGGCACCGCTCCGGAGATCTCGGCGAAGTGCTGCGCGTTCTCGGGCTCCGCCGCCCAGTCGAGGAAAGCCTGCGCGGACTGCTTGACCGCGTCATCCGACGAGGCGTTGATCGCCCATGCGTAGTTCGCGCCGGTGAGCGTGAACGCGTCCTGGCCGTCGTCCGGCGGGAAGGCCTGCACGTTCAGGTCGGATCCGGTCGCGCTGCTGATCGAGGCGGCCGCGCTGCCCGGCACGGCCGCGGTGAGCGAGGTGCCGCCACCGAGTCCCGCGGTGATGTTGTCGAACGTGCCACCGGCGGCGCCGTCCTGGAAGCAGCCCGAGTCGTTCATCTCCACGACGTCATCGAGGACGTCACGCCATCCGCTGTCGGCGAAGGTCACATCGCCTGCCGCCCGCTGCTCGTTCCAGTCCGGGGTTTCGGCGTAGACACGGGTGGCCGAAATCAGCTGCGTGAACAAGCCCGTGTTGAACGGGATGCCGCCTGCCAGCACGGTGAAGGTCTTGCCCGCGTCGCGGGCGGCCGAGCAGGCCTCCAGGAGGTCCTCGTAGGTCTCGGGGTATTCGATCCCCGCCTCATCGCCGGCGGTGACGTTGAAGATCATGCCGACGGGGGTCAGCGACGTGGGCTGAGCATACGTCTCACCGTCGATCTGGAACTGCGACTCACTGCCGACCGGCAGGATCGAGGCGGAGGTGTCGTCGAGCGGCTCGAGGAATCCGGCCTCGGCGAGAGTGATGACCGAGATGGGCTGGCCGGTTCCGGGCGACAGGATCGCGACGTCCGCCGCGTTGCCCGCTTGGAACTGGGTGGTGACCTGCGTGTTGTAGGCGTCGGACGGATACGGGATCACCTCGATCTCGATGCCGGCCTCGTCGGCGTACTCGGCCGCGAGCTGCGCGTAGTAGTCATCCGCGTCGTTAGCCTCGGCGACCATGATCGAGAAGCCGGTGGCGGCCGGATCCTCGGTGCTGCTGCTGCCGCCGTTGTCAGCGGGGCCGGAGCAGCCGGCGAGAACCAGAACACCGGCGACGGGGAGCCCGAGCAGCGACCATCGGATGTGTCGGTTTGTGGAGAGCTGTGACATTTCGAACCTTTCGTGACGTCTTCGTCGCCAGCGGCACAGCTGGCTCGGCTTCAGGCCGCATCTTCACTGTGACATCATTTGCATCTTTCCGACATAACAGTTGCTTATATGCGGCAATACGACGAGTGATTCACTCGCCGGGATGGAATCCCACGCGCGGGTGGTCCACGAGCACGCGCACCGCTCCGCTCAGACCCGCAGGCCGGATGGCCGCCGTCGGTTCGAAGACGGCGGCGCCGCGTCGAGCGCCTCCGTCCATGCCGGCGTCCCCGGCTGCACCTTCCAAAGCGCTCCGAGGTTGCGACCGCCGCTGGACTTATAGCGGATATCGCTACGACTAATGTGTGATTTCGACGCAAGAGTGTGATAGTGGATCGAGGCGCTCAGCGCCGACAGCCGGAGCGCATGACGACGAGGTCAGAGAGCAGATGACAGTGACGATCGACGAGAACAGCACTCGCACGCTCACCGTGCCGCCCCGAGCCCGGCGTACGCCCGCACCGCCGACCCGGCGCAAGCCGCTGATCAGCTACGGCCACTGGTGGTGGGCGCTGCCGGCGGTGGTGCTGGTGATCGGCGTGCATTACGTCGCCACACTCACCGGCGGATTCTTCGCGTTCACCGACTGGACGGGCCTGGGCGACTGGGAGTTCATCGGCATCGACAACTTCGTGCGCATCTTCAACGATCCGCAACTGCTCGGGGCGGTGTGGAACACCCTCTTCCTCGCGGTCGGGTCGGTCCTCCTCACGAACGTCATCGGTCTGCTGTTCGCACTCGCCATCAACCGGATGCTCAAGACCCGGTACATCCTGCGGACGCTGCTGTTCATGCCCGTCGTGCTGAGCCCGCTGGCCGTCGCGTACGTGTGGAAGTTCATCTTCCAGTTCGACGGCCCCCTCAACGGCGTGCTCGGTGCCGTCGGCCTGGAAGAACTCCAGAAGGTGTGGCTCGCCGACCCGACATGGTCGATCTGGGCGATCCTGATCACGGTGGTCTGGCAGCAGACCGGCTTCACGATGGTGATCTATCTCGCAGGCCTGGCCAGCGTCCCGGTCGAGGTCGAGGAGGCCGCCGCGCTGGATGGCGCGGGAATCTGGGGCCGTTTCTGGAACGTCACCGTCCCCGCGATCCGTCCGTCGATCGCGATCGCGACCACGCTCGGCATCATCCAGGGCCTGCGCATCTTCGACCAGATCCTCGCCCTCACCGGCGGAGGACCTGCCGGGTCCACCGAGACCCTCGCCACGGAGGTCTACAAGCAGGCGTTCTCACTGGGACAGTTCGGGTTCGGCTCGGCCCTCGCGCTCGTGCTGACCATCGTCATCCTGGCGTTCGCCATCCTCCAGCAGTACGTCACCCGCGACCGCGACGCCGGAAGGGCCTGATTCATGTTCCGCTACACCAAAGCAACCGCGGTCCGCGAAGTGCTGGTCTGGATCGTCACGCTGCTCGGTCTTCTTCCCTTCTACATCCTCGTCGTCACATCGCTGAAGTCTGATCAGGAGACGCTCACCACGAGCGCCGTCGCACCGCCGAGCACGCTCGATGTCAGCGCGTTCGTCGAGGTGCTGACGACCACGGGACGCAACAGCATCCCGATGAGCATCCTCAACAGCGTGATCATCACGGCCGGCGCGATCTTCGGACTGGTCCTGCTGGGCTCCGTCGCCGCCTACGTGATCGCCCGCCGCACGCGACGGTGGACGAACATCACCTTCTACCTCGTGCTGATCGCCATCATCCTGCCCGCCCAGCTCGGAACCGTGCCCCTCTACATCGGAGCCCGCAGCGTCGGCCTGACCGGCAACGCGCTCGGCATGGTCCTGCTGTGGATCGGCATCCTGCTGCCGCTGGCGGTGTTCCTGTACGCGAGCTTCTTCCGGGGACTTTCGACCGAGTACGAAGAGGCCGCCGTCATCGACGGCGCCACCCCCACGCAGGCGTTCTTTCGAGTGGTGCTGCCGCTCATGGCCCCCGCGACGGGGACCGTGGCGATCCTGGCCGGGCTGATCGTCTGGAACGACTTCTTCAACTCGCTGATCTTCCTCGGCGGATCCACGACGCAGACGCTGCCGGTGGCGATGTACACCTACGTCGGAGGCCTCGTCTCGGCGTGGAACAAGATCTTCGCCGTCGTGATCATCTCGATGATCCCGATCCTGGCCTTCTACATGTTCGCGCAGAAGCGCTTCATCCAGGGCTTCGCCGGTGGCCTCAAAGGCTGATCGAGGCGTCCGCGGCGACGATGGGCTCGACGTAGCGGACGCCGGTGGCAACGGTCGCCTGCACCTCGCGGGCCGCGTCGAGGAACACCGAGCGCATCCAGGCGTGCTCGGGGTCGCGGTCATGGACGGGATGCCACCACAGCGCGTTCGTCGTCGGGGTCGCGTCGAAAGGCGGCTCCAGAATGCGGATGCCGCCCAGCCGGGCGATCTCGGGGGCCAGTGCGGCCTGCACCAGACCGAGCCGGTTGGTGCCGACCACGAAGTGCGTCAGCGCGAGGAAGCTCTCCACGACGACGTCGACCACCGGCTCCAGACCCAGCAGCTGAAGCTGGCGACCTGCCGAGGTGAAGGCCGACCGCGAGCGGTAGGTGAACACCCACGGGCACTGCGCGAGGATCTCCATGCTCAGCCCGTCCGCGACCAGCTCGTTGCCCTCGTCGGCCACGACCACCCAGCGGTCGCGCCAGAGATCCTCGTAGGGCAGGTCGGTGAGGTAGCCGTGCGGGATGACCATGGCATCGACGGAGCGCAGGCTGTTGGCCGCGTCATCGACGATGGGTGTGTTGTGCAGGACGAAGCGGAACCGCACGCCGGTCGCCGTGCGAGCGGCGACGCGGGAGACCGCCGCGCCGATCGTGGCGAAGCCGTAGTCCGAGCCGTAGATCGAGAACTCCCGCGACGACTCGTGCGGCGTCCACGTGGCCTGGCTTTCGAAGACGCGCCGGGCGGCATCCAATGCGATGGTCGTGTGCTCGGACAGCCGCAGCGCCAGCGGCGTGAGTTCATACGCGTTGCCGCGACGGGCCAGGATCGGGTCGTTGAAGTGATTGCGCAGTCGCGCCAGCGACGCGCTGAGCGCCGGCTGGCTCAGATGGAGACGTTCGGCGGCGCGGGTGACGCTGCGCTCGGTGAGCAGCGCGTCCAGAGCGACCAGCAGATTCAGGTCGAGACGGGACAGCAACGGGTGATCGGCCACGGCGGTGTGATCCTTCGTCGTACGTCGGGTACGCCGCCCATCCTATCGAGGCGATCTATTCCGGCGGCACCCATCATTCGTCGAAGCGATGCCGCCCGATCCAGACGATCCACCTCACACCGATCCGGAAGACCGCCATCATGACCTATCAGCTCGCACCCAACATCGAACTCCTGTTCACCGAGGCCGGCGACTACCACGACCGCGTCCGCGCGGCCGCAGCCGACGGGTTCACCGCCGTCGAGATGTGGGGGCCCACCGGGGTCGACGCCCCGGCGACCCCGAAAGACCTTCCCGCCGTGAAAGCCGCGCTTGAGGAGACCGGCACTCAGCTGACCGCGCAGCTGTCCGAGCCGCGCACGCAGTTCATGATCCCGCCCTGGGATCACTCCGAGTTCTACCGCAAGCTCGATGAGGGCGTCCAGATCGCACACTTCCTGGGAACTCCGCGGCTGGTGGTCGGGAGCGGAACCGGGTTCGGCGGCTGGAAGCGTCAGATTCAGCTCGACAAGCTGATCGAGATCTACCAGAAGGCCATCGCCCAGATCGATGGATCCGGCGTCACGCTGGTCCTCGAACCCGTCAACGTGCGCGTCGACCATCCGGGTTCGCTCCTGGACCGCACGGCAGAAGCGGTCTACGTGGCGCGCGGCGTGGACTCCCCGAACTTCGGGGTGCTCTATGACATCTACCACTCCGCCGTCGAAGGGGAGGACATCGAGACCGAGCTGACGAACGCGGGCTCGATCATCAAGTACGTCCAGCTGGCGGACGCGCCGGGCCGAGGCGAGCCCGGCACCGGCGACCTGGACTGGCCGACCACGCTGGCCGTGCTCCGTGGCTCGGGCTACGACGGCCCGATCGGACTGGAGTACTACCCGCAGTCCGCCTCCGCGGAGTCGGTCCGCTACATCCGCGACGTGGCGGCCGGCGCATGAGCGCACGCGACTATCCCGACGCCGTGGACGTCGCGATCGTCGGCAGCGGGCCCGCCGGGGCGACCTACGCCCGCATCCTCAGCGAGCGCGCGCCGCAGGCGAGGATCGCGCTGTTCGAGGTCGGCCCGACCGTCACCGACCCTCCGGGCGCGCACGTGAAGAACATCGCCGACCCCGTTGCGCGCGCCGCCGCGCAGACGCGATCGGAGGGTCCGCACGCACAGGAGAGCCCGGATCGCGCCGGCGGCATCGTCAAGACCACGCAGCGCCGCGCGCGTCCGGGCACATTCCTGCTGGAGAGCGGCTACCAGGTCGAGGGCGAGGACGGGCTCCCCGCCGCGGCGATGTCCAGCAATGTCGGTGGGATGGCTGCACACTGGACCGGCGCGTGCCCGCGACCCAATGACAGCGAGCGGATCGCGATCCTGGACGCCGACGGCGGCTTCGATGAGCTGCTCACCGAGGCGGAGCGGCTCCTGGGCGTGACGGCCGACGCGTTCGACAGCTCGCCGTACGCGCCGTTGGTGCGCGGCCGCCTCGCCGCGGCCGAGGATGCCGGCAGGATCGCGCGGACCCGCGTGCAGCGGATGCCGCTCGCGGTGCACCGCCGGGAGGACGGCAACCTCGTGTGGTCGGGCTCGGATGTCGTCTTCGGCGAGGTCACCCGCACCAACCCCCGCTTCACGCTCTTCGACGAGTCGCTCGTCACGCGGGTGCTGGTAGAGGACGGCCGCGCGGCGGGCATCGCCGTCACCGATCTGCGCACGGGCGAGAGCTGTGAAGTCCGCGCGGAATTCGTCGTGGTAGCGGCGGACGCGCTGCGCACGCCGCAGCTGCTGTGGGCATCCGGCGTCCGCCCCGATGCCCTCGGCCGCTACCTCAACGACCAGGTCCAGATCGTGTTCGCCGTGCGGATCCGCGACCTCGAGGCGACCGACGGCGGCGATGGCCCCGCCGCCACGGGGTTGAGCGAGTACAGCGGTGTGACGTGGGTGCCCTTCACCGACGAGATGCCCTTCCACGGGCAGGTGATGCAGCTGGATGCCTCGCCCGTGAAGCTCGCCGAGGACGACCCGGCCGCGCCCGGGTCCATTGTGGGGCTGGGCCTGTTCTGTGCCAAGGACCTGCAGGCGTCGGACCGCATCGAGTTCTCCGACCACGAGGTGGACGGATACGGGATGCCGGCGATGACCGTGCACTATCGACTGACGCCCCGCGACCACGAGGTGATCGCGCGCGGCACGGCGGAGATCGTGCGCCTCGGCGCGGCCGTGGGCGAGCCCTTGGACGAGCGCCCCTTCGTGATGCCCCTCGGCGCCTCTCTGCACTACCAGGGCACCACCCGCCTGGGTGCCGCCGACGACGGTGCCAGCGTCTGCTCGCCCCGGGGTGAGGTGTGGGACGTGCCGGGTCTGTTCGTCGCCGGCAACGGCGTCATCCCCACCGCGACGGCGTGCAACCCGACGCTGACCGGAGTGGCCCTGGCCGTGCACGGTGCGCGTGCGATCGCCGAGGACCTGGCGAGCCGGTGAGACAGGTCTTGCTTATGTCGGAATCCGACAATAGGCTGTGGAAACAATGACAAAGATGTCCGGCCGAACGTGTCGGCCAAGAGCCTGGAGGTTCTCGTGATCCCGGATCGCATCATCGAGCAGGGAACGCTCACGACCACGGGCAGGCGCACCGCGGTCGAGGTGCGCCTGCCCTGGTACCGCGCGCTGCCGGGATCCTGTATCGCCGGGGCGAAGCTGAGCATCGACGGCGTGGAGGCTCCGGCAGAGTCGCTGCGCTGGAGGATGAACGGCCGCGAGTTCGACTTCTCCGAGCTCGCCGACGAGACGGGGGAGTGGTGGTTTCCCACGGACTCCGCCGTGCTCTCGGGGGAACTGCCGGTCTCGCCCGGGCGAGAGCACGAGGTGCGCGTGGATCTCACGCTCTTCATCCCGTACATCATCATCTCGGACACCGAGACGCTTCACATCGAAGAGCACGACATCAAGACCATGAAGGCGGTGGCGGCATGACCGCGGTGGACCGGTACGCCGGAGAACTCGGCACGCCCATCCAGGGCGTCACCCTGTACAGCTTCACGCGCGCCTTCCACGGCCGCGAGTACGACCTCGAAGGCCTCATCCGCAAGGTGGCGGCAGACGGGTACGGACCAGGACTGGAGGTCATCGGGTTCTCCAGTTTCCGCGGGTTCCCGGTGATCGAGGACTCGTTCGCGGGCTGGTTCCGCGACCTGGTCGAAGAGGTGGGGCTGGTGACGACGTCGCTCGCCGTGAACGCCGACATCGGCATCCACCGTGATCGACTGCTCACGCAGGACGAGCTGATCGACTACATGACGCTGCAGATCCAGGCGGCAGCGAAGCTCGGCTTCCCCATCGCGCGGGTGCAGATCTCGATCACCCCGGACTCTATGGGGGCCCTCGCGCCGATCGCCGAGCAGCACGGGGTCACTCTGGCGCTCGAGGTGCACGCCGACCAGTACGCGTCGCATCCGCGCATCCTGGCGCTGCGCGACCGGTTCGCGCAGGTCGGCTCGCCGTTCCTGGGGTTCACCATGGACTGGGGCGCCACCGTCAGCGGCTTCGCGCCCTCCCTGATCGAGGCGTACCGACGCCGCGGCGCTTCCGAAGAGCTGCTCGCGCAGGTCACCGGGCTGTGGGACGAGTTCTACCAGCAGGGGCCGCCGGTCGATCAGGCCGACCACGGTCAGCGGTTCGGCCGCTTCATCGCACTGGCCGCGCAGAATGGCCGCCCCGACCTCGGCATCGACTTCGGCATCAACGGCACCGGCCTGTTCGGCCCGGCCAGGGTGGCGGACTGGCTCGAGATCATGCCCTGGATCCGTCACGTTCACGGAAAGTTCTTCGGCATCGACGAGAACGGCGAAGAACCGTCGGTCCCGGTGCGCGACCTGATCCGGCTGCTCGTGGAGAACGGCTACTCGGGGGCGATCTCCAGCGAGTACGAGGGCTGGCACTGGAACCACTGGCAGAGCCCGTTCGAGATCATCGCCGGCGAGCAGGCCCTACAGCGCTCCGCCGCCGCCGACGCCGGCTCACGCATGATCACGGATGCCGGGGAAGCCCGGAGCCTGCTGCAGACCCACCTCGCCCAGCCGGTCCGCGGCTGACCCTCCCGCACCACCTCCGAACGCACATCGACACTCAGGCCAGGGACAACCATGACTGACGGCATCGCCGGCACCGGGATCAAGCTCGGGATCACCCTCTATTCGCTCACCTCCGAGTTCGCGGCAGGGCTGTACACGCCCGAGACGCTCATCAAGGCGGCCGCCGATCACGGGCTCGGTCCGGGCATCGAGTTCAACATCGCCCAGATGCTGCGCACCTATCCCGATGTGGACGAGGAGTTCGTCCGCATCTGGCGCGACAGCATGGACCGCTACGGACTCGAGCCGAGTGCGATCGGAACCAACCTCGACATGGGGCGCCGCAAGGACCGCGACATGACCCCCGACGAGGAGCACGATTTCCTCGCGCGACAGCTAGAGACCGCGCACACCCTCGGCTTCACGAAGGTCGTCATCCGCTCGCACGGCAAAGAGCTGCTGCGCGGGCTGCTGCCGCTCGCCGAGAAGTACGACCAGAAGCTCGGCTACGAGATCCACGCCCCATCGGGGCCGAACGACCCGCAGGTCCTGCAGATGCGGGAGATGTACGACGAGCTGCAGTCCGACCGCCTCGGCTTCACCGCCGACTTCTCCTCGACGATGCACAGCCTGTCCCCGACGCTGCTGCGGACGCTGCGCCAGATGGGCATGGACGAGAAGCATTTCCCCGTGATGGACGAGATCTGGCATGAGCCGACGCCCATGCACGTGCGCAACCAGAAGTTCGAGGACTACCTCACCGGCGAGGGCGTCGACCCCCTGCAGTTCGGCCCGTTCACCCGGCTGGCGTTCAACATGCACGGGCTGGTGCCGCCTGAGGAGTGGCTCGACATCATGCCGCAGATCTTCCACGTGCACGCCAAGTTCTACGACATCGACGACGACGGGAACGAACCGGCCATGGACATCCCCCGGATCGTCCGCCAGTTCGTCGAGGGCGGCTATCAGGGCTATCTGTCCAGCGAGTGGGAGGGTCATGCGTTCTCCGACCTCGGGGAGTCCGATCCGATCGATCTGGTCAAGAAGCAGCACGCGCTCATGCGGCGCGCGATCGAGGACACCGTCGCCGAGCGTCTGCCGGCCTGAGGCCGCGCCCCGCTGCCCACGACACGTTTCACCGACATCCTTTACTGATCCAGCGCCGAACGAGGACACATCATGGCCACCCACAATTCCCTCTTCTCCGAGCAGGACGTCCATCGCCGCGACGACGGCATCGCCGTCTCCGTGCAGCTGCCCTGGTACCGCAGCCTGTGGCTGTCGGCCGTCGACGACGTCGCGGCCTCGGTCAACGGGATCGCGGTGCCCAGGGACGACCTGCGTTTCGAACTGAACGGCAGGAGCTACCGCATCGACGAGCTGCCCGAGCAGTGGGACACGCTCTGGTTCGTCGCCGACAAGCCCGAGGTGGTCATTCCGCTCGATCATGCGCCCCAGGCGGGTGAGAAGCTGACCGTCGAGGTCGTGCTGACGATGCGGCTGCTGTACATGCAGATCATGCCCGGCGCGGACGGCGGCCCCGGCCGCTACGTCACCAACCGCGTCCCGGTGCAGCGCGAGGTCGTGCTGGCCTGAGCGACCCCGCGCCGGCTGACGGGGGACGCACGTGCCCGAGCGCACGACCTGCCGCCGAGCGCACGGCATCCCCGCGCCACCAGGCCGTGCACTCGGCGCGAACCCGTGTGCTCGCGGCGCAGTGACCGACGCCGCTCAGCGCCCGCGGTTGTAGTACGGCCGGGGGAGGAACCGGCGCTCGCCGCTGCGGTCCGGACCCTCGAGCGCGACCTCGCCCGTGGCGGCCCACTCGACGCCGCGCGGGAACATGCGGATGAACTCGATGCGACGGAACGTGTCGATGTCGTGGCCGATCGTGATGGTGAACGACCGGCCGGCGCCGTACTCGTTGATCCGGGGCTTGTCGATGCCGGCGGTGATCGGGTGGGCCGGTGCGGCGACCTTCAGCAGGGCCTCCGCCCAGGGTCGGGGACGGATGCCGGTCGGCACACTGAGCTTGGCTCCTCGCATGGTGTTGTACTCGTCCCGATAGCCCCAGTCATCCTCCTGGACGGGAAGCGACCGGTGTCCTCCAGCAGCGTGGTGATCCACTGGTTGTGGGCGCGGAAGCTGCGGTGCTCGTTGTCGTGCTCTCGGGTCATGTGACCCGAGAGGATCAGGACGTCGAGGACATCGTCCATGGCTGCTCCTGCTCTCGGGAAGATTCCTTCGTCCGCGCGTGCACCCCGGCGCCGGCGCGCAGAGCGCTCCGCGCGAGTCGGAGGTGCCGCCGCGTCATGTCTGCGGCATCGTCGTCGAGCCACTCGTGGCCGCCCCACTCGCTGCACAGTGTGCCCGCGAAGCCGGTGGCGGCCAGTTCGGTGGCAAGTTCGCTGATCGGCCGCGACACTCGGGCGTCGGCATCCTCCAGGTCCCAGAACTTCAGATGCACGGCGCCGACGAGCGGAAGGATGCCGCGCAGGTCGGCGGCATCCGACCTTCCGAATCGCACGAGCAGGTTCATGAACGCGGTGTGCACCCGTGCGGGCACGCCGCCAGAGCGGAGCACATCGATGACCGCACCGTTGGTCGCAGGGTCCCGCCAGTCGGTGGCGAGTCTCTGCAGCAGCGTCTCGGGCACGCCGCCTGCGCGCAGCAGCGCGAGGTAGCTCGGGGGCAGCGACGGCATCAGCATGCTGATGTCCAGCAGAAGCCGCAGGTGCGGGTCGTCGACGGCGGCGATCGCCTCGATCGCGTCCCGCGCCGCGGTCGAATCCGGTGTCTGCTGACCCTGGATCTCCTCGAACAGCACCAGGTCGAGGTCGTGCAGCAGCGGCAGCAGCCGGCGAAGCAGTGGTTCGCCGGCCTGCCCGATGGGCAGCCGCACGCCCACGGCGCCGACGCGCTGCGCGGCGCGCAGCTGCGGGAGGAGGAAGGCGAGGCGCTCGGCGTCGGTGCGCCGCTGCGTCGGGCTGAACCAGTCGTCCAGGCTCGCGCCGACGATGCTCACGCGTGCCCCGACCGCGTCGAGCCCGGCGCGCAGCGCGTCGGCGTCGGTATCCGAGGCCGTGGGGAACGATCGCCACAACTGGCCAGGCTCGAGCTCGATCACCGATGCCACGCCGTCCGCGACGATGCCCAGGGCGATGTCGTGCGCGGCGCGCTCAGCGCGGATCACCTCGGGGGTCCAGTTGAACGCGGATGCCGCGAGCGTCCAGTTCGCGGGCAGCGGGTCGTGGTCGTGTGCGGTCTCGGTTGCGACGCGCTCCTGGAGCGTCACTGCCGCGCGCACCGGTGTCGCGGCATCCAGGGTGAGAGAGCGTCCGATCTGGAACGGCAGCGTGAGCGGTCCGTCCGGTCCGGTCTGCAGATACGGGATGACCAGGCAGAAGGACACCTCGACCTCGTGCGCGCCGGGCGCGAGGTCCGCAGGCCCGCGCAGGGCGAGACGGTCCTGGAGGAACCACCACCCGGTCTGGTCGGGGAGTGCGGTGGACGCGACGCGGCGCCCCCCGCACTCGACGAGCAGCGGCTGGACCTGGTGGCCGTCGATCGACAGGGCGAGGCCGGCGAGGGAGGCGATCGGGAGCGAGCGGATCCAGGGAAGGCCGAGGAGGAGGACGAAACCGTCGTCGGTCGATCGCAGGGCGTCATCGCGCAGGGCGGAGAGGGTCATCGCGGGCACGTCCTCGTGTCTCGTTCACCGGACGGACGACCGGCTTAGGACGACAACCTACCCTCTTTTGTCGAAAAAGAGAAGAAGTATCAGGCGCCCGCGCGGACCCCCGCGACCGTCGGGCGGCCATCGGCGAACCAGCGCGGGAAGGTGACATCGAACAGCTGCTCGCGCACCATCTCGGCGCCGCCGCGCAAGGGCTCACGCACGTCGTTCTGCGACTGCACGATGTTCAGGTCTCGGGTCGCGAGGGGAAGTGACAGCTCGTACACCCGCTGGCGCACCTCGGCGAGGAAGACCTCGCCGGCTCCCACGACCGCGCCGCCGATCACGATCGTCCCGGGGTTGAACATGTTCACCAGCGCCGCGATGGACTCGCCCACCACGCGCGCACAGCGCTGGATCAGCGAGATCGCGAGCGCGTCGCCGTCCTCGGCTGCACGCGCGATCGCCTCCGGGGTGAGCGGCTCGCCCTCCCGCGTGCGCTGCGCGAGCGCGCCGGTTGCGCCATCGGCGATCGCGACCTCCGCGTCGCGCACGAGCGCCCAGCCTCCGGCGACAGCCTCCAGGCAGCCGATCTTGCCGCACCGGCACAGCGCATCCGATCCGGCGACGCGGACGTGCCCGATGTCGCCGGCTGCCCCGTTGGCACCCCGGTGGATGCGGCCCTGCGAGAGCAGACCGGCGCCGATTCCGGAGCCGACCTTGCAGTAGATCAGGTTCACGTGCTCGTCGGGCCGCCGCGTCCGCTCGTTGAGCGCGAGCAGGTTCACGTCGTTGTCGACCCAGACCGGCGCGTCGTAGCGCTGCTCGAACCGGCGGCGGATGTCGAAGCCGTTCCAGCCCGGCATGATCGGCGGTGCGACGGGCCGCCCGGAGGCGAAGTCCACCGGACCGGGGATGCCGACCGAGATGCCCCAAATCGGAACATCGGGCGTGCGGGCGAGGACCTCGTCGATCATGGCCATCGCGGTGTCCAGCGTCTCGGCGGGCCCGCGCGAGATGTCCCACGCCCGGTGCGTCTCTTCGAGGATGTCGCCCTCGAGCATCGCGACGCCGACGTGGATGTGCAGCGCACCGAGCGCGCACACGATGATCCGGCCGCGACCGCTGCGGAACCGCAGCGTGCGCGGCGCCCGACCGCCCGAGGAGGGGCCGAACTCGCCGTCCTCGAGGTAGCCGATGCCGATCGCCTGCTCCACGCGCTGCGTCACGACGCCGCGACCGAGCCCGGTCACGCGTCCGATCTCGGGTCGGGTTGCCGCGTCGCCCGCGCGCACCATGTTGACGATGCGCAGCAGGCTCGTCACCTCGTCGGTCTGAGCGCCGAAACGCAGGGTGGACTCTGTCGCCATGGTGCGATTTTCGCACAACATCGTTGGTCTTCAGACCATATTGCAGGCGCTATAGTCAGGTTCCGAACGGCTTATGTACACTTCATGCAAAAGCGTGAGGGACCGCATGGGGCTCGCGTTGTCACGAAGGGACCACCATGTCGCACGGTGTCGGGATCGTCGGAGCCGGCCCCGGCGCGGCCGCGCTGCACCTGCCCACGATCGCCCGCATGCCCGAGGACTTCTCCGTCGTGCACATCTCGGATGCCGGCAGCGGTCGCGCCGAGCAGCTCGCGTCTCCGATCGGCGCTCGCTGGTCTGCGGGGACCGAGGAGCTGCTGGCCGATCCCCGGGTGTCGGTCGTGGTGCTGTGCAGTCCGCCCGCCGAGCACGCGGCGCAGATCCTGGCGAGTGTGGCGGCCGGAAAGCCCGCCGTGCTGTGCGAGAAGCCCCTCGCGACGACCCCGGACGATGCCGCGACGGTGATCGCCGCGTGCCGCGAGGCGGGAACGGCTCTGCTGATCGGCACCAACCACCTGTACGACCCGGCGTGGGGCCGGGCGAAGCACCATCTCCTCGCCGGTGGTCGCCCGGTTCGAGCCGTCTCCGTGACCTTGGCGCTGCCGCCCAACGGCCGCTACCACGACGTGGTCACGAACGCCTCGGCGCCCGCCTCGGTCCCGGCCCGTGGCGCCCCCGACCTGTCTGAGGCCGGCGTCGCGGCATCCGTCGTGCGCGCGCTGATCACGGGCCTGGCGGTGCACGATCTACCGATACTGCGCGATCTCGCCCCCGTGTTCGAGAGGGTCGTCTTCGCGCGCGCGATCGCTCCGATCGGCTACGCCGTCGGCTACCGTGCGTCGGGCATCCCCGTGCGACTCACGACGGTCATGCTGCCGTCGGGCGCTGACGCGGTGTGGCGCCTGGACATCACCACCGATACCGACCTGGTGGAGGTGTCGTTCCCGCCCGCCTTCGTCCACGCCGGCAGCGCGACGGTGCGGGTGACGGCGCCGTCCGGCAGGGTGACGACCTATCCGCCCGCCGGCCCCGACGGGTACGTGGCCGAGTGGGGCGCGCTCGCCGACCTGCTGAACGGCACGAGCGTCGTCGAGTACGACGAGCTGCTCGATGACTCTCGCTATGCACTGACGCTGGCCGAGGCGGCGGCCGCGCGCATCCGCTCCGGAGGTGGACCATGATCGGCGTCCTCGCGCCCGCAGGGGCGTATCGGGTGGCGCTGGCCGAACTCCCACGGCGGACACGACTGGTCGACCGCGCGGACGGGGCGGTGGTGGTGCTGCCCGGGGACCCGGGGTGGGTCGAGGCCGGACTCGCGGCGACCGCTGCGGGGGCGCGCGCTCTGGTGGTCGCCGACCCCGCGTTCGCTCCGGCGGCGGACATCCGTCTGCTCGTGAGCGCCGGCATCCCCGTGGTGGTCGAGCGCCCCCTGCTGCGGGCCGATGCAGCAGGCGACGCCCGAGATGCCGGATCCGACCCGCCCCGCACGGTCGTCGCCGACGGGGCCGCGCCGGCGGCGCAGCTGCGCTGCCTGCTGCGGGACGCGATGGGATGGCTGCGGGTGCTGAGCGGGGCGCCCCTCCGGCTCGCCGCGGCCGACGGCGCGTTGGCGCTGCTGGAGACCAGTGCCGGGATCACCGCATCGCTCACGGTTGTGGGCTCCGCCGGCGCGAGGAGGTGGATCCGCGCGCACGCCCTGGCGGAAGCGGCCACCGAGGTGCAGGTGGTGGACGGGCGGACAACGGTGGCCAGGATCACCGATGCGGGGCGGCTGATCGCCCCCGCGCGATTCGAATCGTCCGAGCGCCTCGCCGTGCGGCGCGCGCTGGACGCGCTGGATCACCACCGGCGGCCGGCCGACCTCGACGAACTCGTGGCGGACACCGCTCTGGCCGACCGGATCGCAGCGCGCTGACATAGATGTCGGTGATTCTGGTCATAGGCGATATGGGATTCCCTGATATGCCCGGCGGAGGCGAAAGTGGTTCCGGAACCACCCGCACGCGTTTACTCCGAAGGGATCGAAGATGATCAAGCTGCTCTCCCACCTCTCCTATGTCGAGATCACGGCGGCCGATGTCGAGGTCTCCGTCGACTTCTACGTCAACCAGGTCGGGCTCACCGAGGTCGACCGGATCGACGGCAAGGTGTATCTGCGCTGCTGGGGGGACTATTACAAGTACTCCGTCGTGGTCGCACCGGGCGACGGGCCGTCGCTGGTGACGGCGGCATGGCGCACGACCAGCCCCGAGGCGTTGGAGGAGGCGGCCAAGCGCGTTCAGGCGGCAGGCATCGAGGGCGAGTGGTTCGAGGGACCGGCAATCGGCCGCGCCTACCGCTTCACCGGCCCGTGGGGCCACACCCTCACGCTGCACTGGGACGTGGAGCGCGTCCACGTCACCGACGGGTCGAACGCCTCGATCTATCCCGACCGCCCCACCCGGCGCAGCAAGGTCGCAGGAGCCCCGCGCCAGCTGGACCACGTCACGATCGCGACCAGCGATGTCGACGCGTTCGCGGCCTGGTACAGCGAGGTGCTGGGCTTCCGCGTGATGGCCAGGACGGTCCTGGATGAGGCCCCCGTCTCGGTGTTCTCGGTGCTGACCACTAACGAGAAGTCCCACGACCTCGGTGTCGTGCGGGACGGATCGACCCGCGCCGGGCGCATCAACCACTACGCGTTCTGGGTCGACACCCGCGAAGAGCTTCTCATCGCCGCAGACGTCCTGATGGAGAACGGCTATCCCATCGAGTACGGCCCGTCCATCCACGGCATCGGCGAGCAGAACTTCCTCTACTACCGGGAACCCTCCGGCTTGCGCATCGAGCTGAACACCGGCGGCTACCGCAACTACGTGCCGGACTGGGAACCGAACACCTGGCGCCCGTCCCAGGGATCGAACAACTTCTACCGCAACGGGGCCATGCCGATGTCCATGACAGAGTCCTTCCCCGCCGCGGACGGCCCGAGTGCGACGGAGGAGGGGGTGCCGGACGAGATCAAGGCGGCGCTGTTCAACCCCTACGCCAAGCACGGTCAGGGCTGACAGACTTCGTGGGCGGCGCGCCGTGAATGCCGGGCCGCCCACGAGCCACCACTCGCACGACGATGAGCGATGAACGGAACCACACGATGACGACGACCGACCGACTCCACGCCCCGTTCGCGCTCGCCCGCTTCCGAGACGCCGACGGTGTCGCCCTCGGTCTGGTCGCCGGTGACCGCATCCGTCGCCTCACCGCCGTTGAGCTCGGCGCCGCCGACCTCAACGCGTTCCTCGCCGAGCCGGACTGGGACCGCCTGAGTGCGCTGGCATCATCGGACGGATCCTGGATGCCGGTGGCCGAGGTGGTCCTGACCGCTCCGGTCGAGCCGCGCCAGGTGCTCCAGGCGGGTGCGAACTACCGCCAGCACGTGATCGAACTGGTGGCCGCGGGCCTCACCCAGAACAGCGATCGTACGCCGGAGCAGGCGCGCGAGTTCGCCGCCACCATGATGGACGAGCGGGCCGCCGGGGGCGAGCCGTACTTCTTCATCGGCCTGCCGGCCTGCGTCGTCGGGGACGACGTGCCGCTGGTGCTTCCGGCGTACAGCGATCAGCACGATTGGGAGCTCGAGCTGGCAGTGGTGATCGGTCGCGAGGCGTTCCGGGTCTCGCGGGAGGAGGCGCTGGATCACGTCGCCGGCTACACGATCGTCAACGACATCACCACGCGCGACCTCGTCTTCCGCAAGGACATGAAGGAGATCGGCACGGACTGGTACCGGTCCAAGAACGCCCCGGGGTTCCTTCCGACCGGACCGTTCCTGGTGCCCGCGCCGTTCGTGCGCGCCGGCGAGGTGAACCTGCGCCTCGAGCTGAACGGGCAGGTCATGCAGGACGGCTCCACCAGCGACCTGCTCTTCGACATCCCCGCCCTCATCTCGGGAGCGTCGCAGACGATGCCGCTGCTGCCCGGCGACATCCTGCTGACCGGCAGTCCGGCCGGCAACGGTCAGCACTGGAGGCGGTTCCTGCGCGACGGCGACGTCATGACCGGCAGCATCGAGGGCCTCGGCACGCAGGTCGTGCGGTGCGTCGCCCCTCGATCGGGCGCCGGCGCGTCCACCCGGGAAACGAGCCTGTGATGACGCCGTCCGACGACCCTGCCGACCTCGACCGCACGAATCCCGAGGCCGAGATCGCCGCGCGCGCCGAGGCGTACCGCAACTGGGGGAGATGGGGACCAGACGACGTGCTCGGCACCCTCAATCTGATCGACTCCGCCAAGCGGATCGAGGCGGCCGCGCTCGTGCGTGAGGGTGCGGTCGTCTCGCTGTCGCAGTCCTTCGACACGAACGGGCCGCAGAAGGGGTGGCGCCGCCGGACCAATCCGGTGCACACGATGACCGACACCGGCGTCGACGCCGAACGCGGCAACCAGGGTTTCCCGCACGGCATCGGCGGAGCGGACGACGTCATCTCCATGCCCCTGCAGTGCTCCACGCAGTGGGACGGCCTCGGCCACATCTTCGATCACGGCATGGCCTGGAACGGTCGCCGGGCCGGCGACGTGGTCACCAGCGAGGGGGACCTCGTCACGGGCATCGAGCACGCGGCATCCGTCATCGTCTCGCGCGGAGTGCTGCTCGACGTCGGCCGCCACCTGCAGCCCGAGACCGGCGAACTGCCCGACGGCTACGCGATCACCACGGCGGACCTCGACGCGACCGCGCGGGCCGAGGGCGTGACGATCGGCCGCGGCGACATCGTCCTGGTCCGCACCGGTCAGCTCGCCCGCGCACGCCGCGACGGCTGGGGCGACTACGCCGGCGGGCCCGCGCCCGGGCTCTCGCTCACGACCGCCGGGTGGCTGCACCGCACCGAGATCGCGGCGATCGCCACCGACACGTGGGGTTTCGAGGTGCGTCCCAACGAGTTCGACGTGCCCGCGTTCCAGCCCCTTCACCAGGTGGTGATCCCGAACATCGGCTTGACCATCGGCGAGATGTGGGACCTCGAGGCGCTCGCCGAGGCGTGTGCCGCCTCGGGGCGGTACGACTTCCTCCTCTCCGCGCCGCCCCTGCCGATCACCGGCGCGGTCGGATCACCCATCAACCCCGTCGCGATCCTGTAGGTCGCGACCTCACCCGAAGATCAGCACCGTACGAGAACAGAGAGGTTCCCGACATGACCGCAGTGAAGAAGGCCGCCATCGCCGGAGGCGGCGTCGCGGGGCTGGCCGCAGCCATCCAGCTCGCGAAGGCCGGCATCGCCGTCGACGTGTTCGAAGCCAAGCCCGAGCTGAGCGCGCTGGGGTCCGGCATCTCGCTGCAGGGCAACGCCCTGCGCGTATTCGACGCGATCGGCGTATGGGAGGACATCCGTGCGGCGGGCTACGCGTTCGAGGGTCTGAACCTGCGCGCCCCCGGCCCCGGAGCACCCATCGTCGCAGCCCTGCCCGACGTGAAGACGGGCGGGCCGGATTACCCGTCGGCGATGGGGATGCCGCGCGCCGACCTCGCTCGGATCCTGCTCGAGCACGCGCAGCGGGCCGGCGCGGGGGTGCACTTCGGCCGGAGGATCACCGGCGTCGACGATCGGGCGGACGGCGCGGTCGAGGTGTTCGTCGACGACGAGTCGGCGGGTCACTACGACCTGCTGATCGGCGCCGACGGCCTGCACTCCACCGTGCGGGACCTGATGGGCATCGACACGAAACCGCAGCCCACCGGCATGGGGATCTGGCGCACGTTCGTCTCCCGTCCGGCCGAGGTGGAGCGCAGCGAGCTGTACTACGGCGGTCCGGTCTACATCGCCGGGTACACGCCGACGGGTCAGGACAGCATGTACGCGTTCCTGGTGGAGAAGGCGCAGGACCGGTTCGGCACCTCCGACGAGGATGCCACCCGCATCATGCTCGAGGAATCCCGCGCCTATGACGGACCGTGGAACTCGATCCGCGCGGACCTCGCAGACGGCGCGCACGCGAACTACACCTGGTTCACGCAGCACATCCTGGACGCTTCGTGGAACCGTGGCCGCGTCGTGGTGATCGGGGATGCCGCGCACAGCTGCCCCCCGACCATCGCGCAGGGTGCCGCACAGGGGCTGGAGGATGCGTTCGTCCTGGCCGAGCTGCTCACCCAGCGGGATGCCGTCGACCAGGAGCTCTGGGACCAGTTCCATGCCCGACGCCTCCCGCGTGCGAAGGCGGTGGTGGAGGCATCCGTACAGCTCGGCCAGTGGCAGATCGACGGCAACCGGGACGCGGACGCCGGCGGACTGATCTTCGGGATCGCTCAGAAGATGGCGGAGCCGGTATGACGGAGGCGATCGACTCCGTCGCCGTCACCGATGTGCACGCTCACGTGCTGCTGCCCGCCCTCCACGAGGAGGTGCAGCGGCGCGCCGCCGACGGAGTGCGCGCGGCGGCGGAGCTGGAGCTGCTGCGCAACGGTGCCGAGAGCCTCGCCGTCTCCGGGCCGATGGTGGGCGCGCGGATCCCGAAGCTCACGGATGTGCGGGTGCGGCTGGCCGACATGGACGCGCAGGGTGTCCAGCGGCAGTGGGCCAGCTACCTGCGCAGGATCTGGTTCGACACCGTCGTGCACGACCCGCACGACCTGCGCACGCTGGTCGAGGTGGCCGGCGGATCCCAGGTCCTGCTCGGCAGCGACTACCCGTTCGATATGGGACTGGATGACCCGGTCACGTTCGTGCGGGGCGCCGGGCTGCCGGCAGAACTGGCCGCACGCATCCTGGGCGGCAACGCCCAGACGCTCCTGAAAGCGCTGGTGCACGCATGAGGGTCGCGCGCTGGGTCGCGGACGGTGCGATCGGCGAGGGATTCGTGATCGATGAGCGGGTGGTGCCGTTCCCGCACGGGCTGACCGTCGCCGACGTTCTGACTCGGGGAGTCCTCGCCGCGCAGGCGCTGGTCCTGCGCGCGGACCACTCGGCCGGTCAGCGCCTCGACGACGTCCGGCTGCTCGCGCCGCTGGTGCCGGCGGCCATCCGCGACTTCGTCGCGTTCGAGGAGCACGTCGAGGGGGTGAGCGCGGGAGTCGAGGGAACAAGCCACGTCGCCGAGGAATGGTACGACGCCCCCACGTTCTACTTCACGAATCCGCACACCGTCCTGGGGCCCGGCGAGGCGGTGCGCCCGCCGGTCACCGAGCGACTGGACTTCGAGCTGGAGCTCGCCGTCGTCGTCGGCGGCGTGCCCGGATCGGACGGGTCGAACCTGACACCGGATGCCGCGGCATCCCACATCTTCGGCTACACGATCATGAACGACTGGTCCGCGCGGGACCTGCAGGCCCGCGAGATGAAGGTGCGCCTCGGGCCCGCGAAAGGCAAGGACTTCGGCACCTCGCTCGGTCCATGGATCGTCAGCGCCGATGAGCTGGCCCCCTTCCTCGACGAGGACGGGTTCCTCGCGGTGCGCGCCGAGGTGTACGTGAACGACGCACTGATCGGCGCGGATCTGGTCTCGAACATGGGCTGGCCGTTCCCCGAACTGGTGGCCTATGCCGCGCGCAACTCGAAGGTCGTCGCGGGAGATGTGCTCGGGTCGGGGACCGTCGGCAACGGCGGGTGCCTCGGCGAGCTGTGGGGGCGTGCCGGCGCGCTGATCCCGCCGCCGCTGCGCGAAGGCGATGAGGTGCGCATGGTGGTCGAGGGGATCGGTGAGCTGATCGGGTCCGTAGGTTCGCCCGTCCGCGTTCCCGCGGTGTCGCCGGCCCGACCGCGGTCGCGGATGCGATCCCGCTGACTTATGTTGCTTTTGCGCTAAAGCGCGTTTAGGATTGACATGACGTCGGGATCCCCCGGATCCGTTCCCTCGCGTGACGTCGCGCGGGGGGCACACACCGTCGCGTCGACGGCCCGATCGTTCGGGTGAATCGCGTATGCCGC
This sequence comes from Microbacterium sp. zg.B48, assembly GCF_024623505.1. Taxonomy (NCBI): domain Bacteria; kingdom Bacillati; phylum Actinomycetota; class Actinomycetes; order Micrococcales; family Microbacteriaceae; genus Microbacterium; species Microbacterium sp. zg.B48. The sequence continues at coordinate 72,069 of NZ_JANJFE010000006.1, forward strand.
TTTCTCCCTGGAGGCTCCGCCTCCTCATCGTCGCACTGCTGACCGTGTCGTTCCTCGGCGCCCTCGACCACACCGTCGTCGCGACCTCGCTGGCGACGATCGCCGGCGAGCTGGGCGCCGTCGAGCACATGAGCTGGGTCATCGTCTCGTACACGCTGGCCAGCACGGTGCTTCTGCCGGTGCTCGGCAAGCTGGCCGACCTGGTCGGCGCACGCCTGGTCTTCCTGGCGAGCCTGGCGCTGTTCATCATCGCCTCGCTCTTCTGCGGCCTCGCTCAGGACATCACGCAGCTGGCCACCGCCCGCGTCGCGCAGGGCATCGGGTCCGCCGGACTCCACCTCATGCCGCAGACGATCGTGGGCGAGGTCACCACCCCACGGGAACGTCCCCGCATCCTCTCCCTGATCGGGGCGGCCTTCCCCATCGCGATCCTGGTCGGACCGCTTGCCGGCGGTCTGATCACCGACGCGTGGGGCTGGCGCTGGATCTTCTGGATGAACATCCCGATCGGCATGCTGGCGCTGGCGCTCGCGGTCGTCGCGGTGCCGCACATCGCCGGGAGGTCCGCCCGGCGGTTCGACATCGGGGGAGCGGTGGTGCTCGGCATCACGGTCACCGCGTTCGTGCTCGGAGCCGGTTGGGCCAGCGCGGGCGGCGACAGCGGCGTCCCGGTGCTCGTGGCCGCGCTGGTGGCGATCGTCGGTCTTGCCGCCTTCATCGCGATCGAGCTGCGGGTGTCGGAGCCGGTGGTGCCGCTGCGGCACTTCGCCAATCGCACGATCCTGTTCTGCATCGTCCTGTCCACCGTGATCGGCGTCGGCCTCTTCTCCGTCGTCTCCTACGTGCCGACCTTCATTCAGATGGCGTACGGCACGTCGGCCACCGTGTCCGGGCTGGTGCCCATCGCGACCGTGTTCGGGATGCTGGTCAGCACGCTCGTCACCGGATCGCTCGCGAGCCGCACGGGCCGGTACCGGGCCTTCCCCATCTTCGGCACCTCCGCGGCCGCGATCGGCCTGCTCGTCATGGCATTCCTGCCGGCCGGGATGCCGCTGTGGGTGCCGATGCTGGCGATGGGGCTGGTCGGCATCGGCACGGGGTCGTTCATGAACATCATCGTGGCGGTGGCGCAGAGCGCCGCGTCGCGTTCGGACACGGGCAGTGTGACGGCCACCGTCAGCCTCGTCCGGCAGGTCGGCTCCACCACGGCCACTGCGATCGTCGGGGGCCTGATCGGGGTGGGGGTGACCGCGGGACTGCCGGCGTCGCTGGATGCCGCGACCCTCACTCCGCAGGCCGTGGCAGCCGCATCCCCGGCCGTTCAGACCCAGGTGGCCGAACTGTATTCCGGGGTGCTCGCGCCGATCTTCATCGGCCTCGCACTTGCCTACGTGGTGGGTATCGTCGCGTCCCTCCTGCTTCCGCCGGGGCGCCTGTCCGACGAGCGCGACGCGCCGTCGACGGCTGCGGCCGAGTCCGCGATCGCCTGAGCACCCGAGCTCGTCCCGAAGGAGACACCATGTCGCACCACGCCACCATCGCCGTCGTCGGCAGCGGACCGATCGGCTCCGCGTACGCGCGGATGCTCCTGGAGCAGCTGCCGGACGCGCACGTGGTGATGTTCGAGGCGGGTCCGCAGCTGACCGCGATCCCGGGTGAGAGTGTGCGCAACATCGCCGACCCCGCCGAGAAGGAACGTGCGCGCGAGATGTCGCAGGGCCCGCAGGCGGGGGAGCTGCGGGAGTCGCTGGGCATCCCGGCCGGTGCTGTGGTGGAGGGCATGTTCACGGCGCGACAGGGCACGCACCTCCTCGACTTCGGCGGGGACGGCTCCGCGCACGCGCCGACCTTTCCGGCCGTGGCGGCCGCGACCAACGTCGGCGGGCAGGGGGCGCACTGGACCTGCGCGACACCGGCGCCCGCCTTCAGCGAGAAGATCCCGTTCATCGCCGATGACGAATGGCACGACCTGCTCGAGGTCGCCAAGGACCTGCTGCACGTCCAGAGCGCGGCGTTCGCGGACTCGGCGGTCGGTGCAGGCATCCGGTCGCTGCTCGAGGAGGAGTACGCCGGTGAACTGCCCGACGGCTACGGGCCGAGCACCCTGCCCGTCGCCGGCGACCCGCAGCCGGACGGCACCATGCGCTGGGCCGGGGCGGACATGGTGCTCGGGCCCCTCATCGACCCGGAGTCGCCGTTGAGCGCCCGGTTCGAGCTGCGCGATCTCACGCTGGTGCGCCGTGTCGAGGTGCAGGACGGTCGGGCGGTCGGCGTCACGGTCGAGGACCTCCGCACCCGCGAGACGCGTGTCGTGCCGGCGGATCTCGTCGTCGTCGCCGCCGACGCGTTCCGCTCACCGCAGCTGCTGTGGGCGTCCGGCATCAGGCCGCCGGCGCTCGGCCGCTATCTCACCGAGCACCCCGTCGTGATCTCCACGGTCGCTCTCGATCCGGACAAGATCGGACGGTTCGCGTCCGAGGCCGATCTGGACGCCGAGATCGCCCGACGCTCGGTGAACCCGGCCGACCCGGTCGCGGCGGTCAACCGCATCCCGTTCTCGGAGCCGGACCATCCCTTCTCGCTGCAGGTCATGTACGCCGAGAACCCGCCGTTCCCGTTGGACCCGTCGCACCCGGCCGCGGGCAACCGCTGGGGCTACGTGAATATGGGCTACGGCATGCGCAAACGCCCGCGGTTCCAGGACGGCGTGACGTTCTCGGACGAGGAGCTGGACTACCGGGGGTTTCCGAACATGACGATCGAGTACGAGCTGACGGATGCCGAGAACGCCGAGATCGCGGCGGCCACCGAGCGGCTGCGCCGCGCGGGCAACGCGCTGGGCACGTTCATCGCGGAGCCCCGGCTCCTGCCGAACGGGTCGAGCCTGCACTACATGGGCACCATGCGGATGGGGGAGGCCGACGACGGCACGTCGGTCGCGGACCCGTGGTCGCGGGTGTGGGGCGTCGACGGCCTGATCGTGGGGGGCAACGGCGTGATCCCGACCGCGAACGCGATGAACCCCACGCTGATGAGCGTCGCGGTCGCGGTGCGCGGCGCTCGCAAAGCCGCGGAACAGCTGGCCGCATCGGATCACACCCGCCAGACCGGATAGCCGCCACCAGCCCGGGACAGAACTCCGCTGTCTCGCGGTGCCCGTCCGCTCTCGCGGGACGGGGTCAGCGGGGACGCCGGTCAGCGGACGCCCTTCATCAGCGCCAGCACCGGCTTCACCGCGAACAGGAGCGCGGCGCCCAGCCCGATCGCCACGAAGCCGAGCGACGTGAAGTACGGCACCTCGTTCTCGGGATCGTAGAACTGCGCGAGCCACCCGGCCAGGGCCGTGCCGAGCGCGATGGACAGGAAGAACAGCGCGATCATCTGCGTGTGGAAGACCTTCGGGGCCAGCTTCGTGGTCACCGACAGCCCCACCGGCGAGATGAGCAGCTCGGCGATCGTGAACACCAGCAGGATGCCGACGATCGCCAGCAGCGGCGTGCTGTTGGGCGCCCCGTTCGCCCACGGCAGGAACAGCAGGAACGCGGCGCCCATGACGATCGCGCCGAGGCCGAACTTGATCGGCGTCGAGGGCTGGCGGGTGCCGAGCTTGGTCCACACCGCGGCGAAGACGCCGGAAAGCACGATGATGAAGATCGGGTTGATCGACTGGACCCACGACACCGGCATCTCCCACGCGAAGATCGAGCGGTCGAGGCGCTTGTCCGAGTACACGGTCAGCACGGTGAACTGCTGCTGGTACAGCGACCAGAACCCGACGCTGACGATGAACAGCGGGATGAAACCGAGCACGCGTGACCGCTCGGTGGCGCTGATCCGGCGGCTGGAGAGGATCACCGCGAAGTAGGCGATGGTGGCGATGACCGTGGCGATGATCACCACCCCGGCGAGGTTGTCGGCGCGGATCACCCCCAGCAGCACCAGAGCGACCAGGACGACGGCCCCCGCGACGGCGATGCCGATCACCGCGCCGTAGCGTGCGCGCGGCAGCGGGTTGGGCACGGCACGGGATGCCGCGGGCAGCTGCTTGCGGCCGAACGAATACTGCAGCAGCCCCAACGCCATGCCCGCCGCCGCCAGCCCGAAGCCCCAGTGGAAGCCCCAGGTGGTCTGCAGCAGACCGGTCAGCAGCGGACCGAAGAACGCGCCCAGGTTGATGCCGAGATAGAACAGGGAGAAGCCGGCATCCCGTCGCGGGTCATCCTCGGAGTAGAGGGTTCCGACCACCGAGGTCGCGTTGGCCTTCAGGCCGCCCGAGCCGACCGCGACCAGCACCAGGCCGATGCCCAGACCCACGTATCCCGGCAGCAGTGCGAGCGCGATGTGCCCGCACATGATCACGATCGCGCTGACGAACAGCACGCGCTCCGACCCGAACAGGCGGTCGGCCAGCCATGCGCCCAGAATCGTGGAGAGGTACACCGCCCCGCCGTAGGCCCCGACGATGCCCGTGGCGATGACCTCCGGGACCCCCAGGCCGCCCTCGGCGACGGAGTAGTACATGTAGATGAGCAGGATGCCCTGCATGCCGTAGAAGCTGAACCGCTCCCACATCTCGACGCCGAACACGTGCGCCAGCGCCCACGGCTGCCCGAAGAACCGGCTGTCGTGGTCGGCGCCGTCCTCCACCGGCGTGCGGACTTCCGCCCCCGGACGTGACCCGTCATCCGGGGGGACGGTGGGGCCCCGCTCGACGCCATCGTCAGTGCTCATGGCGCCAGGCTAATCCTCCGTCAGTCGCGAAGGGAGGGGTGCCGCTCCTGCGGTGCGCGCTTGGCGGGGATGAACAGCGCGACGACGAGCGCGATGACCGCGGCCGCACCGCCGAGGATGAACGACAGGGAGAAGGCCGTCGGCGTCGGCGTCGGCATCCCCTCGAACTCCACGGAGTAGCCGGCCAGCACCGCACCGACCACCGCGGCCGCGGAACTGGTTCCCAGCGACCGGAACAGCGCGTTCAGGCCATTGGAAGCGCCCGTCTCGCTCTGCGGGACCGACCGCATGATCAGCATCGGCATCGATGCGAAGCCGAAGCCGATGCCCACCCCGATCAGGAGGTTCGCGATGAGGATGTGCCACACCTCGGACGAGAACAGCAGGGTGAACCCGTACGCCACGACCAGTGCGATCGCGCCGATCACCAGCAGCAGCTTCGGCCCGGTGCGGCGCGCCAGGCGCCCTGCGACCGGGGAGAGCACCATCATCACGATCCCGGAGGGCATGATGATGAAGCTCGCGGCCAGAAGCGACAATCCGAAGCCCGCGCCGGTGGCCACCGGCAGCTCGAGGATCTGCGGGTAGATCACGTTGGAGGCGAACAGCGAGAATCCCATCGCCACCGAGGCGATGTTCGTCAGCAGCACTGCCGGTCGTGCCGCGACCCGCAGGTCCAGGAGCGGCTCCGGGATGCGCAGCTCGAACCATCCCCAGGCCAGCAGGACGACCAGGCCGCCCAGGCCGGTGGCGAGCACGGCGGGGGAGCCCCAGCCCCACTCGTTCCCGCGCGAAATGGCCAGCAGGATGCCGATGAGCCCGACGGCGAGCCCGGCGGCGCCGATGTAGTCGAAGCGTCCGGCGGTGCGCAGCACGCTCACCGGCACGATCCACAGGACCAGCACGAAGACGATGACGCCGAGGCCGGCCGCGAACCAGAACAGCAGATGCCAGTCGCTGCGCTCCGTGATCAGCGCGCTGATCGGGAGCCCGAGCGCTCCGCCCACACCGAGGGTGGCGCTGATCAGCGCGATCGCGGAGTCGACGCGCTTCTCGTGGAGCACGTCGCGGAGGATCGCGATGCCCAGCGGGATGACGCCGGTCACGGCGCCCTGCAGCGCGCGACCGATGATGACGCCGACGATTCCCGTCGACAGGGCGGCAATGACCGAGCCCGTGATCATCACGGCCATCAGCACCAGGACGATCCGCCGCTTGCCGTACATGTCGCCCAGTCGCCCCGCGATCGGGGTGATCACGGCCGCGGCGAGCAGCGTCGAGGTGACCACCCAGGCGGTGTCCTCGCGGCTCGCGTTCAGCAGCTCGGGCAGTCGCGCCTGGATCGGCACGACCAGGGTGAACATGAACGAGGAGCACAGACCGGCGACGGCGAGGACCGCGACGATAGCCCCCTGCCGGGGCATTCGGGTGAGGCGCCGGCGTTCGTCCTCATCCGATCTCATTGCTTCAGGCTATCGGCGCGAAGAGGGGTCCCCGACCGCCGGGCTGCTGTGGACGCATCGCGCGCGGCAGACTGAGCGCATGGCACACGACGATCGGGATGCGGCATCCGAGTCTTCTCAGGACGCAATCGGGATCCGTCCGCTGGAGACGATCGCGCAGATCCAGGAGGCCGCGGAGGTCCTCCGGCGGGTGTGGGCGGGGGAGCGCGACGCGATGCCGGGGAACCTGGTCCGCGCGCTGGAGCACTCCGGCAACTACGTCGTCGGCCTTTACGACGGCGAGCGGATGGTGGGGGCGTCGATCGCGTTCTTCGCGGCGCCGGCGGCGCGTTCGATGCACTCGCACATCACCGGGGTGCTACCCGGGCTGCAGAGTCGAGGACTGGGGCGCGTGCTGAAGCAGCATCAGCGCCAGTGGGCGCTGGACCGCGGCGTCGGGCACATCACCTGGACATTCGATCCGCTCGTGGCGCGCAACGCGCACTTCAACCTGCGGGTCCTCGGCGCACGCGTGAGCGAGTACCTGGTCGATCACTACGGACCCATGGACGACGAAGTCAACCGGGGCGACGAGACCGACCGGCTCCTGGTGTCGTGGGCTCTTGCGGCCCCGCCGGTGCCGACCCCGCCCGACGAGCACGTCGTCGCAACGGTGGCGGTGCCGCGCGACATCGAGACCCTTCGACGCGAATCGGCGACGGATGCCGCGGCCTGGCGCGTCCGGGTGCGGGAAGGCTGCCTCAGCCGCCTCGCTGCGGGGTTGGTGGTCGGCGGCTTCGACGACGAGCGCGGGTACCTGTTCGTGCGTCCGTGAGCGTGCGATGCCGCTCGGGCCGCGCGGTGCCGCTCGGGCCGCGTGCGGTGCCGCTCGGCCGCGTGGCTGGTGCTCGGGCCGCGCGCCCACCTCGGTCGGTAGCGTGAACGGCATGATCCCACCCGACTGGACACCGCACCGCCGTGACGACGGCGAGCTGGTGGGCTGGATCCGCCCGGAGGGCGAGTACTGGGTCGCCGTCGATCTGCTCGGGCACGCGGCATCCGGCCCTGTGGACTGGCTCGAGGCGGAGGCGACGCTGGAAACCCGCGGGCTGTCGTGGCTCGCCGAGGTGTGGATGCTGGAGCGCGAAGCGGCCGGTCCGCTCCGGGTCAAGCTGGTCGAGGTCACTCCCGGCGCCGCGGGCGAGGCCGGCCGGGTGGTCGTGCAGACCGACGACTTCGGAGCGATAGACGTCCCGGTGGACCGGTATGCGCTGCCGTGGCCGTCGCCTGCGGCACTTCGCCCGCGGCGCCCGGACGACGTGCAGGGTTCTCCGTTCGACTGAGGCCGCATGTATCTGGGCGCCCGGCCCGGACTCCTCGCTGCAGAGGTCGCGTTCGCGACGCAGAGGAGGCGGCTATGCGCACGCTCGTTCACACCATCGCGCGGGCGATCCAGGGTACCCGGGGGGATCGGGTGCGACGCGGAAAGCGTCCCCGCCGCGCGCGGTCCACGTTCGTGCCGGTCGACGGACGCCTCCGCGCGCTGACGGCGGACTAGCCTGGGCGCATGCCGCTCGCTCGACCCGCGCCGTCCGTCTGTCTCGAGGGCTTCGAGCTGCGCGTCCTGCAGATCCCGCTCGTCTCCCCGTTCACGACGTCTTTCGGCACCGAGACCGTGCGCGAGGTCATCCTGGTGCGCGCGCTCACGGCAGACGGCGACGGGTGGGGCGAGATCGTCACCGGAGCCGCACCGCTGTACTCCAGCGAGTACACGCAGGGCGCGTGGGATGCCTCGCTCCGCTGGTTGATCCCCGCGCTGCTGGACCGGCACACGCTGGCACCGGAGGAAGTCCCCGTCGTGCTGCGACCCTTCGTCGGTCACCGGATGGCCAAGGCCGGCATCGAGCTCGCGGTGCTCGACGCCGCGCTGCGCAGCGAGGGGCGGGCGTTCGGCGAATACCTCGGCGCCGTGCGGGACCGGGTTCCCTCCGGGGTGTCGGTGGGGATCCAGCGGGACCCCGCCGCCCTGGTGGAGGTCGTCCGCGGGTATCTGGACGAGGGCTACGTGCGCATCAAGATCAAGATCAAGCCGGGGCGCGATGTCGCCGAGACCGCAGCGGTGCGGGACGCGTTCGGCCCGATCCCGCTCCAGGTCGATGCGAACTCCGCCTACACGCTCGCCGACGTGGACACGCTGGCCGAGCTGGACCGCTTCGACCTGCTGCTCATCGAGCAGCCGCTGCAGGAGGACGACCTCGTGGACCATGCCACGCTGTCCCGGCACCTGCGCACCCCGGTGTGCCTGGACGAGTCCATCGTGTCCGAGAAGGCCGCCGTCGACGCGATCGCCCTGGGCTCGGCATCCGTGATCAACATCAAGGCCGGCCGCGTGGGCGGGTATCTGGAGGCGCTTGGCATCCACGACCTGTGCGTGGATGCCGGGATCCCGGTGTGGTGCGGCGGCATGCTCGAGACCGGCATCGGGCGCGCCGCGAACGCGGCGCTCGCCGCGCTGCCGGGCTTCACGCTGCCCGGCGACGTGTCGGCCTCGAACCGCTTCTACGCGCGTGACATCGTGACCGAGCCCGCGGTGCTCGAGGACGGGCACGTCCGCGTGCCGACCGGCGCAGGTCTCGGCGTGGAGATCGACCCGGTCGCGCTGGAGGACTTCACCGTGCAGCGCGAGATCATCCGCCGGTAGCCGCGCCCCGCGCCCTCTCTCCCGTCGCGCGCTCGCCCCCCCGCGCGCCCTCTCCCCTTTCTGTTCACTTGCCCTGGATGTACACCAGAAGCGCGATTCGGTGTACATCTAGGGCAAGTGAACACCGGGGGCGGCCGACGAGCGCGCCGTCCGCACGCGGGAGGGGGCGAGGAGGATGCGGGGACACCTTGCGCGCGGGGTCGGCGCACGGGCACGCGGCCTCGCCGCAGCATCCGCCGCGGCGCTCATCCTGCTCGCGGGCTGCTCCGCGACCGCGACGCCGGAGGCGTCCGCTCCCGCGGGTCTGCCCGCCGGGGTGACGGTCCAGCTCGTGCAGCTGCGCTCCGACGTGGCCGCGCGGCAGGCGCAGGTCGAGGTGCACAACGGCACTGACCACGACCTGACGATCGGAGCCGTCGCGGTGCGCGACCCGCGGTTCGCCGCCCCGGCCGGGCGGGTGCTGGAGCGCGAGTCGCTCGTCCGCGCCGGCGGCACGGTCGACATCCGTGTGCAGCTGCCCGCGATGGACTGCGGCGTCTCCGACTCCGGGGCCGGTTCGGTGCGGGTGGACTACACCGCCGGCGCCGGCGACGTGCGGGCCGAAGTGCCGATCGATGACCCGCTGGACTTCCTCGGACCGCTCCACGAGCGTGAGTGCCGGGCTGAGGCGGTGACGGATGCCGCGGCCCTCAGCCTCGCGTCGTTCACCCCGTCGCCCGCCGGCGAAGCCGCGGATCTCGTGCTCGAGGTGAAGCCCACGGGACGGGGCGCGGTGAGGATCGTCGGCATCCAGACGACGAACCTCCTCACGTTCGCCGCCGGACCGGGCAGCACGGCGGACACGTTCCCGCTCGGCGTCGCGGTCACCGCCACGGATGCCGCACCGCTCGAGGTGCACGTTCCGCTCCTCCCGCTGCGATGCGATCCGCACGCGGTGCAGGAGGACAAGCGAGGCACGATCTTCACGGTCGAAGTGGAGCTGGACGGCGCAGACGGACAGATCGAACTGGCCGCGTCGGAGGACATGCGCGGTGCCATCCTCACCTGGGTCGCCGACTGGTGCGGATTCGGCTGAGACCGCGCACACCGCGCGCGCACGTGCGGCGGCGCGGCCGTGATGCCACGATGAGCGGGGGAGAGGTGGCTCATGGCTGAGTATCCGAACATCGCGGACCACGGGCTGATCGGCGATCTGCAGACCGCAGCGCTGGTCGACACGCAGGGCACGATCGACTGGTTCTGCGCGCCGCGCTTCGACTCGCCGAGCATCTTCGGGTCGCTGCTGGACGCCGAGCGCGGCGGCTTCTGCCGCATCCGCCCGGCCGCCGACCATTACGTCACGCGCCAGCTGTACCTGCCGGACACGGCGATCCTCGTCACGCGGTTCCTCACCGAGGAGGGCGTCGGCGAGGTCATCGACTTCATGCCCATCGCCGGCGAGGAGGCCACCGACCGGCACCGCATCGCGCGGCTGATCAACGTCGTGCGCGGCACCATGTCGTTCGAGGGCGAGATCCAGCCCCGCTTCGACTACGGCCGGGCCGCGCACACCGTGGAGACCGCAGCCGAGAACGGCATCCGTTTCACCGGCGGCGGCCAGTCGCTGACCGTGCACCGGGTCGGCGACGTCGTCCGGCACGACGGAGAACGGGCCGGCCGGATCGAGCTGGCCGGCAACGGGCTGAAGATGTACGGCACCCTCTCGGCAGGGGACAGCACCGGCGTGATCCTGGAGACCGGAGGCGCCGAGCCGTCGCGGGTTCCCGTCGCCGAGCTGGAGGCCATGTACCTGGAGACCACCCGGTTCTGGCGCGACTGGAGCAACCGCTCCACGTATCGCGGGCGCTGGCGCGAGATGGTCAACCGGTCCGCGATCACGCTCAAGCTGCTCACCTATGCGCCCAGCGGCGCGCTCGTGGCCGCACCGACCGCGGGTCTGCCCGAGCAGATCGGCGGTGAGCGGAACTGGGACTACCGCTACACGTGGATCCGCGACGCCTCGTTCTCGGTCCACGCCCTCCTCGGCCTGGGGTACGACGAGGAGGCCGAGGCCTTCGTCTCGTGGCTGACCGATCGGGTGCAGGAGAGCGCCGGGGACGAGTCCGGGCCGCTGAAGATCATGTACCGCGTCGACGGCTCATCCGACCTGGTCGAAGAGCGACTGGACAGTCTGCGCGGCTACCGCGGCTCGGCCCCCGTCCGCATCGGCAACGGCGCGGCCGACCAGCTCCAGCTGGACATCTACGGCGAGGCGATGGACTCCATCCAGCTCGCAAGCGAGCACGGGCTTCAGCTGCCCCACGCCGGGTGGACCGAGGTCGGTCGCATGCTGGACTGGGTCTGCGACAACTGGGACCGTGCCGACGAGGGTGTCTGGGAGACCCGCGGCGGCGCCCAGAAGTTCACCTTCGGCCGCTTCATGTGCTGGGTGGCGTTGGACCGCGGCATCCGTCTGGCCGAAGTCGGGGGCCGACCCGCCGATATCCTCCGCTGGCGCAAGGAACGGGATGCGATCTACGCGCAGGTGATGACGAAGGCGTGGGATGCCGAGCGCGGCGCGTTCGTGCAGCACCAGGCCACCACGGTGCTGGATGCGTCGGTGCTGGTCATGCCGGTGATGGGCTTCATCTCGCCGCGCGACCCGATGTGGCTGTCCACCCTGCGCGCGATCGACGAGGAGCTCGTCTCGGACAGTCTGGTCTACCGGTACGACCCGGCCGCCTCCCCCGACGGCCTGCGCGGATCGGAGGGGACCTTCACGCTGTGCTCGTTCTGGTACGTCGACGCGCTGGCCCGTTCCGGGCGCCTCGAGGAGGCCCAGCTCACCTTCGAGAAGATGCTCACCTACGCCAACCACCTGGGCCTGTACGCCGAGGAGATCGGGCTGACCGGTGAGCAGCTGGGCAACTTCCCCCAGGCGTTCAGTCACCTCTCCCTGATCAACGCGGCCGTGAACCTCGATCGCCAGCTCGATCGGTAGGATTGGGGATGCCGCGCAGCACCTCCTGAGGCGCGGCTCCCGCCCTCGCGGTCCAGCGGCGCACGCCGCTTCGACGCATCGCGCTCTGGACGAACCTCACCCCACACCCGACCATTGGAGCCACCGTGGCCGAGCAGTCCCGCCTCGACAAGGTCATCGCCCTCGCACGTCACCGGGGGTTCGTCTTCCAGGCCGGCGAGATCTACGGCGGATCCCGCTCGGCATGGGATTACGGCCCACTCGGCACGGAGCTGAAGGAGAACATCCGCCGCCAGTGGTGGCAGACCTTCGTGCGCGGCCGCGGTGACATGGTGGGACTGGACTCGTCGGTGATCCTGCCCAAGCGCGTCTGGGAGGCCTCCGGCCATGTCGCCACCTTCACCGATCCCCTCGTGGAGTGCCTGAACTGCCACCGTCGCTTCCGCGCCGACAACCTCATCGAGGACTTCGAAGCGCGCAAGGGCCGCACGGCCGAGAACGGCCTGGCCGACATCCCCTGCCCGAACTGCGGCGTGAAGGGTCAGTACACCGAGCCGAAGGCCTTCTCGGGCCTGATGAAGACCTACCTCGGTGTCGTGGACGACGAGTCCGGCCTGAACTACCTGCGCCCCGAGACGGCGCAGGGCATCTTCGTGAACTTCTCCAACGTGGTCACCGCGGCCCGCAAGAAGCCCCCGTTCGGCGTCGGTCAGGTGGGCAAGGCGTTCCGCAACGAGATCACCCCGGGCAACTTCATCTTCCGCACCCGCGAGTTCGAGCAGATGGAGATCGAGTACTTCGTCCCGCCCGCCGAGGCGCAGGAATGGTTCGAGCACTGGGTGGAGGCGTGCTGGAACTGGTTCGTCGACCTGGGCATCGATCCCGCGCACATGCGCCGCTTCGACGTGCCGAAGGACGAGCGCGCGCACTACTCGGCCGGCACGATCGACGTCGAGTACGAGTTCGGATTCCCCGGCAAGCAGTGGGGCGAGCTCATGGGCATCGCCAACCGCACCGACTACGACCTGAAGAGCCACTCCGAGGCGTCCGGTCAGAGCCTGTCGTACTTCGACCAGGCCAGCGGTGAGCGCTACACGCCGTACGTCATCGAGCCGTCCTTCGGCCTGACCCGGGCCATGATGGCGTTCCTCGTCGACGCGTACCGCGAAGAAGAGGTGCCCAACGCGAAGGGCGGCACCGACACCCGCACGGTGCTCAAGCTGGACCCGCGCCTGGCGCCGGTGAAGGTGGCGGTCCTGCCGCTGTCACGCAATGAGCAGCTCTCGCCCATCGCCCGCGAGGTGGCCGCCGACCTGCGCGGCGAATGGAACGTCGACTTCGACGACGCCGGTGCCATCGGCCGTCGCTACCGCCGCCAGGACGAGATCGGCACCCCGTTCTGCGTCACCATCGATTTCGACTCGCTCGAGGACCGCGCGGTCACCGTGCGCGATCGGGACACGATGGCGCAGGAGCGAGTGTCCCTCGAGGGTCTGCACGCTTATCTGGCCGAGCGTCTGAACGGGGCGTAGTCTCGGCGCTCGGCGTTCGGGGCTGTGCGGGCCGCCTCAACGCTCCTTCGGAGCATTGACCCGGCCCGCGTCAACCTTCATCGCGCGCTTGTGCTCGCGCACCTTGGTCAGCGACTCGGCGGAGGTGATGTCCGCCACGCTGCGGAACGATCCCTCCTCGCCGTAGGCACCGGCCGCCTCACGCCAGCCGGCGCCGGTGTAGCCGTACTGCTTGCCCAGCAGCGCCAGGAAGATCTTTGCCTTCTGCTCCCCGAAACCCGGAAGCGCCTTCAGCCTGCGCAGCACCTCTCGGCCGTCCGGGTCGCCCCGGGTCCACAGCGCCGCGGCATCGCCGCCCCACTCCTGCTGGATCGCGGCACTCAGCGCCTGCACGCGAGCGGCCATCGAACCGGGGAACCGGTGCACCGCCGGGGTCTGCGAGAACACCGCGGCGAACGCCTCGGGGTCGTAGCCGGCCAGGGTCGCGGCATCCAGCGCTCCGACCCGCTGCTGGATCTTCAGCGGCCCCGCGAACGCGGTCTCCATCGGGACCTGCTGATCCAGCAGCATGCCGATGAGCAGTGCGAGGGGATTGTTCGTGAGCAGGCCGTCGGCGGCGGCGTCGCCGGTGATGTGGAGCGTCATGCCACCAGTCTCCCACTGCCTCTGCCAGCGGCAGCGGAAGGCCGCAGGTGGCGGCCGGCTGCTCGCCGGTGTCGCGCCGCCGGGGATCTGCGTGCCGGAGCCGGGCAGTCTGGAGCGTTCTGCGCGCCGCGTGTGCTCGGTCCCACGTGAGGGGCGAGACGAGCGGGTTCGCGGGACCGTCCTGGTGCGTTACGGTATTGCGTCGATTGTTGGACCCTCACCCGCCAGCGGAGGACCTCGCCATGCCCGATCGTTGCGCTGGTCGGTCCGTGCGATCCTGCATCCGCCGATCCCGGTCCGGCGTCGCTGCCGCTGACCGCACCGCGCATTGCGAGCCTCCGGGGTGACCCGCGCGGAGATCGTCTTCCCGCCTCGCCCTCGGGCGCTGTCCACGGCGGGCCTGCTGCGCTCCCGGGCGGTCGCTCGAGGCGGACTGCTGGCCAGCGCAGTCGCCACCGTCACGGTCGCTGTGGCGACCGTGTGCACCCTGCTCGCGTGGTTGATCGTGGCGGTGGGCAGGGCGGGGGATGCCGCGCCCCCGGGCGTTCCGGCCGATGAGGTCGCCGCGCAGGTGGATCGCGGTGTGCTGGCGCTGGTGTCGGCAGCGCCCGCCCCGGTCCTGCTCGTCGTGATCCTCGCCGGGACGGCGGCCGCCCAGCTCGCGCGGCTGCTCGCCGCGGCGCGCGGACGGGAGGCGGAGAACCTCCGTGCGCGCGGGCTCTCCCGCCGCCAGTCCGCGGGTGCCGCCGCGGTCGAGGCCGCCGCCGTCGCGGTCGCCGGCACCGGCGCGGGGCTGGCGCTCGCCGTACTCCTGCTCGCGCTGATCGAGCCCGGTGGAGTGCCCGCCGTGGTCTCGCTGTGGTGGGCAGCGGCCGCCACCGGCGCACTGCTCGGGCTGGTCCTGACCGGTGCCGCGCGTCCCCGGCCGGACAGTCCCGTTCGAGGAGCGCGGGCGTCGAGCGCCGTGGCCGTGCTCCTGGTGCTGTCGGCCGCTGCCTTCGTGCTGTGGCAGCTGCCTCTGGCCCGCACCGCGGGCTTCGACCTCATCGTGGCGGTGGCGCCCACCGTCGTGCTGATGGCAGCCGCCCTTCTGGTCCTCGCCGTCTTCGGGGCGATCGCGGCGGCCTGCGCGGTTGCGACCGCCCGCCGGCCCGGGTGGGCCCCGGCGTATGCGGCCCGCCAGATCGCGCGACGCCTGCCGATCTACGCCGTCGCCGTGCTCCTGGTCGGGCTCACGGTCGCACAAGCCGTGTTCGCCTCGGCATACGGCGCCACCTCGACGGCGATGGCCACCGACTCCGCTGCTCTGCGCACCGGCGCGGATCTGCGGATCGACCTCGCACCCGACACCGCCACTCCAGGACTCGTGGCCACTGCGGCAGCCGTGCCCGGGGTGGATGCCGCAGCCGCGGCGCTGGTGGCGCAGATCGAGATCGGCAGCTCGCAGGCACAGCTGGTGGCCGTGCCGGAGACCGCGCTGCAGACCGTGGTCTCTGCGGCGGGCGGCGCCGTCGATCGTGCCGCTCTGGCGGCGTCGGTGGTGCCGTCGGACGGCACTCTCGCGGCCACGCCGCTCCCGCTCGGTGCGGCCGCGACCGGGGTGCGCGTGACCGTTTCGATCGAGACCTCGCGCCAGAGCGCGGCCGACACCGTCATGCTGCAGGCGCACGTCCGGGACGCGACCGGGGCACACGCGTCCCTGCGCCTCGCCGGACAGAGCACTCCCGGCCCGGACGGCGCGACCCTGACCGCCGAGGCGCCGCTTCCGGACGGCGCGGCACCGTGGTCGCTCCTCGCCGTCAATGCGGTCCAGCCCGCCACCCTCGTCCGCGCACCGGTGACGGTCCGGATCCTCCAGGCGCAGGCTATCGGCGCTGATGCGCTCCCCATCGACGGCGCCGCCGAGGTGAGTGCGGACGCCAGCGAGAAGGTGCTGTGGCTGGCCACCCCGGACGGTGCCGGTGCGGAACCGGGGGTCGTCCGCGCCGTGCTCACCTCCGCCCTGGCCGCCCGGATGGGCGTGCAGGTCGGTGACGAGTTCGAGTTCCGCTACGCCGGGGCCGGTCGCCGCGCAGAGTTCCGCGTAGCCGACATCGTCCCGGGCATCCCCGGTGCGGCCACGGAACTGGCCGTGTTGGCGCCGCTCGGCGTCCTGCAGGTCTCGATGCTCCAGAGGGGGACGACGCTGGTGCCCGCGTCCTCGATCTGGGCGGCCGGCGATCCGAGCGCGGACGTGGCGCTCAGCGCTGCGTTCGGGGACCGTGCCGTCGCGGCGTCCGCGCCGGGGGTCGCCGCGACGATCGTCGCAGCGCTGGTACCGGGATGGTGGGTCGCGCTGGCCGGATCCGCGGCGCTGGCACTGCTGGCCGCGTTCGCGATCGTGCAGACGCTGGCTCTCACCCGGCGTCGCGAACTCGGGGTGCTCCGGGCGCTGGGAGTGACCTCCGGCGCGCAGGGTCGGGAACGCGCCGCGGAACTGGCCTCGGTTCTCGGCGGAGCGGTCGGCCTCGGCGCCGCGGCCGGAGTCCTGGCAGCCTGGCTCATCGTTCCCGGGTTGGTGCGCGCGGTGACCCCGGGCATCCTGCCGCTCGGAACCCCCGTGGCGCTGGTGTGGAGCGGACTGGTCATCGCCGTCGGGGGGCTCTCGCTCGGGCTGGCCGCCCTGGTGGCCGCCGCGGCCAGCGAGGTGCGCCGCGCGGCGCAGACCGCGACCGTCGGGGAGGACGGCCGATGAGCCCGCGCCTGGGGACACCCGCACTGGCCTGGCACCACCTGCGGTCCCGATGGGGCGGCGGGTCGACCGTGGCCGCGCTGGTGTCTTGTGCTCTCGCTGCTGGCCACGGCCACGCCGCTCGGGCTCGGCATCCTCGCCGATGCGATGCTCCACGATCGGCTGGCTTCCCTCGGTGCCCTGGACCGGGATGTCGAGACCACCGCCGCCGGTTTCCCGCAGGTCGGCCCGGGTTCCGCCGACCTGCCTCCCGAGTCGCGCGATGTGTGGGGTCGCTTCGGTGCGGCGGTCGAGACGGTGCGCGCCTCAGCGGATCCCGCGCTGACGGGGGTCCTCGGCCCGGCGCGCACCGTCGCCCTCGACTCCGACAACGCGGACCTCGCCGATCCCAGAACCCGCGCCCTCAGCCTGGCGTTCGACCCCCGCGCCGAGGAGCGCATCCGCATCGTCGAAGGACGGATGCCGGACGTCGCGTCGCGCCCGGACGCGTCGCAGGTCCGGATGGAGGTCGTGCTCTCGGTCGCCTCCGCCGGGCAGCTGGAGTGGCCGGTCGGTCAATCGCGCAGGATCGGCGATCCGGCCTCCTCGGTGGAGGTGGTGCTGGTCGGCACGTTCGAGGCCGCCGACCCCGATGAGGACTATTGGCAGCACGTGACCTCGGTGCTGGACCCCTCCATCTTCGACGACGGAAACCTGCCCCGCCGGGTGACCGGCACGGCCTTCGCGCACGCGGCGTCCCTGCCGTTCGCCGAGGCGCTCCCCGGCCGGGCCTCGACGCTGGTCTGGTATCCGCTGGATACCGCGGGCATCGACGCGGAAAGCGCCGCGGCGACCGCCGCGGCCCTGCGCTCGTTCACGGCGGTGGCGCACCCGAACGGCACCACCGCCGACGGCATCGGCATCCTGAGCCTGCGCTTCACCGCGGACGTCACCCCCGAGATCGAGCTGGCGCTCGCTCAGCAGTCGGCCACGGTCGGTGTGATCGCAATGGTGATCGCCGGTCCCATCGGAGTCGCCGCCGCGGTCCTGATCCTGGGTTGCCGTCTCGTCCTGGAGAGCCGCCGCGCCGGCCTGCGGCTGCTGTCTGCACGCGGCGCCTCGTCGGGGCAGCTGCGCGGCGTGCTGGCGCTTGAAGGGTCCGTCATCGGCGTCGTCCCCGCGGCGCTGGGCGCCGGTCTGGCCATCGCCGTCGGTGTGCTGCTGTTCGCAGCGCCCGCCGACCAGGTGTCTTTCTTGCCTGCGCTGATCATCGGGTTCGCGCCGTTGGTCATTCTCACCGCGCTCGCGGCGTCCGCCGCCGAACGGCGGACGCGCAGCGACCTGGGGCGGCGCGGAAGCCGGTGGCGCTCGATCGCCGAGGGTGCGGTCGTCATCCTGGCCGCGGTCGCCCTCGCGCTGCTGTTCCTGCGGGGCTACGGAGCCGGCGGTTTCGATCCCCTGCAGGCGGCAACTCCGCTCCTGCTGTCGTTGGTCGCGTGCCTGATCACGCTGCGCGTCTACCCGGTGCCGCTGAACTGGATCTTCCGTCGAGCGCAGCGCTCCCGCGAGCTCTCCGGCTTCGTCGGTGCCGCCCGCGCGCTGCGGGAACCGTCGATCGGCCTCACCCCGGTGCTCGCCCTCGTCGTCGGAGTGTCCGTCGCCGTGTCGTCCGGGATCCTGCTCTCCGCGCTCCAGGCCGGGGTGGCGCAGGCCGCTCAGGCGCAGGTCGGCGCAGACATGCGGGTCGCGGGCGGGCCGTTCAGCCTGGACCAGCTCGACCAGGTGCGCGGGGTCGAGGGTGTCTTCGCCGCGACGGGCATCTCCAGCTCCGAGAACGCCACGCTGGATGTCAGCGGCGTCAAGCGCGCCACCTCGACGTACGTGGTGGAGGCGGCGGAGCTGCGCAGGGTGCAGGGCGATGGACTGGGGCTGCTGCCCGCAGGCGTCTCGCTCCAGCCCGTGGATGGAAAGCTCCCCCTCGTGGCGGCCGCCGCCACCGCGCGGTTCATCGACGGCTCCGACGAAGTGCACGTGAACGGCATCCCAGCCGATGTGGTGGGGATCGCCACCGGACCCACCCCGATCGGTGCGAGGGAGGACTGGGCGGTCATCGACGCGGCGTTCGCGCAGGACGTGCTGGGGCGCGACCCCTCGGACCGCATCCTGCTGCTTCGGCTGGACGACGGCGCATCCGCGACCGCGGTGACGGCGGCGCTGCAGGACGTGCTCGGCACCGGCATCCGGGTCGCCACCGCGCAGCTTATCCGGGCCGACATCGATGCCGGTCCCGCGGTCCAGGGCGTCCGGATCGCCGTGCTGGCGGCGACCGGTGTGGCGGCACTGCTGAGCGCGCTGGCGATCGTGATGACGCTCACCCTTGCGGCCGGCCCCCGCGTCCGTGTCCTCGCGCTGCTGCGCACGCTCGGTGCGCCGCCCCGCGTCGGCACCTCGCTGGCGATGTGGGAGATCGGACCACCCGCGATCGCCGCCGTGGTCGCGGGCACGGTCTTCGGCGCGCTGGTGCCGTTGGTCGTGCTCATCGGCGTAGACCTGCGCTCGTTCACCGGCTCGACGCTTCAGCCGGCCTATCAGGCGGATGCCGCAACCCTGGTGCTCACCCTCGGCGGGTTCCTGCTGCCGGCGGCCGTGCTGACCGCGGCGGCGCTGTTCGCGTCCCGCCGGGTCCGCGCGGCGAGGGCGCTGCGCACCGCAGAGGAAGGATAAGACCATGGCCGATGCCGTTTCCGTCGCCGCCGATCCGGGCGCCGACATCCTGTGTGCGGATCTGGTGCGGATCTTCAAGGTCGTGGCCGGTGACGGCCAGGGCGTGGAGGTCCAGGCGTTGCAGGGTCTGAACCTGCGGGTGGATCCGGGGGAGCTGGTGGCGGTGGTGGGCGCGTCGGGGTCGGGGAAGTCGACGCTGCTGTCGATCCTGTCCAGTCTCGATCGGCCGACGGCGGGGGTGGCGTGGGTGGCCGGGCATGACCTGCTGACGATGAAGGAGAAGGAGCGGGTGGCTTTTCGTCGTCGCAGCGTCGGGTTCATCTGGCAGCAGACCGGCAGGAATCTGCTGCCGTACCTGACCGGGGCCGAGAACGTGGCGGCGGCGCTGGCGGTCACCGGCCGGATGCGCGGCACCGCCCGCCGTGCGCGGGTGGCGGAGGTGCTGGATCTGCTGGAGGTGTCGCACTGTGCCGGGCGCCGGCCGGCGGAGATGTCCGGTGGCGAGCAGCAGCGGGTGGCGATCGCGGTCGGTATCGCCAACAGTCCGCGGGTCCTGCTCGCTGACGAGCCGACCGGTGAGCTGGATGACTCCACGAGCGCGCACGTGCTGGAGGCGATGCGGTCGGTCAATCGTGAGCTCGGGGTCACGACGTTGATCGTCACCCACGATCCGAGTGTGTCCGAGCACGTCGCACGGACGGTGCAGATCCGTGACGGTCGCACCTCCACGGAGGTGCTGCGGTCGACGCGGGTGGATGAGCACGGTGCCGAGCAGCACGTCGCGGAGGAGTACGCGGTCGTGGACCGGGTGGGGCGCTTGCAGCTGCCGGACGAGTTCGTCACCGCGCTGGATCTGCGTGAGCGGGTTCGGCTGGCGCTCGAGCCGGACCACGTCGGGGTCTGGCCGGGAAGACGGGCAGAGGCCGTCCCTGACGGCGAGGAGAAGTCCCCGACGACGCGGGCGGCAGTCGAGCGCGAGGAGTCGGCATGAGCGCGGCACTGCGCGGCGAGGCGCTGAGCCGTACCTTCTCCTCCTCGGCCGGAGATGTGCACGCGTGCGTGGATGTCGACATCCAGGTCGACCCGGGCGAGCTGGTCGTCGTCCGCGGCGCATCCGGGGCGGGCAAGACGACGCTGCTGAACCTGCTCGGCGGGCTGGATCGGCCCAGCGCGGGGCGGGTGTGGATCGGCGATGTGGACACGACCGTCCTGGATGAGGACGCGCTCGCGCGGCTGCGGCGGGAGCAGCTCGGATTCGTGTTCCAATCCTTCGGCCTGATCCCGGTGCTCTCGGCCGCGGAGAACGTGGAACTGCCGTTGCGGATCGCCCGCATCGCGCCGGCGGAACGCGACGAGCGGGTGGCCGAGGCGCTGCGGCTGGTGGGGTTGGGCGAGCACGCCGCGCAGCGCCCGGGGGAGCTGTCCGGCGGTCAGCAGCAGCGGGTGGGTATCGCCCGGGCGATCGTGGCGCGGCCGCACGTGCTGATCGCGGACGAGCCGACCGGACAGCTGGACTCCCGGACCGCCGCGACGGTGATGGACCTGATCGGCGAACTGGTGCACACGCACGGCATCGCCGCGGTCGTCTCCACGCACGACCCCCTGCTGGTCCAGCGCGCGGACCGGGTGATCGAACTGCACGACGGACGCATCACCCCCTCGGGGCAGAACTCGGCACACGGCCGCAGCTTGGCGCCCACCGAGTCCGCCGCATCCGGTGGCGCCCACGTCCTGCCGGACCGGCCGCGCACGCGCGCCGAGGCGCGCGCGCAGCGCACCGCGCCCTGACCTGCTCGCATCGGTCCACCCCGCTGCTGCTGCACGTCGCACCGGAACCCGCGGATCGCCGGGACGGTGCCGCACGCAGGCACAGCGGGCGAGCCGCGCGATGCGAGGATGGACGGGTGCAGAACGAGCCGGACGCCCCTGAGACGCTCGATGAGCTCGCCGCGCACGCCCAGCGCACGCACGTCGTGGTCGTCGGCGGCGGCATCGGCGGACTGGTCGCGGCGCTGACCTGCGCGAAGATCGGGATGCGCGTCACCCTGGTGGAGGCATCCGCCCGCCTCGGCGGTGCGCTGGAAACCACCGAGGTGGGCGGTGTGCGGGTCGACCTGGGCGCGGAGGGCTACGCCACGCGCGGCGGCGCGGTGCAGGCCCTCGTCCGCGAACTCGGACTCGCCGACGCGATCGTGCCCGCCGCAGCTCGGGCGGAATGGATCGCCGGAGTCGCCGGCGGCAGCGCGCCGCTGCCTGCCGAGACGCTCCTCGGCATCCCGGAGAACCCCTGGGACGAGCGGGTCCGGCGGATCATCGGATGGCGCGGCACCTGGCGTGCCTACCTGGACCGCCTCGCGCCGCCCCTGACCATCGGACAGGAGCGCAGCCTCGGCAGGCTGGTGCGCAGGCGGATGGGTGCCGCCGTGCTCGAGCAGCTGGTGGCCCCGCTCAGCCTGGGTGCATTCGCGATCCACCCGGACGACATCGACGTGCAGGTCGCCGCGCCCGGCCTGAACAGCGCCCTCACCCGCACCGGATCGCTGGCCGGCGCGGTGGCGCAGGTGCGCGCGGCCGCAGACCGCACGCCGGACCGGTACGAGGGCATCGACGGCGGGATGTCCCGCCTCGTGGATGCGCTGCACGCGCGGCTGGAGGAGCTGGGTGTGCGGGTCGTGCGGGGGGCGCCGGTGCGCGCACTGTCCGCCGCGGACGACGGACGATGGACCGTCATTCTGGAGTCGGACGCTGAGGCAGCGGGACCCGACGTCGGCGACGGGGTCGCCCTGGCCGGCGGGGTCCCGAGCGGCATCGATCCGGCCGAGGCGGTCATCGTCGCCGCCGGCGCGACCGAATCGCATCGGCTGCTGTCCCCCGTCGTGCCGTCGCTCGCACCGGTCCCCGGCACCGACCTCGAGGTCGTCACCCTGGTGCTGTCCGACGTCGCGGAGACCGCCGGGAAGACCGCGGTCTACCCCGCGCCCGGCTCGGCCCGCGCCGCCGCCGTGTCCGACTCCACGGCCCGGTGGGAATGGCTGCGTCGCGACGCGGGTGCCGATGCGCGGGTCCTCAAGGTGACCTTCGGCGCCCCCGACGCGGCTCCCGCGACCGCCGGTCTCGGCGACGACGCGGTGGCCGCGCTGGCCCTGGCCGAGGCATCCGCTCTGCTGGAGGTGCCTCTGCACGCGGGACTGCTGCGCGGCTCGCATCGTGCCCGCTACACGCAGCCGCCCCCGGTCTCGGCGCTGGGCCACCGCGAAGCGGCGGACGCGGCGCGGGCTGCCATCCACGCCGTCCCCGGCCTGGCGATCGTGGGCGCCGTGATCGCCGGCACCGGTATCGCGCAGGTCGTGCCGGATGCGATCGCCGCGGCGGAGCGCGTGCGACGCGTGGCGCTGTGGGGCGGCGGCGGCGGCGAACCGGCGTAATCTGTCGGTGACCTGCCCGGCCCGCAGCACCTAGCACAGGGGCGACTGTCTGACCAGCGGATGCCGGGACTGGCATACGGCGTTACCCTGGGTGCAGACCCAATGGCCCATCGAGCGTGAGGAGACCCCATGAGGGGCAAAGTCGGACTCGTCATCGGACTCGCGGCGGGCTACGTGCTCGGCACCCGCGCCGGCCGCGAGCGTTACGAGCAGATCAAGACCCAGGTCGAGAAGGTCTGGAACCTGGACCCCGTCCAGGAGCAGGTCGGCAAGGTCAAGGATTTCGCCAAGTCGACGGCGATGGCTCTGCCCAGCACGCTGTGGGACACTGCGAAGAAGGTCACCAAAGCGGCGTCGTCCGAGGGGACCACTCCCGGGCAGCGGCTGGATGCCGCGCTGAAGACCAGCAAGGAGCAGGCCGACGATGTGCGCGCCGCTGCGGACACGTCGGCTCGCGCCGTGAAGGACGCTGCCGAGGAGACGTTCGAGGACATCTCGGAAGCCGTCGGCGAGCGCAACGGAGCCTGACGTGACCACTCCTCGCGGATTCCGCGACCGGTCCGAAGACAGCCTGTTCACGCTGGTCGGCGAGATCCCGGAACTCGTCCGCAACCTCGTCGTGGCGGAGGTCGACTCCGCCAAGGCCTGGGTCCGGCGCACCTCCAAGGACGCCGGTATCGGCGCCGGATGGATCGTCGCAGCGCTGTTCTTCCTGTTCTGGTCGATCGCCGCACTCGGCGCTTTCGTCATCATCGGGCTGTCCTCGTGGTGGCCGGCGTGGCTGTCCGCGCTGGTCGTGTTCGTGGCCATGGTCCTGGTGGCGGTGGTGCTCGCACTGCTCGGCATCCTCCGCTTCCGCCGGGTCGCCCGAGCCCAGAACCCCGTCCAGTCGGTCATTCATGACGTCAAGGAGGTGCGCGATGAGCTCTAGCTCACCCGTTCCCGTGGCCCGCACCCCCGTTCCGGTGCCGCGCACCGCCGTGGCACTGGGCATCGCAGACCCCGTCGA
Organism: Microbacterium sp. zg.B48; assembly: GCF_024623505.1. Classification (NCBI taxonomy): domain Bacteria; kingdom Bacillati; phylum Actinomycetota; class Actinomycetes; order Micrococcales; family Microbacteriaceae; genus Microbacterium; species Microbacterium sp. zg.B48. The sequence continues at coordinate 95,926 of NZ_JANJFE010000006.1, forward strand.
GCAGGCCCGAGCCGAGCTCAAGGCCGCCCTCGCCGCGATCGAGGAGAAGGCCAACGTGCCGCGTCGCGTCGCCGAGGTCACCGACCGTACGGTCGCGCAGGCCAGAGCGTTCACGCGGAGGAACCCCACCGGCGCCACCGCGGCCGTCGTGGCCGGTGCCGCGGTGGTCGGTCTGATCGTCTGGGCGGCGGTCCGCGCCTACACCCGCTGAGCGCAGCCCGGCGCCTCCCCTGCGTCCTCCGCGAACGCGCGAGTGCGCGACGCGGGGGGTATGCTCGATTGTCAGGCAGTGCGATGGCGCGAATGCTGCCGACGGCGCGAATCCGATGCGCACGGATTCGAAGTCGCTCGTCGGCTGCTCGAACGTTGGGGCGGCTGACCTAGTTCCACGAGAGTCCATCCCATGAACCACGCCTCCCAAATCCCGAAGCCCCTCGCGGGCTGGCGCGTGCTCGTGCCCCGCGGAGGTCCGTGGGGCGATGGTGTCGCCGCCAATCTGCGTCATCAGGGCGCCGTCCCGGTCGTCGCACCGCTCATCAACTTCGCACCCACCAACGATCAGGCCACCCTCGACCAGGCGCTCGCCGACCTTGCGGCGGGCGCGTTCGACTGGCTCACCGTGACCAGCGCCACCACCGTGGACGTCCTGTTCGCACACCGCGCCACGATCCCCGGATCGACCAAGGTCGCCGCGGTGGGCGAGACGACGGCGGCGGCGCTGCAGGCGGTCGGCTATCGGGTGGACCTGGTTCCCGAGCGCGACAACTCCGCCGCCGGAATGGCCGAGCAGATGATCGCGCTGGAGCCGGAGCCGCGCGACATCCTCACCCTGCGCAGCGAGATCGCCAAACCCGTGCTGACCCGTCTGCTCATCGAAGCCGGACACCGGGTGCGCAGCGTGGTCGCGTACCGCACCGTGGGGGTCCCGGTCACCGAGCGCATCGCCGAAGACGTCCGCAACGGCCGGATCAACGCGATCCTGGTCACCAGCGGTTCCGTGGCCGAGCAGGTGCATCTGCAGTTCCCGGAGATCCCCGAGTCGACCGTCATCGCCGCGATCGGCCCGCGCACCGCCAAGGACGCGCGCCGTGCGGGGCTCTCGGTGGACGTGGTCGCGGCGACGCAGACGGTGGACGCGCTCATCGAAGCGGTCTCGCGATTCACCCTCCCGCACGCCGCGGACGAATTCGCGCCTTGAGCCGGAGCGCCGCGGTGGGGGGTGCCGCGATTCCCCGCGTCGTCGTGCTGGCCGGGGGCGTCGGCGGTTCGCGTTTCGCGTTGGGCGTGCGAGAAGCACTCAGCCGCAGGGCGGGTGCTGCGGCGCCGGAATCGGCCGCATCATTCACCGTCGTGGTCAACACCGGAGACGACCTGTGGCTGTCCGGTGTCCGCCTCCAGCCCGACGTGGACTCCCTCCTGTACGCCCTGGCAGGCGTCAACGACACCGAGCGCGGATGGGGCAGAGCGGGCGACACCGAACGCGTCAACCGGGAACTGCAGGCGTGGGGGGCCGGCTGGCCGTGGTTCACCCTCGGCGATCTCGACCTGGGCACGCATCTCGCCCGGACCGGGTGGCTGCGCGAGGGCCTGACGCCGTCCCAGGTGCTGGAACGGATGTCACGGCGGTGGCCGCTCGGCGCCCGGCTGCTGCCGATGACCGACGCGGAGGTGGACACCCAGGTCGTGCTGGGCGACGGGACCTCGATGCATTTCCAGGAGTGGTGGACCAGGCATCGCGCGGCACTGACGCCGGTCTGGTTCGAGGCGCCCGGAATCGCCGCGGCGCGCCCGGCGCCGGGGGTGGTCGAGGCGATCGCCGCGGCCGATGTCGTCCTGATCGCCCCGTCGAACCCGGTGGTCTCGGTCGGCCCGATCCTGGCCGTTCCCGGCATCCGGGACGCTCTGCGGACCACCGGCGCCGCGGTCGTGGGGGTCTCGCCCGTCATCGGCGGCCGTGTCGTGCGCGGCATGGCAGACGTGTGCCTCACCGCGATCGGGGTCGAGACCTCCGCGACTGCGGTGGCCGCGCACTACGGTGCCCGGTCCGAGGCGGGTCTGCTGGACGCATGGCTGATCGCCGAGGAGGATGCCGAGTCCGCCGCCGACATCTCGCGGCTGGGCATCCGCACCGTCGTCGCGCCGCTGTGGATGCGCGACATTCCGAGCTCGGCCGCTCTGGCCGAGGCGGCGCTGGCCACGGCGCAGCTCTGACGTGGCGGACCTGACCTGGTTCGCGTGGGCGCTGCTGGGAGTCGCCGCGCTCATCGTGGGGCTGTCCAAGACCGCGCTGCCCGGCTCCAACACGATCGCCGTCGCGATCTTCGCCGCCATGCTGCCTGCCCGGGAGTCCACCGGCACCCTGCTGCTGCTGCTGATCGTGGCGGACATCTTCGCCGTCCTGACCTACCGCCGGCACACCAACTGGCGGGTGCTGCTGCGGCTTGCCCCGGCGGTGGTGGCCGGGATCCTGCTGGGCGTGCTCTTCCTCGCCGTCGCGAACGACGAGTGGGTGAAGCGCACGATCGGCGTGCTGCTGCTGGCCGTGATCGGGATCACGCTGCTGCGCAGGCGGATGCGCGCACCGGTCGGTGACGCCGGACCGCACCGTGTCGCGGCCGCCACCTACGGAACGCTGGGCGGGTTCACCACAATGGTCGCTAACGCGGCCGGCCCGGTGATGTCGATGTACTTCCTGGCCTCGAGGTTCCCGGTGAAGGAGTTCCTGGGCACCGCGGCGTGGTTCTTCGCCATCGTGAATCTCGCGAAGCTGCCGTTCTCGATCGGTCTCGGGTTGATCACCGTCCCGGGACTGCTGATCGACCTCGTGCTGGTGCCGCTGGTCATCGTCGGGGCGCTGTTCGGCCGGCGCCTGGCCGGGCGGTTGAACCAGGTGCTGTTCGAGCGGCTGGTGATCGCCTTCACCATCGTCGGAGCGCTCTACCTGCTGGTCTGAGCGCGCAGCACCCGCGACGTGCGCGGCCCGACCCCGAGCGCCGCCGCCGCCTCCAACTGGTCGACGGTGTCCACGTCCCGGCGCAGAGTCGAACCCTCCGGGATCGTCAGCGGCACGCAGCCGAGTCCGATGTGACGCCCGAACGAGCCCGCACCGAACGCGGTCCGCAGCGGGGTGCCCGGCCGCGCGGTGACCAGCGTCGTCCCGGTCCCCTCCGCGTCGGCGACCACGGCCCGCTCGATCCCGGAGGCGGCGGTCAGGGCGAGTTCCAGATCCTCCGGCCGCAGCGCCGGCAGGTCTCCGAGCAGGGCCGCCCGCGGCATCCCGTCTCCGGCCGCCGCCGCACCGACGGCGATCGCGGCGTCGATGCCCCGCGCGGTGCTGGTGCCGTCGTCCTCGGACACGAAGCGCAGTCCCGCGATATCGAACGCCAGGGCGACCAGCGCGCCGTCGTCGGTCACCACGAAGACCTGCGCCACGGCCGGGCAGGCCGCAGCGGCGGCGATGGTGTCCAAGGCGATCGCGCGGGCCAGGGTCACCCGGTCGGCCCCGGGAAGGTCCAGCCGCGACTTGCCGATCGCGGTGGGCTTGACCGGGATCAGGACGGCCCAGCTGCCGGAGGTCTCGGGCGCCGTCACATCCCGAACCGGGTACGCAGCCGCGGCAGGATCTCCGCGCCGTAGGCCCGCAGGAACTCCTCCTGGTCGTTCCCGGGGTCGTGGAAGACGAGGTGGCGGAAGCCCAGGTCGACATAGCGGGCGATGCTCTCGACGTGCTCGTCGGGATCGCTGGAGACGATGAAACGCGATGCCGTCCGTTCGATGGGCAGCTGTTCGCCGAGGCGCTGCATCTCGAGCGGATCGTCCACGCCCATCTTCTCCTCCGGGCTCAGTGCGAGGGGCGCCCAGAAGCGCGTCTTCTCCAGAGCGACGGCCGGGTCGGGGTGGTAGGAGACCTTCACCTCCATGAGCGTGTCGATCTCGTCCGCGGTGCGTCCGGCCTTCTCCAGCCCGTCGTGCAGGGCGGGCAGCAGCGTGTCCGAATACAGGCTCGGTGACTTGCCGGAGGTCGTGATGAACCCGTCGGCGATCCTCCCGGCAAGACGCGTCGCCGCGGGTCCTGCCGCGCCGATGTAGATGGGCACGGGTTCGTCGGGGCGGTCGTAGATCGTGATGTTCCGGGTCGTGTAGAACGCGCCCTCGAAGGTGACGCGCTCCTCCGACCAGAGCCGGCGGATCAGGGTGATGGCCTCTTTGAGCCGCTGGAACCGCTCGGGCGGATCGGGCCAGGGCAGGCCGAGGGACGCCTCGTTCAGCGCCTCGCCGGTGCCCACGCCGAGGATCACCCGACCGGGGTACATCACGCCGAGCGTCGCGAAGTCCTGCGCGACGATGGTGGGGTTGTACCGGAAGGTCGGCGTCAGGACGGAGGTGCCGAACGCGATGCGCGAGGTGCGGGCGCCGAGCGCGCCCAGCCACGGGACGGACGCCGGTGCGTGGCCGCCCTCGTGCAGCCAGGGCTGCAGATGATCGGAGATGAACACCGAGTCGAAGCCCATCTCCTCCGCGAGCACCGCGAAATCGAGCAGCTCGTTCGGCCCGAACTGCTCGGCGGAGGCCTTGTAGCCGAAGCGCAGGGGAAAGGTCATGATGCTCCTCTCGGCACACCCTCCACGGGAGTGCCAGTCGTATCGGCGCGGGTGGGCTCCGCGGAGGTGAGGAACTCGGAGCCGTCGGCGCGGGCGAGCCGCCCGTGGAACGCGTCCACGGTGCCCGGCCACAGCAGCGTCAGCCGTCCGGAGCGCTCATCGACGTACCAGTTGCGGCACTCTCCCGAGATCCACGGGGTGGTGCGGGCGGCCGCGGCGATCTCGTCGGTGTACGCCTGCTCCGCGGCCGGTGCGACCCGGAGCACCCGATCGGCGATCGCCTCGCGGGCGGTCAGCGCACGCAGCGCATACGCGGCCTGCTCCTCGATCATCAGGACCGACGAGTTGTGGCCGAGCGATGCGTTGGGTCCGTTGAGGACGAACATGTTCGGGAAGCCGCTGACCACGGTCGAGCCGAACGAGCTCATCCCCGCCGACCAGTGCTCCGCGAGCGTGACGCCGTCCTGGCCGCGCACGAGGTCGGCGTACGGCTGCTGCGTGGAGGCGAAGCCGGTGGCCAGCACCAGCACATCGGCGTCGTGCACCGCGCCGCCAGAAGAGGTCAGCGCGCGCCCGCTCACCGACGCGAGAGCGGACGGATCGAGCGTCACGCGTTCGCTTGCCACCGCGGGATAGAAGTCGTCCGACAGCAGCACCCGCTTGCATCCGAACGCGTAATCGGGGGTGAGCGCTGCTCGCAGCGCAGGGTCGGCGACCTGACCGTGCAGGTGCTCCAGGGCGATGGCACGCGCGGCGGCGGATGCCGCGGCATCCCCCGACCGGGATGCGAACCGTGCCTCGCCCTCGCGGTACAGATCCGCCCGCAGGCGGGCGAGCGCGTCGGGATGCTCCGCGAAGCGGCGGCGCTCCTCGTCGCTGTAGGCCCCGCCGCCTCGGGGCACGATCCACGCCGGCGTGCGCTGGAACAGGGTGACGTGGGCGGCCGTGCGCGCGAGTTCGGGCAGCACCTGCACTGCACTGGCGCCGGTGCCCACCAGCGCGACCCGTGCCCCGTCCAGCCCGGCAGTGTGATCCCAGCGCGAGGAGTGGAACAGGGGACCGGGGAAGCTCTCCAGCCCGGCGATGTCGGGGATGGACGGCTCGGTCAGGCGTCCGCAGGCCAGCACGAGCACCTCCGCCTCGAGCGCACCGGCCGAATCGCCGCCGGTCTGGATGCGCCAGACGGATGCCGCGGCATCCCAGTGCGCGGACAGCACCGGGGTGTGCAGGCGGAGCCGGTCGCCGAGGTTCTCGCGTTCGGCGACGGCCTGCAGATAGCCGCGGATCTCTTCGCCGCGCGCGAAGACACCGGACCAGTCCGGATTCGGGTGGTCCGCGAAGCCGTACAGGTGCGAGGGGACGTCGCAGGCGACGCCGGGGTAGGTGTTCTCCCGCCACGTGCCGCCGACCGCGCCGGCCCGTTCGAGGACCACGAAATCCGGCCGGCCGGCCCGCCGGAGCGCGATGGCCATCCCCAGGCCCGCGAAACCGGCCCCGACGATCGCCACCTCGACGCGCGTCATTTCGCGGCCCCGGTGTGCCGATCGGTCGGCTCGCGGTAGTCGGTCGTGCGTTCGCGGAAGGGACGGAACAGGCGCGCGGCGATGCGCGCCGCATCCACCGTCGGCAGCTCGAGTCCGTGCTCGACCCCCGCCTCGGGTAGGACGCGTCCGTCCAGCAGCGCCCCGCCGAGGTCGTCGCCGCCGGACTGCAGCAGCACCGCGGCGGCGTCGCGCCCGACCCGGGTCCAGGGGATCTGCACGTGCGGGATGCTGCCGCTCAGCAGCAGGCGCGAGACCGCGACCATCGCGCGGTGCTCGTCGAGCGGGGCGCGGCCCGTAACGAGCGGCACGCCACCGGCCGGAGCGGGCAGGGGGATGGGCACGAACTCGGTGAAGCCGCCGGTGTGACCCTGGATCTCACGCAGCCGGCGGAGGTGCGCGACGCGCTCGGAGGCGGTCTCGACATGGCCGTAGAACAGCACCGAAGTGGAACGGAGGCCGGCGCGGTGGGCCGCGGTGATGCCCTCGACCCACCGGTCGATCTCCAGGTCGCCGGGCGCGACCAGGGCGCGCACCCGTTCGCTCAGCACCTTCACGCCGGTGCCGGGAACGGTGTCGACGCCGGCGTCGCGGAGCGCGGCCAGCGCGCCCGCCAGCCCGAGCCCGCCGCGGTCGGCCAGATCCCGGACGTCCTGCGGGCGGTAGGCGTGCAGGTGCATCCCCGGCGTTGCGGCTTTGACGGCCCGCGCGATCTGCAGGTACGCGGTGGGCGACTGCGTGGACTCGAGCCGGCCCTGCACGCACAGCTCGGTCGCGCCGAGATCCCAGGCGTCGGTCGCGACGGCGGCCACGTCGTCGAGGGTGAAGGTTCCCGGCTCGCCGGTCGCGGTGGAGCGGAAGCCGGTTGAGGTGAGGTTGCGGTTCACGACGAGGCTCACCGCCTCGCCGACGGTGTACCGGCGGACATCGTCCGCGGTGGTGGTGAGAGCGTCCAGGTCTGCACCGTCCGCATGCAGCAGGGCGGCCCACTCGCCGTCCTCGAGGCTGAGCGGGTCTGCTGCGGCGCGTTCGGCCAGGCCGCGGATGTCGGCGCGGGCGGACTCGCCGCGGCGCGGTGAAACCGCCGGGGCGAACGGGCCGTCCGAGTCCGCCGCGGCCTGTTCCCGGCCGGAATCTCCCCGGGCTTTGACCGGATCGGCCGCAGCCAGGCCGGAGCCGGAGTCCGCGAGGGCGGCCACGGCGGCGTGCAGACCGGGGTCGATCCAGGTTGCGGCGTCCCGGACGAACTCCGGCTGGGCGGTGAGGCGCTCGCGCAGCTCGAAGCCGAGGTCGGCCGTGCGCGCGGCGAGATCGGACAGGTGCGGCCACGGCCGCTCCGGGTTGACGTGGTCGGCGGTCAGCGGCGAGACGCCGCCCCAGTCATCCGCGCCGGCTCGCAGCAGCAGCTCGAACTCGGCCGGATCGGACAGGTTCGGCGGGACCTGGACGCGCATGCGCGGGCCGAGCACGAGCCGCGTGACCGCTACCGCAGCGACGTACTCGAGGACCGACGCGTCCGGGGCGGCGTGCATCGCGGTGCGGGGCTTCGCGCGGAAGTTCTGCACGATCACCTCCTGCACGTGGCCCTGCCCGTCGAGCTGGTGCCGCTCATGCGCGTCGCGGATCGCGACGATCGACTCCGCGCGATCGCGCAGGGTCTCGCCGATGCCGATCAGCACGCCCGTCGTGAACGGGATCCGCGCCCGCCCGGCGTCCTCGATCACGGCCAGGCGCAGCGCGGGGTCCTTGTCGGGGGAGCCGTAGTGGACCTGCCCCGGCTGCTCGAACAGGGCGCGCGAGGTCGTCTCCAGCATCATCCCCATCGAGGGGGCGGTGGGCCGCAGCATCCGCAGCTCATCGGCCGACATCACCCCGGGATTCAGATGCGCCAGCAGCCCGGTCTCGGCCGTGATCAGCCGGGCCATCGCACCGACGTAGTCCAGCGTCGAGGCGAAGCCGTGCTCGTCCAGCCAGGCGCGCGCCTCCGGCCACCGGTCCTCGGGCCGGTCCCCGAGCGTCAGCAGCGCCTCTTTGCAGCCCAGGGCAGCGCCCTGACGTGCGACCGTGAGCACCTGCTCGGGCGACATGAACACCGGCTTGTGCAGCTTCAGCAGCTGAGCGGGGGTGTCCACGAAGACGCAGTAGTGGCAGCGGTCCCGGCACAGCGTGGTGAGCGGGATGAACACCTTGCGCGAGTAGGTGATCACGCCGGCACGACCGGATGCCGCAAGACCGGCATCCCGCACGGCCCCGGCGAGCCGCAGCATGTCGTCGAACTGCGCACCCTCGACGTGCAGCAGCGCCTCGGCCTCGGCCACGTCCAGGCGCTCGCCGGAGGCGGCGCGGCTCAGCGCATCGCGCATCGCCGATCCTTGGACGGCCCGAGCCGGTTCCAGCAGAGTCACCGTCCCAGTCTGGCACCGCCGGAGCGGGCGGGGCGGCGCGATCGTTGTCCGTCTGTAAGCAAAACGACTGACCGGCGTCGGGGAGCGCTGGCAGACTAGTGCCATGGTCACCCTCCTGCTCGACTCCACCCAGCTGGAGATCGTGCTGTCGGGCGTCGAGCGCGCGCTGGCATTCCATAAAGGGAATGTGGCGATCGAGCGGTCCACCATCTCCAAGGTCCAGCTGACCGACGATGCGTGGACGTGGCTTCGAGGTGTGCCCAGCCCGGGCACGCACGTTCGCGGCGTTCTCGCGATGGGCACCTGGAAGTCCGCCGGAGGAGAGGACTTCGCGATCATCCGGCGGCGGCGTCCGAGCGTCGTGATCGACCTGCACGAGCACCCCGACTACTCCCGCATCATCCTGACCACCCGGAACGGGCTGCAACTCGTCCAGGCGCTGCGTCTGGACGTGGACACCGAAGCGGTCGACGTCGTGGAACTCGCCACCGGAGCCATCCCCGTCTTGCCGGCTCCCGCGAAGAAGCCGCGGTCGGTCAGGACCAGGCCCGCTCCCGCGGTCTGACCGACACCGCACCGGCTCGCGGGTCAGGTGACGTCGCGCCGCCAGCTGAGCAGGTGCCCGAGCAGGAGCAGGACCAGGGCGTAGCCGAGCAGGACCACGCCGCCGACCCACCACGCCAGCGACTCGTCGGTGGACATGCCCGGTGCTCCGGCTGTGGTGAACAGGCTCGCCCCGACCAGCGCGTCGCTCGCGGCGCCGGGCAGGAAGCGCGTCACGTCGCCCAGCCCTTCGACGAAGCCGGCGGCGGCTCGCCCCACCGGCTCCAGGAACTGGGTGAACACCAGCACCCCGACGATCGCGCCGACCTGATTGCGCACGAGCACACCCACGCCGATGCCGACGAGCACCCACAGGACGAACGCGAGGATCATGCGGCCGAACAGCGCCCAGGTCTCGCTCGAGCCGAAGTCGGTGTCCAGGCCGTAGCCGGCAAGGAACGCGGCGGACGGGATCACCGAGGACGCGACCCCGATCAGGCCCAGCACGACGCCCAGGGCGATGCCGACCACGATCTTCGCCGACAGCACCAGTCCGCGCTTGGGCGTGGCCAGGAACGTCGGAGTGAGCGTCTTGTGACGGAACTCGGTGGTGACCATCAGCGTTCCGATGAGAAGCGGGAAGACGTAGCCGACCGCGGTCGCCGCGCTGTAGAGCGTCGCCGACAGGCCGTCCGCGGGCAGGGAGGGTCCACCGTCGCCGAGCGCACCGGTCGCGGCCGCCGAGAACACGAAGCCCAGGACGGTGGCGGTGAAGCCGACGTAGGCGATCAGGACGATCGCCAGGATCCACCAGATCGACGTGGTGAACTGCTTGGTGGCCTCCGAGCGTGTCGCGTTCGCCAGGCTCATCGCGGCTCACCCCCCTCGTCGGTGCGGTCTTCCTCGGCGGTGCCCTCGTCGGGCATCGCCGGCTGGGATGCCGCGTCCCCCGTCTGCTCTTCGGCCATCGTGCCCGGTGCGCGGGAGGCGGCTCGTTCGGCCCTCTGCTCGGCGGCGAAGCTGGAGAAGAACGCGTCCGCCTCGACATCCGCCTCGGTCTTGACGTAGTTCTCCCACGGTCGCTCCACGTCACCGGATTCCTCGACGAGGTCCGCGTCGCCGAGCGGACGCTCGATGTCCGGCGCCTCGGAGCTGAACGCGCCGGAGGCGACGGCCGCGTCGGTGTCGAAGCCCACCGCGCCGGTGGCGGGCGCGTCGGCGGGGCGGGACAGCTCCGCATCGATGGCGCCCAGCGCCTCGACATCGGGGTCGGCGTCCAGTGCGAGGCCGTCTCGGTAGGCGTCGGTGGCCGCGTCGCCCGCGTCGAACGGGACGATGTCGATGACGCCGGTGCCGGCGACGGCGTACGTCGCGGGCGGTGTGACCCCGGCGGGCTGCGGGGCGTGCGTGGGCTGCCCGGTTGCGGTGGCTGAGATCTGCGGGGCGTCAGCGTCCTGTCCGGTCACGGCGTCGTCCGTGGCGTGCACGACCACGCCGGTCTCCGCAGCGTCGGTCTGCTCGCGGGGTTCCGGAGCCGATCCGGCCGTCGCCGTCTCCGCAGGGTCGACCCGGCTGGGGGAGAGCGCCGGTTCCGTCTCGGCATCCGCGTCCGCGATCGGCGTCAGCGCCGTGACCGCGCCGAGCGCCCCGGCTGCGGTCGGGTGCACGCGGGCTCCGCTGACCAGGTCGAGGAAGACCTCCTCGAGCGCAGGGCCGCGCCGTTGCAGAGAGGACAGCGCGACGCCGGCGGATGCCGCGATCTGCCCGACCGCGACCGGATCCAGTCCGCGCACGGTCAGACCGGAGCGGAGAAGCTCGAACGAGGCGCCCGCGGCCTCGAGCGCGGCGGCCAGCGCCGTGCGCTCGGGCGCGTCCACGACGGTGGCGAATTCGCTCGGGTCGGCGAGGTCCTCCAGCGCGCCCTGATAGACGAGGCGGCCCTGGGCGATGATCAGCACCGAATCGACGGTCTGCTGCACCTCTGCGAGCAGGTGCGAGGACACCAGGACGGTGCGGCCCTCTTGAGCCAGGTTGCGCAGGAACCCGCGCATCCACTTGATGCCCTCGGGATCCAGGCCGTTGGAGGGCTCGTCCAGGACGAGCACGCCGGGATCGCCGAGCAGGGCGTAGGCGAGTCCGAGGCGCTGCCTCATGCCGAGCGAGAATCCGCCCACGTTGCGGCCGCCCACGTCGGCGAGTCCGACCACGCCGAGCGCCTCATCCACCCGGACGGCGGGCAGCCCGGCCGCCTGCGCGTAGACCCGCAGGTGGTTCGCCGCGGTCCGGCCGGGGTGGAAGCTGGAGGCCTCCAGCACCGCCCCGACGCTCTGCAGCGGCTCGCGCAGCGACGAATACGGGGCGCCGCCGATCAGGGCCGTGCCGGCGGTGGGCCGGACCAGGCCGAGGAGGATCCGCAGCGTCGTGGTCTTGCCGGCGCCGTTGGGCCCCAGGAAGCCGGTGACCCGACCCGGCTCGACGCGGGCGGAGAAGTCGGAGACCGCGGTCACGGCACCGAAGCGCTTGGTGATCCCGGAGAACTCCAGCACCTGTCCCTCGGGCATGCGAACCTCTCGTCGTCGGTCAGTCGTCTCCTATCCTGGCGGAAACCGTTGCTCCGTGCACGGCACCACCTCCTCCGCGGCAGTCCGGCTGCCCGCGAACGAACCCACGCGTCTGCGCGGTAACGTTGCGATCGTGACCGACCCCGCCCTGTCGAGCGAGGCGCCCGTACTCGTGCGGTCATCGCACGGCCTCGGCCACCTCACCCTGAATCGTCCCCGCGCGCTGAACGCCCTGGACCTGCGGATGATCGGCGACCTGGCCGCCGCTCTGGACGCCTGGGAGCACGATCCGGATGTCCAGATCGTGCTGCTCGACGGCGCCGGAGACCGAGGATTCTGCGCCGGCGGCGATGTCCGGGCGCTGTACGAGCAGATCCGCTCCGGCGATCCCGAGGCCGCCGGCGGCTTCTTCCGCGCGGAGTACGCGCTGAACGCACGGATCGCGGAGTACCCCAAGCCGATCGTCGTTCTGGCCGACGGCGTCACCATGGGCGGTGGCATCGGCCTGGCCGGCCACGCGGCGATCCGCATCGTGACCGAGCGCTCGCAGCTCGCGATGCCGGAGACCCGGATCGGCTTCACCCCGGACGTCGGCGGCAGCCTGCTGCTGGCGCATGCCCCCGGGAGACTCGGCGAGTACCTCGCACTGACGGGCAGGACGATGGATGCCGCGGACGCGATCGCCGTCGGCATGGCCAACCACTTCGTGCCCTCCGCGGACCTGGACGGCCTGCGCGGTGCGCTCGCAACCGGCCCAGGAACGGCGGCGGAACGCGTCTCCCGATTCCTGAGCCGGTCGGCGGACGGTGGGCGACCACGCGAATCCGGCCTCGCACGCAGCCGCGACTGGATCGATGACGCCTTCTCGGCAGGGACGGTCGCGGACATCGTCGACAGGTTGCGGGCCAGGCCGGAAGCGGCGGCATCCGACACTGCCGCGGTCCTGGGCGAACTGTCGCCCACCGGGCTGGCGGTCACCCTCGAGGCCGTCCGGCGCGCCCGCGACCTGCCCGACCTGCGTGCCGCCCTGGCCCAGGAGTACGGCCTGGTGTTGTGGTTCGTCACCTCGCAGCCGGATCTGATCGAGGGCATCCGCGCGCAGCTGGTGGACAAGGACCGTGCGCCGCGCTGGCAGCCGGCGACGATCGGCGAGCTGGCCGCGGATGCCGCGGCATCCGCTTTCGCCTACCGGCCTCGTATCGGGCTGTGGGGCTAGGAGACGATCGTGAAGGTGCAGAAGTCCCGGTCCCGCAGATACTCGCTGGGCATCGCCGTGGACTGGTTCTTCTTCGTCTTCGCCGGTGCCGCCGCGGTCTGGCTGGCGTTCCTGAGCTTCAACGAGTCCTTCCGGATCGGCTGGTGGGGGATCGTCCTCGTGATCGCATTCTGGGGGTTGCTGGCGTACCTGGTGCTGCCGCGACTGCATCGCATCTTGACCACGATCTACGTGCCGGACTACTTCATCGGACGGGCTCGCACCAGCGACGGCCTGCTGGGCGACCCGGTCAACCTGGCCTTGCTCGGTGAGCGGGATCAGATCGAACGCGCGATGAGCGATGCCGCCTGGACCCGTGCCGACCCGGTCACGCTGCGCTCGTCCTGGCGGATCGTCACCTCGACCCTGTCGCGCCGCAGCTACCATCAGGCCCCGGTGAGCCCGCTGTTCCTGTTCGGACGCCAGCAGGACTTCGCCTATCAGCAGGAAGTGGACGGCAATCCGGCGCAGCGTCATCACGTGCGGTTCTGGAAGTGCCCCGAAGGCTGGCTCCTGCCGGGCGGGCGCCGTGTCGACTGGGTCGCGGCGGGCACGTTCGACACCAGCGTGGGCCTGTCGCTGTTCACCCTCCAGATCACCCACCGCATCGACGCCGACACGGACGTCGAGCGCGACCACATCGTCGCCACGGTGACCGCGGCCGATCCCCGGGTGCGGGTGGATGTGATCAAGGACTTCTCGACGGGCTACCACGCGCGAAACGGCGGCGGCGATTCGATCCGCACCGACGGAGACCTCCCGATCATCGACGTGCGTGCCCTCGCGGAGGTGGCGAGGTGACCGCGCAGACCCCCGGCACGGGCCCGCCGCCGCAGAACGTGCCGACGCCGGCCGCCGGCCCGTCGCCCGATGCCGCGGCGATGCCGGCCAAGCGGCCCGCGTTCGAACCGCCCGAGCAGCTGCTCAAGCCGACCGGGTACGACCCCGGCATGCGGCGGCCGACGACGACGATCGCGGGCGTCCTGCTGGTGCTGTTCCGGGTCATCGCCGGCGTCCTGGTGCTCGTCGCCCTGGTCGCCGGATGGGACGAGGTCGCCGACCAGCTGGATATCTGGGACGGCGGCGGGGCGCTGACGCCGGAGATCAAGCAGCTCACGCTGTCGATCCTGGTCGCCCTGGGGGCGGTGGTGCTTGCGATCGACGCGCTGCTGGCGTACCTGATCTACCGCGGCCGGAACGGGCCGAGGGTCGTGGTGATGCTGATCTCGGCGCTGTCGATCTCGACCGCGTTCACCGCCTGGTGGGCGCAGGGACAGGAGATCACCATCGAGGGCACCTTCGTCTCGCTGAGCCTGGACATCCTGATCCTGCTCGCCCTGTCCAGCCGGAGCGCTTCGGCGTACGCGCGCCGCAATGAGCGCCGCTGAGGGTCGGGGCGAGGTCCCGATCGCGGCCGCGCGGACCGAGTGGTCCCGTGCAGCGATTAGCCTGTATCCGGCCGCGTGCGCGGCAGGGGAGGGGTCCGCGTGTTCGACAGCCCGCTGTCCGCGTCGGCCTACGACGTCCTCGGCGTCGAGCCCACGACCGACGAGGAGTCGCTGCGGCGTGCGTACCGGCTCCGGCTCCGCCAGACGCACCCGGACACCGGCGGGGATGCCGCCGTCTTCGTCCAGGTGCAGCGGGCGTGGGAGCTCGTCGGCACGTCCGCTGCGCGGGCGGCATACGACCGCGGGCACGGCTTCGCGGACGCCCCTGCCCCGGAGTGGGCCGGCTGGCGTGCTCCGGCGCGCCCCGCGGACACGCGGCCGAAGGCGCGATCCCACGGGCAGCCGGGTGGATGGCGGCGGGAGCGATACCTCACCCTGATCAGGGAGTGGGCCGGCCGAGGCATGACGATCGACGATCCGTACGACCCGGCCCTGGTGCGGTCAGCGCCGCGCGAACTGCGTCGCATGCTCGCCGACGCGCTGGCGGAGGAGGCCACCGCGCGCGTCGTCTCCGAGCTGGGCATGGGGTACACGGTCTGGCACGACGTGGCCGCGCCGGTCCGCGGGGGCACCGGTGACGACAAGCTGGATCACATCGTGCTGAGCCCTTCCGGACTGTACGCGGTCCTCTCCGAAGACTTCGGCGGCCCGATCGGCATCCGACGGGGTGAGATCACGGGTGACGCGGTTCCGGGCACTCCGGTCGCCGACCTGCTCGCGCGGATGCGCGTTCTGGCGCGGGCGGCGGGCGTCCGGTTCGGCGGCGCCGTCATCGTCCTGCCCGACGACGACCTGGTCCAGGCGGTCACCGACCTCGGCCGGGTGCGCGGCACCCCCGTCGTGCTGGTCGCGCGCGGTGCGCTGTCGAACCTGCTGCGGCAGGGTGTGCCCGGTGCGCGTTCGATCGGCGGCAACGAGATCTTCGACATCCGCACGCGCCTGCAGCAGGCGGTCCGGTTCGTCTGAGCCTCGCCATTCCGCCCTCAGCGTACCGAGGGCCGCAGGGGATGAGCGTGTCGGAGGATCGTGGCAGGGTGGTTCGGTGGCGCCGCTCCGCCACTTTCTCTCGACCTTCTTCGGAGATCCCGTGCTCGGCAAACTCCTCTTCCGCTATCTGAAGCCGTATCGCTGGCTTCTGCTGGGCGTGCTGCTGTTCCAGTTCATCGCCGCGATGGCCTCGCTGTACCTGCCACGACTGAACGCCGACATCATCGACAACGGCGTCTCACGCGGCGACACCGCCTACATCTGGTCGACGGGCACGTTCATGCTGGCGATCTCGCTCGGACAGATCGTCGCCTCGGTGATCGCGACCTACTTCGCCGCCCGCGCGGCGATGGCCGCCGGGCGGGACATCCGCCTGGACGTGTACGAGAAGGTCAGCGGCTTCTCCGAGCGGGAGGTGTCCACCTTCGGCCCCGGATCGCTGATCACCCGCAACACCAACGACGTGCAGCAGGTGCAGATGCTGGCGATGATGGGCGCCACGATGCTGGTCACCGCGCCGCTCCTGGCGATCGGCGGGGTCATCATGGCACTGCAGCAGGACGTCGGTCTGAGCTGGCTGATCGCCGTGTCGGTGCCGCTCCTGCTGGTGTTCGTGGTCCTGATCATCAGCCGCATGGTGCCGCTGTTCCGCAGCTTCCAGAAGAAGCTCGATGCGGTGAACCGCGTCCTGCGCGAGCAGCTGACCGGGGTACGGGTCGTGCGCGCGTTCGTCCGGGAGGACATCGAAGAGGAGCGGTTCGCGGTCGCCAATACCGACATCATGGTGGTCGGCCGCAAGGTGGGATCCCTGTTCGTGCTGCTGTTCCCGGTGGCCATGCTGGTGCTGAACATCACACTCATCGGCGTGATCTGGTTCGGCGGAATCCAGGTGGACGCGGGCACCGTGGAGATCGGCACCCTGTTCGCGTTCATGCAGTACGTCGCGCAGATCCTGATGGGCGTGCTGATGGCCAGTTTCATGACGATCATGATCCCGAGGGCAGCCGTGTCCGCGGAGCGCATCGGCGAAGTCCTGGCCAGTCAGTCCACCCTCGCGCGCGCGGCCGATCCGGTCCGCGACTTCGCCGCACCCGGCACCGTCGCCTTCGAGCACGCGGAGTTCACCTACCCCGGGGCGGAGTCGCCGGTCCTGAGGGACATCACCTTCGCAGCCGCCCGGGGTGAGACCGTGGCGATCGTGGGCTCAACGGGGTCCGGCAAGACGACTCTCGTCTCGCTCATCCCGCGGCTGTTCGACGTGACCGCCGGCGCGGTGCTGGTCGGCGGGGTGGATGTCCGCGAGGCGGACCTGGACCATCTGTGGAAGGGCATCGGCCTGGTGCCGCAGCGTCCGTTCCTGTTCTCCGGCACGGTCGCCTCGAACCTCCGATTCGGACGCGAGGAGGCCACCGACGACGAGCTGTGGCACGCACTGGAGATCGCCCAGGGCAAGGACTTCGTGCAGGAGATGGAGGGACAGCTGAACGCGCGGATCGCGCAGGGCGGGACGAATGTGTCCGGCGGCCAGCGCCAGCGCCTCGCCATCGCCCGCGCCATCGTGCACCAGCCGGACATCCTCATCTTCGACGACTCGTTCTCCGCCCTGGACCTGGCCACCGACGCCCGGCTGCGGCAGGCGCTCTGGCGCGAGCTGCCTCAGGTGACCAAGGTCGTCGTCGCCCAGCGCGTATCCACCATCACCGCCGCGGATCGCATCGTGGTCCTCGAGGACGGTCGCATGGTGGGCCTGGGCACGCACCAGGAGCTGCTGAGGACGAGCGAGACGTATCGCGAGATCGTCGAATCGCAGCTGGGGGTGGAGGTATGAGCGCTCCGGACAACCTCACCGAGGAGGAGCGCCTCGAACTGGAACTGGCCGAGCAGGCCCGCCTGAACTCCGGCGACTGGGACAGCGTCGCCCCCGGCAAGGCGTCGAACTTCGGCAAGAGCTTCGCGCGCCTGATCGGCCTGCTCCGGCCGCACGCGGTGGCCTTCGTCTTCGTCTCGATCCTGGGTGCCGCCGGAGTCTTCCTCGCCGTGATCGCACCGAAGATCCTCGGGCAGGCGACCAACCTCATCTTCGAAGGCGTCGCCTCCAACGCGCTCGCGGAGCAGTTCCCGGCGGGCACCTCGCAGGCAGTGGTGGTCGACGCGCTGCGCAGCGCGGGCCAGACCGACCTCGCGAACGTCATCGCGGCGATGGACAACTTCACCGTCGGCGCGGGCGTCGATTTCGATGCGCTGCGCACCGTGGTCGTGGCGGTCCTGGCGATCTACGTCGGCTCCTCGTTCCTGAGCTGGATCCAGGGTTACGTGATCAACATCATCATGGTGCGCACGATGTGGCGTCTGCGCGAGTCGGTCGAGACGAAGATCAACCGGCTGCCGTTGTCCTACTTCGACAAGGTGCAGCGCGGCGAGCTCATCTCGCGCGTCACCAACGACATCGACAACATCACCCAGACGATGCAGCAGTCCCTGTCCAGCGTGGTGACATCGGTGCTGACGGTCATCGGCGTGCTGATCATGATGTTCTCCATCTCGTGGCAGCTGGCGCTGGTCGCGCTGGTGTCGCTGCCGCTGATGGCGGTCATCTTCGGCGTCATCGGACCCCGCTCGCAGAAGGCGTTCGGAACCCAGTGGCGCAAGGTGGGGCGCCTGAACGCGCGCGTGGAGGAGTCCTTCTCGGGTCACGCGCTGGTGAAGGTGTTCGGCCGTGAGGTCGACTCGCGAGAGAAGTTCCAGGTCGAGAACGAGGAGCTGTACCAGGCCAGCTTCAAGGCCCAGTTCCTCTCCGGGATCATCATGCCGGGCATGATGTTCATCGGAAACCTCACCTATGTCGGCATCGCCGTACTGGGTGGCCTGATGGTGGCCAACGGCCAGCTGCGCCTCGGTGACGTCCAGGCGTTCATCCAGTACTCGCAGCAGTTCACCCAGCCGCTGTCCCAGCTGGGCGGCATGGCCGCCGTCATCCAGTCCGGAACCGCATCGGCCGAACGGGTGTTCAACCTGCTGGACGCGGACGAGCAGGAGCCCGACGCCCCGGATGCGCCCGAACCGGTGCACGGAGAGGGTGTCATCGAGTTCCAGAACGTGCGCTTCGCGTACAACCCGGAGCACCCGCTCATCACGGACCTGTCCTTCCGCGTCGAACCCGGCCAGACCGTGGCGATCGTCGGTCCGACCGGTGCCGGCAAGACGACGCTGGTCAACCTCATCATGCGGTTCTACGAGCTCGACGGCGGGCGCATCCTGCTGGACGGGCAGGACATCGCACAGCTCACCCGGGACGACGTGCGCTCCCGCACCGGCATGGTGCTGCAGGATCCCTGGCTGTTCGCCGGGACGATCCGCGAGAACATCCGCTACGGCCGTGAATCGGCGACCGACGAAGAGATCGTCCAGGCGGCGACGGCGACCCGCGTGGACCGCTTCGTGCATTCGCTCCCGGACGGGTATGACACCGTCCTGGATGAGGAGGCCTCGAACGTCTCCGCCGGCGAGAAGCAGCTGATCACCATCGCGCGGGCCTTCGTCGCCCAGCCGTCGGTGCTGATCCTGGACGAGGCAACCTCCTCGGTGGACACCCGGACGGAGCTGCTGCTGCAGCACGCGATGGCGGTGCTGCGCGAGGGGCGCACGTCGTTCGTGATCGCACACCGGCTCTCCACCATCCGCGACGCCGACCTGATCCTGGTGATGGAGCACGGCGACATCGTGGAGAAGGGCACGCACGAGGAGCTCATCGCCGCCCAGGGAGCGTACTGGCGGCTCTACCAGTCGCAGTTCCAGCAGGCGGCGACCGACCTGGACGCCCAGCCGGACCAGACCGGCGGCGTGCCCGTCACCGGCGACGCCATCCGTGCGCTGCCGGTGACGACGGATGCCGCGGAGGAGGGCGCCGCGGAGATCACGTCGCCGTAGCCGGGCACCCGGTCGGCTCAGCCGAGCAGTTTGGCCCTGGCGGTCGTGAATTCCTGGTCGGTCCGCGGCTACAGCCCCTGCACCGCGAGCAGGCGGCCGGACGCGATGGCGGAGGTGAACTCGGCGAAGTCGGCCTCGTTCTGATCGGCGTAGGCCTCGGTGAAATCGGCGATCGACTCGTCGAAGACATCGGATCGGCCGAGGTAGCCGGCGATCTCGACCCGGTCGCCGGACCGGCCGTGCGCGCGGGCGAGGGTTTCCCCGCAGATTCGCGCGTACAGCAGTGTGCCCCGCGGGACGGCCTTCTCGGCATCCATCGCGCCCTTCCAATCGTGCAGCTGCCGCACGTAGAAGTCCCGCTCGATCCCGCCCTCGCCCCTCACCGTCTGCCAGCCCAGGAACATGTCGCCGGAGGCCTGCATGGTGCGCTGACCGCGCACGACCCGTTCGCCCTGGTTCTCGTACTCGCACGGCTCGAGGAACCGCTCCAGCACCGACGCCTGCGCCTCCTTGGCCTGCAGGAACAGCGGGTCGGATTCGTCCCGTCCGCGCAGCAGCACGATCCACGCGCGGGTGCCGACGCTGCCGACTCCGACCACCTTGCGGGCCATGTGCACGTAGGTGTATTCCGAGAGCGGATGCCGAGCCGCCGGGGGGAGCGTGCCCTGATACGACCGGAGGATCTCGCGCGCGGCCGCCTCCGGGTCGTCGATGTCGGTGTCCTCCAGCAGATCCTCCACCGGAACGATCAGCGGCGGATCCGCGGTGATCCGCATCCGCCCGTCCTCCGTGGTCACCAGCTTCGCGAACGCCTGCATCCGGTCCTTGCCGAGGGCCTTCGCCGCGACGGCATCGAACCTCTTCAGCTGCCGCTTCTCTGCGCGCTCCGCGCTCTGCTCCTCTCGCAGCCAGCGTTGCAACGCCTCCACGTCCAGATGGTCGTACCACGCGTCCAGGACGGTCGCCTCGGCGGCGGCCAGCATCCGCTCGCGGTATCCGCGCGCCGCCGCGAGGAGGATCGCGCGCCGTTCATCGTCCGCGAAGCCGCGGTGCCGCCCGGCGATCTCGAAGCTCGCCACGAGGCGCTTCAGGTCCCACTCGAACGGACCGGGATGGGTCTCGTCGAAGTCGTTGATGTCGAAGACGAGTCTCCGCTCGGCGGAGGCGAACAGTCCGAAGTTGGACAGGTGCGCGTCCCCGCAGAGCTGGACGATGAGCCCGCTGCTCGGAGTGCGAGCCAGGTCCGCCGCCATCAGGAGGGCCGCGCCCCGGTAGAACGTGAAGGGCGAGACGCTCATCCGCCCGTGGCGCACGGGCACGAGGTCTGCGACGCGGGAGGCGGCCTGATCTTCCAGGAGGGACACCGGGTCAGCGCGATCTTCCGGGGCACCCCAGATGCCGTGGCTGGATCGGGGGGCACGCACGCGCGCTGCCGAGCCGTACGAACGTCTTCCCTCGAAGTCGGTCGGCGGCGGCGGCGGTGTCGTCGTCGGCATGGACTGACCATCATCGGACATCCGCGTCCCCCTCGCCGTGTCCGCCCGCATGCGGGCGCTCTCGGTGTGTGGTGCCCAGTCTGGCACTCCGGTCCACCGGGCAGAACGGTGTGCGTGCGACCGGCTAGTTCAGGCCGAACAGATCGAGCGGGTGGGTGAGCCGCCACCACGCGCTCGGCGGTTCGATGTCGGCAGCCAGTTCGAGTGCCGTGCCCGTCGAATCCAGCGGGCCGCGCACCGCGAGCGTGCCCACGGCGGCGCCCTTCTCGCGTGCGTCGCCCAGCGCGAAGTCGGTGGTGACGGCGCCGACACCGCCGTTCCACAGGATCACGCTCGCGTCGTCGTCCGTCACGATGGCGACGTTCTGACCCCACTCGGTGGTGACATGGCCGACGACCGTGCCCTTGGTCACCGACGGGACCGGCTGCAGAGCCAGCTCGACCTCGGAGTACAGGGTCCGCGACACGGCCAGCCGGACCTCGCCGTCCGGCTGCCCCAGGACCGCACTGTAGACGCGCACCGTCGTCTCGCCCACGACGATGTCCTTCGCCGAGAGCAGGCTGAAGGAGTCCAGCGAGCCCGTCTTGATCCCGACCACCCCGGCATCGGCCAGCAGCGCGTTGGTGTTGGTCACCAGTCCGGCGCCGGGCAACTCGACGGCCGGCTTGGCGACGATCTCGGCGATCACCGGATGCGCCATCGCGCGCTGGGCCAGCGCGATCAGCGCGTCCGGGCTGGCCGAATTGCGCGGGTCCAGCCCGGTCGGCTCCACGACGGTGACGCCGGGGACGCCGTGCGCGGCCAGCCAGGTGTTCGCGGCGCGCGCGAACACCGCGTCGTTGGGCCACAGCGCGCCGGCCAGTCGGTCGGCGTAGTTGTTGGCCGAGCCGATGAGCATGCCTTCGAGCATCTGGTATTCGGTGAGCGAGCCGCCCACCGGCACATCCAGCGCGGACTCGCCGTTCTCGCGGTAGCCCCAGTACGCGTTGCTGTCCCGCGCTGTGAAGCGGAATTCCGGGCCCTGCTCGCCGACCGCCAGCGGCATCTGGTCGAGCACCAGCAACGCTGTCACGACCTTCGTGATGCTCGCAATCGGGGCAGTCTCGACGGTGGAGGTGGCAAGGCCCTCGATGCCGGCGACGGCGACCGACGCGCTGCCCTCGGCGGGCCAGCTCAGCGCCGCGGCGGGCGCGGCGAGGGGTTGCACGTCCATCGCCTCCACCGTCGGCGCTACGGCGTGCAGCGGCCACAACAGCGTGGTGGCGGAGTATGCGCCCAGCACGAGTGCGATGATCGCGATGGGGAGCAGTACGCCGGCCCGCCAGAGCGAGCGGCGCGGCGCGTCTGCGAGCAGATCGGGTTCGACGACGACATACGGGGATGCCGGTACCTCGAGCGTGCGAGCGGCAGGAGGCGTCAGCACGAGCGTCCGCTCGTCCACCCACTCCAGTGCGGTCGGCCTGGCCGTCCGGGACGGGGCGGTCTGGCGCAGCGCGGCCTTCGTCGTCGGCCCGATCGGCGATCCCGCCGCGACGGCGGTCGAGGCGCCGACCGCGGGCGCCGGAGTGGACGAGGACGGCGGGCCGGCCGCCGTCACCTGGGCCAGCGCGCCCGACACGGCGACGGTCGGGGGCGCGGCGGTCTCGGATGAGCCGTCGGCGTACCGGGCGTCACCGCGCTGCAGGCGCACGGAACGTCGCGTCGGTGCGGCGGCGTCGTCCGGAGTCACTCGCCTAAATTACCCCGTGTCGCGCCAGGCTATATACTCGGTGCGTCAACACGGGAGTCCGGTGTGCCGGGCTGAGAGGAAGCGAACACGCTTCGACCGTCGAACCTGATCTGGGTAATGCCAGCGCAGGAAGGAGATCTGCCTTGAGTACCACCACGTCCGCATCTCGCCCCGCACGCCGGGGTTTCTCGGGAATCGTCTGGCGGTGGCGGGTCGTCGACATCGTCGTCGCCAGCGTCATCGCCGTCGCCTGCTCCCTGGTGTTCCTGCTCTGGAACGTGGGCTACGAAGCGCCCAGCGCCCTGCTCAAGCCCCTGCTGCCCGGGCTGCAGGGACTCCTGGCCGGGCCCTGGCTGGTCGCCGGCGTGCTCGGCGCGCTGATCATCCGCAAACCCGGCGCGGCCCTGTACACCGAACTGGTCGCTTCGGTCATCTCCGCGCTCATCGGAAACCAGTGGGGGCCGCTGACGATCGCCTCCGGGCTGGTGCAGGGCCTGGGCGCCGAACTGGTGTTCCTGCTCTTCGCCTACGCGGTATGGCGGCTGCCGGTGGCGGTCCTCGCCGGCGCGGGCGCCGGACTGGCGTGCGGCATCAATGACCGCATCCTCTGGTACGCCGGTGCCGACACGACTTTCACGATCGTGTACATCGTCGCAACCACCGTTTCGGGCGCGCTCATCGCCGGTGCCGGCTCGTGGTTCATCGCCCGCGGGCTCGCGGCAACCGGTGCTCTCGGCCGATTCGCCTCGGGCCGGGACACGACGCGGCGGGTCTGACGTGGCACTGCTCACGTGACGGCGGGGGCGGACGGCGGCCTTCCCACGGCGATCGAGGCGCGCGGGTGGGGCTGGCGCTACGCGACGCGCCTGCGGTGGGCACTGCGCGATATCTCGTTCCGGATCGAGCCGGGAGAGCATGTCCTGCTGCTGGGCGCATCCGGCTCCGGCAAGTCGACGCTGCTGCACGCGCTGGCCGGGGTGCTCGGCGGCGACGATGAGGGCGAGCACACCGGGGAACTGACGGTGGCGGGTGCGCCGGCGAGCCGGGCGCGGGGTGCCGCGGGCATGGTCCTGCAGGATCCGGACACCCAGGCGATCCTCGCGCGGGTGGGGGATGATGTCGCGTTCGGCTGCGAGAACCTCGGTGTCCCGCGCTCGCAGATCTGGCCGCGGGTGCGCGCGGCCATGGACGCGGTGGGGCTGGATGTGCCGCTGGATCGGTCGACGTCGGCGCTGTCGGGCGGACAGAAGCAGCGGCTCGCGCTGGCCGGTGTCCTCGCCATGCAGCCCGGTGTCATCCTGTTGGACGAGCCGACCGCCAACCTGGATCCGGCCGGCGTCGTCGAGGTGCGCGATGCGGTCGAGCGCGCGCTGGCGGCGACCGGCGCAACTCTCGTCGTGGTCGAGCACCGGCTGGACGTGTGGCTGCCGCTCGTCGATCGGGTCCTGGTCCTGGGCGCGTCAGCGTCCGGTGAGCAGGGGATCCTCGCGGACGGCACCCCCGATGCGGTCCTGCGCGCGCGGGGCGACGAGCTCGCCGCGGGCGGGGTCTGGGTTCCCGGCATCCCCCCGGCCTTCCCGCCGCCTCCCGCGCGGCGAGCGGGATCCACGCTCCTGACGGCGGAGTCGCTGGCGGTCTCCCGGGTGCGCGGCACCAGGGTGGCCGGACCTGTCGACCTGGAGGTCAGGGCCGGTGAGGTGCTCGGAATCGTCGGCCCCAACGGCGCAGGAAAGTCCACCCTCGGGTTGACGCTCGCGGGGCTCATCCCTGCCGAGTCCGGGCGGGTGGCGGCATCCGCACGTCTGTCCGCAGGGGTGCCGGGCGACCCCATCGCGTGGCCCTCTCGCGCGCTGCTGACCCGGATCGGGACCGTCTTCCAAGACCCCGAGCACCAGCTGCTGACCACCACCGTCCGGGCCGAGCTGGAGGTCGGTCCTCGCGCGCTCGCACTGCCTGCGGCCGAGATCGCCGCGCGGGTGGACGAGCTGCTCGAACGGCTGCGCTTGGCCCCGCTCGCGGATGCGAATCCGTACACGCTGTCGGGGGGAGAGAAGCGGCGGCTCACGGTCGCCGCGATGCTGGCGACGCGTCCGCGGGTCCTGGTCCTGGATGAGCCCACTTTCGGGCAGGATGCCGCGACCTGGGCCGAGCTCGTCGACATCATCGCGCGCCTGCGCGATGGCTCGGACGGGGACGAGGGTGCCGCCGTGGTCGCGATCACGCATGATCAGACCGTGCTGGAAGCCCTGCATGCGCGGCGGTTCACGGTGGGCGGTGCCGGGTGGCGGTGACCGACCGGCCGGCCCGGTCCGGGCCGATCGCCGGCCTCAACCCCGTCGCCAAGCTCGGCGCGGCGCTGCTGATCGCGGTGCCGCTCGTGCTGACCATCGACCCGGTCTCGGCCGCGGTCGCGCTGCTGCTGGAGCTGCCGCTGCTGCTGGCGGCCGGGCTGCGTCCGCGGGAGTTCTGGCTGCGGACCATCCCGATCTGGGTCGCCGCGCCGCTGGCGGCGGTCACGATCGCCCTGTACGGCGCGTCCAGCGGCGAGGTTTACCTCGAATGGTTCGTGGTCCGCATCAGCGAAGGCTCCCTGATGCTCGCCCTGGCCACGTTCTTCCGTGTGCTGGCGATCGGTCTGCCCGCCGTCGTTCTGTTCGTCACGGTGGATCCGACGGACTTGGCGGACGGCCTCTCCCAGCTGCTGAAGCTCCCGGCGCGGTTCGTGCTGGGGGCTCTGGCCGGTATGCGCCTGCTGGGCCTGCTCACCGACGATTGGCGCGCGCTCGCCCTGGCCCGGCGTGCCCGCGGCGTCGCCGACAGCGGAAGGGTGCGCAGGGTCGTGGGAATGGCGTTCGCGCTGTTCGTCCTCTCGATCCGGCGGGGCTCGACGTTGGCCACGGCGATGGAGGCCCGCGGCTTCGGCGGGAGCGAGTCGCGCACCTGGGCGCGGGAGTCGCGATTCGGCTGGCGCGAATGGATGCTGCTGGCCGTCGGAGCCGCGATCTCGGCGACCGCGGTGGCGGTGGCAGTGCTGACCGGGTCGTGGAATTTCATCCTCGGTCCGGTGTAGCCGCCTCAGGTCGCGTCCCACAGCTCCCGGTAGTACGCGAGGCGGGCCGGATCCGGTGCGACGCCGTACGCCTCGATGAGCGCGTCCTCCCACCCGGGACCGTAGTTCCACACCGTGCTCATCGCCGCCACGGCGATGTCGGCCCAGCGGTCGCCCACCCCCAGCGCACCGAGATCCACGTGCGCCGTCCACCGCCCATCGTCTCCGACGAGTGTGTTCGGGCAGCAGGCGTCGCCGTGGCAGACGACGAGCCGGTCCACCGGCGGCGGGTGGTGGAGCGCGTCGGGCACCCGGATGCCGCGCACGGCGGCGTTCGCGATTCGCGCGGGCACATCCCACACGAAGGGGCAGAGCCGGACCGGCAGAGCGTCGTGGAACGCCCGGAGCCCCGCCCCCACCGCGGCCACGGCGGTCGCGGGATCGGCGAGCCACCGCGGCGTCACCGCCGAGAGCCCGGGCAGTGCCACCGTCACCATCCACTCCTGGGTCGCGTCGCCGCCGAGCTCGAGTACTCGCGGCACCGATGTATACGCCGACGCCCACCTCAGTCGCGCCGCTTCCTCGCGGAACGAGGTCTCCGCATTGCGGGGGCCGAACTTGATGACCCGGTCATCGTCGGTGCGGAAGGTCACTCCGCCGATCTCGTTCCGCCACAGGGGCACCAGCCCGGCGCCGCGGGCGAGGATCCGCACGCGGGCGGGCGGCGGGAGCTGCGCGCCGGTGGCCGCACCCGGATCAACGCCACGGGGATCGCCCGCCCAGAACGGTCGCTGAGGCATGCACCCATCCTGCCCCGCCGACCGCCCGGCCGGGGCGGCGTCGATGCTGATCCGCTGCACTGCGCGGCCGGGGGACCTGCGGGTAGCCTGAGACGCGCGATCGCCGTTTCCGGCGGTGACCGCGAATGGAACTCGGTTCCACCTATGCTGGGACGCAATGCCGTCCGCGGCGCGCCGCGGGTTCGAAGGAGAGCACATGGACATCACGGGCGCCTCCGCCCTCGTGACCGGCGGTGCGAGCGGGCTCGGGCTCGCGACCGCCCGCCGGTTGGCCGCAGCCGGCGCAGCGGTGACGATCCTCGACCTGCCCTCGTCCGCTGGCGCGGACGTGGCCGCAGAACTCGGCGGCGCATTCGCGCCGGCCGATGTGACCAGCCCCGAAGAGGTGGCCGCGGCCGTGAGCGTGGCCGCCGCCGGAGGTCCGCTGCGGGTTCTGGTCAACTGCGCCGGGATCGCCCCGCCCGCGAAGGTCCTCGACCGGGAGGGGACACCGACGCCACTGGACGCCTTCGAGCGCATCGTCCGCGTCAACCTGATCGGCACGTACAACGTGATCGCCCAGGCATCCGCTGTCATGTCGCGCACGGAGCCCTTCGCCGCGGGCGGCGACTCGGCGCTCGCAGCAGACCGCGGCGTCATCGTCAACACCGCGAGCGTGGCCGCCTTCGACGGCCAGATCGGGCAGCCGGCCTACTCGGCCAGCAAGGGCGGCGTGCACGCGATGACGCTGCCGATAGCTCGGGAACTCGCCCGCTACGGCATCCGCGTGGTGACGATCGCTCCGGGGATCATGGAGACCCCGATGCTCGCGTCGCTGCCGCAGGCCGCCCAGGACTCGCTCGGCGCGCAGGTGCCGTACCCGGCGCGGCTGGGACGGCCCGACGAATACGCGCGACTGGTGCTTGCGATCGTGGAGAACGACTACCTCAACGGCGAGACCATCCGCCTGGACGGTGCGATCCGCATGGCACCCAGATGATCTGCACGGCACCCAGCTAAGGAGCCCACATGTCCGAACCCATCCTGTTCTCCGTCGATGACGGTCTCGGCCGCATCACCCTCAACCGCCCGGCGCGGCTCAACGCCTTCGACGAGGCGACCGCGCGGGCGTGGGAGCGGATCACCGCAGAGGTCGTCGACCGTGACGACGTCGGGGCGATCCTGCTGGATGCCGAGGGACCCTCCTTCTGCGCGGGCGGCGACGTTCTGTCGATGGCCGCCGGCGGCTTCTCGGCGGACGGCATCGCCGAGCTGGCCGGCGTGATCAACCGCGGCATCCTGTCGCTGACCGAATCCTCCAAGCCCGTCGTCGCGGCCGCTCAGGGCACCACCGCCGGCGGCGGCCTGGGCATCCTGCTCGCCTCCGACTACGCGGTCGTCGGGGAGGACTCCCGGATCGGGAGTCTGTACGCGAACATGGGGCTCACCCCCGATCTGTCCGTCACCGCCCAGCTGGGTCGCGCGGTCGGACAGCGCCGCGCCCTGCAGCTCGTGCTGCAGGATCGGCTGCTGAGCGCCGCCGAAGCGGTGGAGTGGGGTCTGGTGGCCGAAGCCGTCGCCCCCGACCAGGTGCGGCCGCGCGCCGAGGCCGTCGCGCGCTTCTGGCTTGCCGGCGCCGGCGCGGCATACGGGCAGGCCAAGCGCCTGGTCCGCACCGCACCCGAACGCACGGTGGTCGCGCAGCTCGAGGACGAGGCCCGCACGATCGGGGCCGCCCTGGCGACGCCGGATGCCCAGGCCCGCGTCGCGGCTTTCGCCGCGGCATCCCGCACCTCCGCCCCCCGCCCCTGACCTGACCTGCGTGTCCCACTTTCTGTTGCCCGGGGGCCGGGCAGCCGACAACAAGTGGGACATGCAACCCAGACCCCGGCATCACCGGGCGTCGAGCCTCCGCCCCTGACCGAAGGACGACCGATGACAGACAAGCCCCTGGCCGGCAAGACGATCCTGATGTCCGGCGGCAGCCGCGGCATCGGTCTGGCGATCGCCCTGCGCGCCGCCGCGGACGGCGCGAACATCGCGCTGCTGGCCAAGACCGACTCCCCGCACCCGAAGCTCGAGGGCACCGTCCACACGGCGGCGGAGCAGATCCGTGCGGCCGGGGGCAACGCGCTGCCGATCGTCGGCGACGTGCGCAACGACGATGACATCACCGAGGCGGTGCTGAAGACCCAGGGGGAGTTCGGCGGGATCGACATCGTGGTGAACAACGCCAGCGTGATCGACCTGTCGCGTTCGCTCGATCTGACCGCGAAGAAGTACGACCTCATGCAGGACGTGAACGTGCGCGGCACCTTCATGCTGTCGCAGGCGGCGGTGCCGATCCTGCGCGCCGCCGAGAACCCGCACATCCTCTCGCTGTCCCCGCCGCTGAACCTGGACCCGAAGTGGCTCGGCGCGCACACCGGCTACACGCTGGCCAAGTACGGCATGACGATGGTGACCCTCGGATTCGCCGCCGAGTTCGCCACGGACGGGATCGCCGCCAACACGCTCTGGCCGCGGACGACCATCGCCACCGCCGCCGTGCAGAACCTGCTCGGCGGCGAGCAGGTCATGGCCGCGAGCCGCACGCCCCGGATCTACGCGGATGCCGCGTACGAGGTGCTCACCCGCCCGGCGCGCGAGTACACCGGACAGACCCTCATCGTCGAGGATGTGCTCACGGATGCCGGGATAACCGACTTCGCGCTGTACGCGGCCGTGCCGGGAACCCCCGACGAGCGCCTGTTCCCGGACATCTTCCTGTAGCCCCGCGCGCCCGCTGCCGCCGGCGAGACCGGATACCTGCCGCGAGACAGGGGTGAACGCGCTGGGTTTCGCGGCGCCCATCCGCTCTCGCGGAGCCGGGCCGGGCGACGTAGGGTGTCGGCATGGGAGTGCGGTCCCTGTTTCCGATCCTGAACTCGCGCGACCTGCCCCGGCTCGTGAGGTTCTACCAGGACGCCCTCGGCGCGACCGTCGAGTACCGCTTCGCCAGCGGCGCCGAGGACGACTACGTCTCGCTGCGGCTCGGCAGCGAAGCGCTGGGCATCGGGCGCGTGCCGGACGCGCCGACCTCGGGGGACCGGGTGGCGCTGTGGTTCTACGTCGACGATGTGGACGCGGTGCACGCGGAGTGGGCGCGCCACGGCGGAACGACGGTGCAGCCGCCGAGCGACATGCCCTGGGGTGAGCGGGTCGCTCAGGTGCGCGACCTCGACGGCAACCTCGTGAACCTGGGCGCGCAGCCCTCCACCCGGTAGCCGCCCGGTGCGCGTCGGCGCTCGTTGTCGGTGAGCAGGATGCCGCCGACGACCGGGGGCGTCGCCGGCGCCCGCCAGGTGTTGCGCAGGTGCGTCCCCTACCCTGGAAGGATGACCGCCACGCCCGAGACCCCCATTCGTCAGGTGCGTCCGGCGACGGCGGCCGGCGCGGCGCCGCAGGTGCGGCCCAAGACCGAAGGCTGGTCGCAGAAGAAGGACGCCACCGGACGTCCGCTCCTGCAGTTCGCCAGCCCCAAGCGCGGCAAGCCCCCGGTGCACCTGGCAGACCTGACGCCCGAGCAGCGCGTCGTCAAAGTGCAGGAGCTGGGGATGCCGGGCTTTCGCGCCAAGCAGCTAGAGACCCACTACTTCACGCACTGGACGCACGACCCGGCCGCGATGAGCGACCTGCCCGCTGCGGGTCGCGAAGAGTTCGTCCACGGGATGCTGCCCCCGCTGCTGACGGAGGTGCGACGTCTCGAGACCGACCGCGGTGACACCATCAAGTTCCTGTGGAAGCTGCACGACGGCGCCCTCGTCGAGTCGGTGCTGATGCGCTACCCCGGCCGGATCACGCTGTGCGTCTCGTCGCAGGCGGGCTGCGGCATGAACTGCCCGTTCTGCGCGACCGGACAGGCCGGCCTGACGCGCAACATGTCTGCGGCCGAGATCGTCGAGCAGATCGTCCGCGCCAACCGGCTCATCGCGGACGGGGGACTGGGCGGCAAGAAGAAGGACGACCACTCCGCCGAGCGGGTCAGCAACATCGTGTTCATGGGGATGGGCGAGCCGCTGGCCAACTACGCCCGCGTCATGCAGGCGGTGCGCGTCATGACCGACAAGAAGCACGGGCTCGGGATGAGCGCGCGGGGCATCACCGTGTCGACCGTCGGACTCGTGCCGGCGATCGACAAGCTCGCGAACGAGGACATCCCGGTGACGTTCGCGCTGTCGCTGCACGCCCCCGATGACAAGCTGCGCGACGAGCTGATTCCGGTCAATTCCCGCTGGAAGGTCGATGAGGCCCTGGACGCGGCCCGCAACTACTTCGACAAGACCGGACGTCGCGTGTCGATCGAGTACGCGCTGATCAAGGACATGAACGACCACGCCTGGCGCGCCGATCTGCTCGCGGACAAGCTGAACGCGCGCGGCCGGGGGTGGGTGCACGTGAACCCGATCCCGCTGAACCCGACGCCGGGCTCGATCTGGACCGCCTCCGAGGTCAGCGTTCAGAACGAGTTCGTCCGCCGGCTCAACGACGCCGGCATCCCGACGACGCTGCGCGACACGCGCGGCAAGGAGATCGACGGAGCGTGCGGCCAGCTGGTGGCCACCACCGAGGACGCGGCCGCCGCCGCGGCGACGCCGGCCGAGGACTGACCCGCAGCAGGGAGCGCCGCGCCGCCGCTACCGTTGAGGGATGGTCAACTATCGATATCTCGGCAACAGCGGATTCAAGATCTCGGAGATCACCTACGGCAATTGGGTGACCCACGCATCGCAGGTGGACGACACCGACGCGATCGCGACCGTCCACGCCGCACTGGATGCGGGGATCACGACGTTCGACACCGCCGACACGTATGCGAACACCGGCGCCGAGACGGTGCTGGGCAAGGCGCTCGCCGGGCAGCGCCGGGAATCGCTGGAGATCTTCACGAAGGTCTACTGGCCCACCGGGCCGAAGGGTCCCAACGACGGCGGGCTCTCCCGCAAGCACATCGTCGAGGCCATCAACGGCTCCCTGTCCCGGCTGGGCACGGACTACGTCGACCTGTATCAGGCGCACCGCTTCGACTACGAGACGCCGCTGGAGGAGACGTTCCAGGCCTTCGCCGATCTCGTCCGGCAGGGGAAGGTCCTGTACATCGGCGTCTCGGAGTGGACCGCCGAGCAGCTGCGCGCGGGTCACGCGCTGGCCAAGAGCTACGGCATCCAGCTCATCTCCAACCAGCCGCAGTACTCGATGCTGTGGCGCGTCATCGAGGGCAAGGTGGTCCCGGCCGCGGAGGAACTCGGGATCTCGCAGATCGTCTGGTCGCCGATGGCGCAGGGCGTGCTGAGCGGCAAGTACCTTCCCGGCGAACCCGCGCCGGAGGGCTCGCGCGCGACGGATCAGAACGGTTCCCGCTTCATCCAGCGCTTCCTCCAGGATGACGTGCTGACGGCCGTGCAGCGACTGCGGCCGATCGCGGACGAGGTCGGACTGACGATGCCGCAGCTGGCGATCGCGTGGGTGCTGCAGAACCCGAACGTCGCCGCCGCACTCGTCGGGGCGTCGCGACCGGAGCAGATCGCCTCGAACGTGGCCGCGTCGGGCGTGACCCTGGATGCCGACACCATGGCCGCCATCGACGCGGCCGTGGCGGGCGTGGCGGTCACCGACCCCGAGGAGACCTATTCCGTCTCGCCGAAGTCGCGCGACTGACCCGGGCGATCCGATGGCAGTGACCAGCGCCGGCATCCTCCTCTACCGGCTGGTGGAGGGGACGCCGCAGGTGCTCATCGCGCACATGGGCGGGCCCTACTGGGCATCGAAGGATGCCGGAGCGTGGTCCATCCCGAAGGGCGAATACGACGCCGACTCCGAAGCTGCGCTGGATGCCGCGTTGCGCGAGTTCGCCGAGGAGCTCGGCGTTCCCGCGCCCGACGTGCCGTACGCGGAGCTGGGCACGTTCCCGTACTCCTCGGGCAAGCGGGTGACGGTCTTCGTCGCCGACGGCGCGGGGCTCCCGCTCGAGGACCTTCGGTTCGGGGAGTTCGAGCTGGAGTGGCCTCCGCGCTCGGGGCGGAGGCAGTCCTTCCCCGAGGTGGACCGCGTCGAGTGGACAGGGTGGGATAACGCGCGGGAGCGGCTGGTCAAGGGGCAGCGCCCGGCGCTGGACGCCCTGGAGAGGCAGCTCGCCGACGCGGGCGCCTAGCGGTCCGCGGCGTCGTGTCGGCGCGCGTCGACCGGCCGGATCCCCGCCGCGGCGACGGCGTCCGCGAGCGCCTCCCCGAACAGGCGGACGTCCTCCCGGCTGGTGTAGAAGTGCGGTGACACCCGGACGAGCCCTCGCTTGTGGACCACGTCGATCCCGCGATCCTGCAGCTGCGTGACCAGTCCTTCGGCGTCGTCGACGCCGAAGCTGATGATCCCGGCCCGGGCAGCGGCATCCGTCACCGGAGTGAACGCCTGTGCGGACACCGTGGCGTCCACCATGGCCGTCAGGTCGGCGACCTTGCCGTGCACGGACTCCCAGCCGAGGGAGTCCAGATACTGCAGCGTCGAGTCCAGCACGTACAGGCCGGGGTAGTTCGGGTCGGAGTACTCGAAGCTGCGGCTCGGGGGCGCATTGCGGTAGCCGCGATAGGCGGGGGTGAGCTGGTCGCGTGCGCGATCCGCGAAGACACCGATGCTCAGTCCGAATCCGGACAGCATCCACTTGAACACGGCGGCGCCGTAGACATCCACCCAGGTGAGGTCGACATCGATCGCGCCGAGCGCCTCTATCCCGTCCACGACCAGCAGCGCGCCGACTTCCCGGCACGCCCGGCCCAGCCGCTCCAGGTCCAGCCGGGAGCCGGTCACGGCGTGCACGTGGGTCACGGCGAGGACTCGCGTGCGGGCGCCGATGCGCTCGAGCAGGCGGTCCTCGCGCAGCCGCTCATCGTCGATCTCGACCCGGTGCAGCGTGCCGCCGGCCGCTTCGGCCGTGGTCCAGGGCAGCACCACCGAGGGGAAGTCGTCGGCGGCGACGACGACCTCATCGCCCGGGCGCCACGCGACGCTGTTGGCGGCAAGGTTCATGACGTCGCTGGTGTTGCGCAGGAAGGTCACATCCTCGGACGGCACCCGCAGCAGCCGTCCGACGCGGACGCGCGCCAGCTCGGCGCGGCGGACCCATTCGGGCTGCGCCGAGGCGCCCCAGGCGGCCAGGTGCGTGTAGTACTCGGCGGCCGCGGCGGGCGCACCAGGCCACGGCAGTCCCGCCCCGGCGGAGTTGAGGTACACCCGTCCGGCGCGGTAGGGGAAGTCGGCCTTGGCGCGCACCTCCCACTCGTCGAGGGTCAGCACAGGAGGGTGTCAGCTCCTGCCCGGGATGGAGGCCACGGCTTTGATCTCCACCTTCGCGCCGGGAACGGCCAGCCCGGTCACCGACACGGTGGCGCTGGCCGGACGGGCGCTGCCGAAGAACTCGGCAGCGATCGGGGCGATCTTCGCGCGGTCGTCCATGTCGATGAGGAACGTGGTGATCGACACGACGTCCTGCGGCGTCGCGCCGGCCGCCTCGAGCACGGTGCGCATGTTGGCCAGCACCTGCCGCATCTGCTCGGCGACGTCATCGCCGCCGACGACGACCAGGTCGTTGTCGGTGGGGCCGCATCCGGAGAGGAACAGAAGATCCCCGTGCGCCACGGCATCCGTATAGTGACCGATCGGCGGGTGCAGCTTCTCGGCGCGGATCTCTTTCCTCATGGGTCTCTCCTTGACGGCTCTGGCGGTGCGACGGTTCCGGTCCGGGGTCCGGCCGACGTTACCCGAACGCCCGGATGCCGAACACGTCTCTGCCTTGGGGCGGAAGACCGGTCGATCGGCAGGCGGGGATTTCGTATCGTCGGTCGGATGTCGGCAATGAGCACGGACGAGTGGCTGCAGCGAGTGCGACGGGACTTCCCGTACCGGCCGGACTGGGTGTACCTGCAGTCGGCGGGCACCGGCCTGGCCTTTCCCGGGGCCGCCGCAGCGGCCGGCCAGTACTATCTCGACGTCGCCGGACTGGGCTGTGACGCGCAGTCGCTGTGGCAGCGTCCGGTCTCCAGCGCGCGGGAGCGCATGGCGCGGCTGCTGTCCGTTCCCGCCGACGAAGTCGGGTTCTTCCGCAACACCAGCGAGGTGATCAACATCGCCGCGCACAGCGTCGCCTGGCAGCCCGGCGACACCATCGTCGGGATGGCCGACGAGTACCCGTGCAACGTCCTCCCGTGGGAGGCGGCCCAGGCGCAGGGCGTCACCGTCGTGCGGATCCAGCCCGACCCGGAGCTGGACCGCGAGCAGCAGCTGCTGGACGCGCTCACGCCGCGCACCCGTGTGCTCAGCGTCTCGCACGTGCACCCCTGGACGGGCACCAAGGTGGACCTGACCCGGCTGGGCAGGGCCTGTCGCGAGGTTGATGCGCTGCTGATCGTGGACGGAATCCAGGCGCTCGGAGCCACGCCGGTCGACCTCTCCTACGTCGACGTGTACGGCGCCGGGATGTTCAAGTGGATGCTCTCCGGCTTCGGCACCGCGGTGGGCGTGTTCCGGGAGCGTGCCCGCAGCATGCTGACCCCGATCTTCCGCAGCTACGCCAATCCGGCCCCGAGCACGTCCTTCGCCTACGCCGCACCGAACGTGCCCGGGCTGTACGTGCTGGACGCGACGCTGGAGTATCTCGAGGACCTGGGCTGGGACCGCATCCACGAACAGGTCGAGGATCTCACCGGGCGGACCTTCGGCGCGCTGCGCGGGCTGGGCATCCGCCCGGTCACACCCGAGCACGCGCGGGCCGGGATCGTCGGATTCGATGTGCCGGACTCGACCCGCGTCGCGGCGGAGATGGCCCTGCGCAACGTCTCGGTCTCGGACAAGGAGGGGCGCGTGCTGGTGTCCCCCTACTTCTACAACACGCCCGCCCACATCGACCGGTTCGCCGAGGCGCTGGCCGACACGCTCCGGGTGATCGCCCGCGAGACAGGATGGTCGCCGCGAGACTGAGTGCGTCTGCACGGGTGTGGTGGCGATTTTCCGGTCTCGCGGGCCATGCGGCGAGCGTCGCCTGCGGGTGTGCCGCGGGACCACTGCGGTACACGTTTGTATACCGGGTGACAGGCCGGATCGCCAACCTGGCCACCTTGCGGCCTCTGTGTATACAATACGGAGGTGTCGATCGTAAAAGAGATGCGCGTGAAGGCCAGCGACCGCGCCTACGCGGCGCTCCTCGACGAGATCCAGCGCGGCGCGCTGCCGCCCGGAACGGTGATCGCCGAGGTGGAGCAGGCCGCGCGGCTCGGGGTCAGCCGCACCCCGCTACGCGAAGCGCTCGGGCGCCTGGCCGCCGCCGGACTGGTCGCCCAGCAGTCTCCGCGGGTCCTGGTCGTCACCGATCTCGGCGCCAGCGACATCCGCGAGCTCTTCCAGGTGCGCCGGGCGCTCGAAGAGACCGCGTCCCGGCTCGCCGCCGAGACGGCGTGCGAGCGGCAGGACGTCTCGGACACCTTCGCAGCGCTCGCCGCGGACTTCACCGCTGCGGCGTCGCGACTCGACGACGACGCCGCGCTGGATGCGTACTACGCGCGCATCGCGGACTACGACGCGGCGCTGGACGCGGCTGTCGGAAACGATTACCTCACCGGGGCGCTGCGCACCATCCGCACGCATCTCGTTCGGGTGCGCCGGCTCGCGCGGGACAATCCCGGCCGGCTGGAGGAATCCGTTGCCGAGCACCGGCTCATCGCGAGTGCGATCGCCGCCGGCGACGCAGAGCTGGCCGCGCACGCCACGCACGTTCACCTGCACAACGCGCTGACCAACATCCTCAGCTCCCTCCCGGACCCTGCCGCAACCACGCGCGGCGACTCGACCCGGCGGGAGCCGAATCCCCCCCGCCTCAGGAAAGGCCCATCATGACGATCGACCACCATCTCCGCGTCCACCGCAGCGACGAGGAGCTCGCCCGAGAGGGACAGCTGGCCTGGCGCATCGCGGAGGTCGCCGCCGACCCCGTCGAGGTCGAGCCCGAGGTCGTGGACATGATCATCAACCGCGTCATCGACAACGCGGCCGTCGCCGCGGCATCCCTCACGCGTGCCCCGGTCAGCGCGGCCCGTCAGCAGGCGCTCGACCATGCCGTCTCGATCAGCGGCAAGGGCGCGACCGTCTTCGGCTGCAGCATCGAACGCCGCACGAGCCCGGAGTGGGCGGCGTGGGCGAACGGGGTGGCGGTGCGCGAACTGGACTACCACGACACGTTCCTCGCCGCCGAGTACTCGCACCCGGGCGACAACATCCCGCCGATCGTGGCCGTCGCCCAGCACGTCGGGTCCGCCGGCGCGGCGCTGGTCCGTGCGATCGCGACCGGGTACGAGATCCAGGTCGACCTGGTCAAGGCGATCTCGCTGCACAAGCACAAGATCGACCACGTCGCGCACCTCGGCCCGTCCGCCGCGGCGGGCATCGGCACGCTGCTCGGACTGCCGGTGGAGACGATCTATCAGGCGGTCGGCCAAGCCCTGCACACCACCACCGCCACCCGCCAGTCCCGCAAGGGCGAGATCTCCACCTGGAAGGCGTACGCCCCGGCGTTCGCGGGCAAGATGGCCGTCGAGGCGGTCGACCGCGCGATGCGCGGCGAGACCTCGCCCAGCCCGATCTACGAGGGCGAGGACGGCGTGATCGCGTGGCTGCTGGACGGGCCGGATGCCGCGTACGAGGTACCCCTCCCGGCGGACGGCGAGCCCAAGCGCGGCATCCTGGACTCCTACACGAAGGAGCATTCGGCCGAGTATCAGGCTCAGGCGTGGATCGACCTGGCCCGCAGACTGGGCAGCGAGCACCCGTCCCTGCGCGAGGGCAAGGGCCCGGACGGCCAGGAGATCGAGTCGGTCGTGCTGCACACGAGCCACCACACGCATTACGTCATCGGTTCCGGCGCGAACGACCCGCAGAAGTACGACCCGACCGCATCCCGCGAGACGCTCGATCACTCGATCCCGTACATCTTCGCGGTCGCGCTGCAGGACGGCACCTGGCACCACGTCGATTCCTACGCGCCCGAGCGTGCCGGTCGGCCGGACACCGTCGCGCTGTGGCACAAGGTCACCACGGCCGAGGACGAGGAGTGGACGCGCCGCTACCACTCGGAGGATCCCCACGAGAAGGCCTTCGGCGGGCGAGTGGTGATCACCTTCGCGGATGGCGCGGAGCTGGTCGATGAGATCGCCGTCGCCGACGCGCACCCGCTCGGCGCGCATCCGTTCGCGCGGGCGGACTACATCCGCAAGTTCCGGATCCTGGCCGAGCCGGTGCTCGAGCCGCAGGAGATCGAGCGCTTCCTCGAGCTGGCCCAGCGCCTGCCCGAGCTGACCGCGGACGAGGTGCAGCAGCTGACCATCGTCGCCAAGGTCGGGGTCCTGGCCACCGCGCCGGCACCGAAGGGACTGTTCTGATGCGGCGATCGGTCGAAAGCGCGGGACGAAACGGCGTTGCGGCGGTCGCCGCGCCGGTTGCGATCCGATCCGTCCCCGCCGTTTCACGCGAGGGAGCCCGCTGATGCTGTATGCCACCACTCCGGCCGCCGAGAAGCGGCGCCTGTTCCGCGCGCGGCTCGCATCCGGCGAGCTGCTGCGCTTCCCGGGCGCGTTCAATCCGCTCAGCGCGCGCCTGATCGAGCAGAAGGGGTTCGAGGGCGTCTACGTCTCCGGTGCCGTCCTGGCCGCCGACCTCGGCCTGCCCGACATCGGACTGACCACCCTCACTGAGGTCGCCGGCCGCGGACAGCAGATCGCGCGGATGACCGAGTTGCCGGCGATCATCGACGCCGACACCGGCTTCGGGGAGCCGATGAACGTCGCCCGCACGATCCAGACCCTCGAAGACGCCGGACTGGCCGGCGCGCACATCGAGGACCAGATCAACCCGAAGCGCTGCGGGCACCTCGACGGCAAGGCGGTGGTGGACCAGGACACCGCCGTCAAGCGCATCCGCGCAGCCGTCGACGCCCGCCGCGACCCGAACTTCCTGATCATGGCGCGCACCGACATCCGCGCCGTGGACGGTCTGGATGCCGCGGTGGACCGGGCAAAGGCGCTGGTGGATGCCGGTGCCGATGCGATCTTCCCCGAGGCGATGCGCACGCTCGAGGAGTTCGCGGCGGTGCGGAAGGCGGTCGACGTGCCGATCCTCGCCAACATGACGGAGTTCGGCAAGAGCGATCTGTTCTCGGTGGACCAGCTGCGCGACGTCGGGGTGAACATCGTCATCTGGCCGGTGTCGCTGCTTCGCATCGCGATGGGCGCGGCCGGCCGTGCGCTGGATACGCTGATCGATGAGGGCCACCTCACTTCCGCGCTCGGGGAGATGCAGCACCGTGCGGATCTCTACGACCTGATCGATTACGAGGGCTACAACCGGTTTGACACCTCGGTGTTCGACTTCCAGATCACCCGCTGAGCGGCATCCGCGTCCCCCGCGCCGCGCGTCCCGACAACCTCCCCCAGAACGACCGCTGAGCGGACAAGAGCGGAACACGCCGCACCTCGAAGGAGAGAAATGACAGACATCGAGATCAAGAAGGGCCTGGCGGGGGTGACGGTCGACTACACCGCCGTCTCCAAGGTCAACCCGGACACCAACAGCCTGCTGTATCGCGGCTACCCGGTGCAGGAGCTCGCCGCCACGCAGTCCTTCGAGGCCGTGGCCTACCTGCTCTGGTACGGCGAACTGCCGACCGACGCGCAGCTGGCCGAGTTCGTCGCCGAGGAGCGGGCCGGCCGCGCGCTGGATGAGAACGTCAAGCAGGCGATCGACCTGGTGCCGCTGGAGGCCCACCCGATGGACGTCCTGCGCACAGCGGTATCGCTGGCCGGGGCATCGGATCCCGCCGCCTTCGACAACTCGCGCGAGTCCGACCTCGCCAA
Source organism: Microbacterium sp. zg.B48 (assembly GCF_024623505.1). Classification (NCBI taxonomy): domain Bacteria; kingdom Bacillati; phylum Actinomycetota; class Actinomycetes; order Micrococcales; family Microbacteriaceae; genus Microbacterium; species Microbacterium sp. zg.B48. The sequence continues at coordinate 135,173 of NZ_JANJFE010000006.1, forward strand.
ATCCAAGCGCCTGTTCGCGAAGCTGCCGGCGATGGTCGCATACGACCAGCGCCGCCGGCGTGGGCAGGAGCTGGTCGATCCGCGCGAGGACCTGGACTACTCGCAGAACTTCCTGTGGATGACCTTCGGCGAGGTGCCCGATCCCGTGGTCGCGCACGCGTTCAACGTCTCGATGATCCTGTACGCCGAGCACTCCTTCAACGCCTCGACCTTCACCGCGCGCGTGATCACCAGCACCATCGCCGACCTGTACTCGGCCGTGGTCGGTGCCATCGGCGCCCTCAAGGGACCGCTGCACGGCGGCGCGAACGAAGCCGTCATGCACATCTTCGACGAGATCGGATCGGCTGCGGAGGTCTCGACGTGGCTGGACACCGCGCTGGCCGAGAAGCGCAAGATCATGGGCTTCGGGCACCGTGTCTACAAGCACGGCGACTCACGCGTGCCGACGATGAAGGCTGCGCTGGATACGCTCGTCGCGCACTACGACGCCCCGGACCTGGCGGCGCTGTACGACGCGCTCGAGTCGGAGTTCGTCTCGCGCAAGGGCATCTACCCGAACCTCGACTACCCGTCGGGGCCGGCGTACAACCTGATGGGGTTCGACACCCCGACCTTCACGCCGCTGTTCGTCGCTGCGCGCGTCACCGGGTGGACCGCGCACATCATGGAGCAGGCGGCATCCAACGCCCTCATCCGCCCACTGTCGGCCTACAACGGTCCGGACGAGCGGCACATCGAAGGCTACGTCCCGGATGCCGAGGCCGAGGTCACGCGCGAACGGCCCGAGGAAGCCGCGGGCTGAGCACCGCCACCACACCGATCCCGAGGAGCTGACATGCCCACCGCCGTCATCGTCGATGTCGTCCGCACACCGTCCGGCCGAGGCAAGCCGGGGGGAGCGCTCTCGAGCGTCCACCCGGTCGATCTGGCCGCCGGTGTGCTGCGATCCGTCCTCGAGCGCAACGGTCTGGATTCGCGGCAGGTCGACGACGTCCTGCTCGGGTGCGTCAGCCAGGTCGGCGACCAGGCGATGAACATCGCCCGTCAGGCGGTCCTCGCGGCCGGGTTCGACGAGACCGTCCCGGCCGCCACGATCGACCGGCAGTGCGGGTCCAGTCAGCAGGCGGCGCATTTCGCCGCGCAGGGCGTGATGGCCGGCGCGTACGACATCGTGATCGCGGGCGGCGTGGAATCGATGAGCCGAGTTCCGCTCGGATCCTCGCGCGCCGGCGGATCCCGCTCGCACCTCCTGGACGAGCGCTACCCCGAGGGGCTGATCAATCAGGGTGTCTCGGCCGAGCTGATCGCGCAGAAGTGGGGGCTGTCGCGCGACGTGCTGGACGCCTACTCGGCGGAGTCGCATCGCCGGGCAGCGGATGCCGCGGCGCAGGGCCGGTTCGACTCGCAGCTGCTTCCGGTGCCTGTGGGCGATGGCGCCGTGGTGGCGAGCGACGAGACCGTGCGCGAGGGAACCACGATCGATGGGCTGCGGGGTCTGCACCCGGCGTTCCGCACGGACGAGCTCGCCGCGCGCTTCCCTGAGCTTGACTGGCGGATCACACCCGGCAACTCGTCCCCGCTGACCGACGGGGCCTCCGCGGCGCTGATCATGAGCGAGGAGAAGGCGCTCGAACTCGGGCTCACCCCGCGCGCCCGGTTCCACGCCTTCGCCGTGGTCGGCGATGACCCCCTGTATATGCTCACCGGTCCCATCCCCGCGACGCGGCGGATCCTCGAGCGCAGCGGCCTCAGCATCCATGACATCGACGCATATGAGGTCAACGAGGCGTTCGCCTCCGTCCCGCTCGCGTGGGCGAGCGAGCTGCGTGCCGACCCCGACCGGCTCAACCCATGGGGCGGTGCGATCGCGCTCGGTCACGCCCTCGGCTCGTCGGGCACGCGACTGCTCGGTACGCTGCTTGCCGAGCTCGAGGCGACCGGTGGGCGATACGGGCTGCAGACGATGTGCGAGGGCGGCGGCATGGCCAACGCCACGATCATCGAGCGGCTCTGATCCCGCACCTCGCCGGCGCCGCCGCGAGCGCGCGCCTTCTCTGTGTTCACTTGCCCTGGATGTACGCCCCCAGGCCTCTCTGACGTACATCCAGGGCAAGTGAACGGGGGGGTGGATGGGGATGCCGCGGCGGTTCTTTGTGTTCCTCGCAAATAGTCGGGACCCCCTGTAAAATAGGCAGAGTGCTCATGTGGGCACGGTGACGTTCACCAGGATGATCCGCCAACGGAGGCAGTGATGACCATGACGATGCCCACATCCCACGCCGACGAACGGGCCGCGATCGTCGCCGCGGTGCGCGACTTCGCGCAGGCCGAGATCGCGCCGCACGCGCTGGACTGGGATGAGCGCAAGCACTTCCCCCGCGATGTGCTCGCCCGCGCCGGCGAGCTGGGTCTCGGCGGCATCTACGTCCGCGAGGACGTGGGCGGCTCGGCGCTCAGCCGCGCCGACGCGGTCGCGGTCGTCGAAGAGCTGGCCAAGGCGGACCCCTCGATCGCGGCGTACATCACGATCCACAACATGGTGGCGTGGATGATCGACTCCTACGGCACCGACGCGCAACGGCGACGTTGGCTGCCCGGCCTGACCGCAATGACGGATTTCGGCAGCTACTGCCTCACCGAGCCCGGCGCCGGCTCCGACGCCGCCGCCATCACCACCAGTGCGATCCGGATAACCGATGCGGACGGCGGCGACTCCTACGCTCTGACCGGAGTCAAGCAGTTCATCTCGGGCGGCGGCGAGGCATCCGTGTATGTCGTGATGGCCCGGACCGGAGAGCCGGGTGCTCGCGGGATCACGGCGTTCCTCGTGCCCGCCGACGCACCGGGGCTGTCGTTCGGCGTGAACGAGAAGAAGATGGGCTGGAACGCACAGCCCACGCGGCAGGTGATCCTGGACGAGGTCCGAGTCGCGGCATCCGATGTGCTGGGCGCCGAGGGGCAGGGGTTCAAGATCGCGATGTCCGGACTGAACGGGGGGCGGATCAGCATCGCCGCGTGCTCGCTCGGCGGCGCACAGTGGGCGCTCGACCGGGCCGTCCAGTACGTCCACGAGCGCTTCACATTCGGCGAGCCGCTGGCCGAGAAACAGTCCGTGGTGTTCACGCTCGCCGACATGGCGACCGAGCTGCGGGCCGCCCGCGCGCTGGTGCGCGACGCCGCGACGGCGATCGACGAGCAGGCGCCGGATGCGGCGATGCAGTGCGCGATGGCCAAGCGCTTCGCGACGGACGCCGGCTCCCGCATCGCGAACGAGGCCCTGCAGCTGCACGGGGGATACGGGTACCTGCACGAGTACGGTTTCGAGAAGGTCGTCCGCGATCTGCGGGTGCACCAGATCCTGGAGGGCACCAACGAGATCATGCGCGTCATCATCGGCCGTGAGCTTCTGGGGCCGTCGCGATGACCGGCGCACTCGGAGCGGAGATGCAGCGATGAGGATCGCGTTCCTCGGTCTCGGGCACATGGGGCTGCCGATGGCCGCCAACCTCGCTGCGGCAGGTCACGACGTGGTCGGCTTCGACGTGGTTCCGGCCGCGACCGAGGCCGCGCGCGTTGCCGCGCTACCTGTGGCCGACTCGGGGCAGGATGCCGCGGCATCCGCCGAGATCGTGATCACGATGTTCCCGAGCGGCCGTCATGTGATCGACGCGTATCGGGGATCCGCCGAGGCGCCCGGGCTGCTGGCGGTGGCCCCGGCGGGGACGCTGTTCATCGACTCCTCGACCATCGCGGTGGACGAGGCGCAGGAGGCCGCGGGCCTGGCTGCCGCGGCCGGCCACCGGGCGCTGGACGCTCCCGTCTCCGGCGGCGTCGTCGGCGCCGAGAACGCCACGCTGGCGTTCATGGTCGGCGGTTCGGAGCGGGACTTCGAGGCGGCTCGGCCGATCCTGGAGGCGATGGGGCGGCGGGTGGTGCACTGCGGCGGGGCAGGACTCGGGCAGGCCGCGAAGGTGTGCAACAACATGATCCTCGCCGTCTCGCAGATCGCGGTCGCAGAGGCCTTCGTGCTCGGCGAGCGGCTCGGCCTCTCGCATCAGGCCCTGTTCGACGTCGCCTCCAACGCGTCCGGCCAGTGCTGGGCGCTGACGACGAACTGTCCGGTGCCCGGACCGGTGCCGTCGAGTCCGGCCAACCGGGACTACCGGCCCGGGTTCGCGGGCGCGCTCATGAACAAGGACCTCGGGCTGGCCGAACAGGCGATCGATCTGACCGGCGTCGACGCGCGGATGGGGCGGCTGGCGCGCGAGATCTACCGGGATTTCGCAGGCGGCGAAGGGGCGGGTCAGGATTTCTCCGGGATCATCCGCACCATCCGCGCCGAAGGCCCCCAGCCGTAGCGCCCGTGCCCCCGTGGGTTCCCCTGTCACGACACGCCGCCGGGCCGCGCGGTTTGCGACAGGGGAGCCGAGTCTGGTTGGGTTCCCCTGTCACGACACGCCCACCGGAGCCGCGCATTGCGAGAGGCGAGCAGCGATCCCGCACCGACGAGCAGCGATCCCGCACCGACGAGCAGCGATCCCGCACAGGCGAGCAGCGATCCCGCACAGGCGAGCAGCGATCCCGCACAGGCGAGCAGCGATCCCGCACCGAGCAAGGAGAGAGATGACCGAGTCCGAGAGCACGACCGCCTACGAGACGATCCTGGTGGAGACCCGCGGGCGGGTCGGCTGGATCACCCTGAACCGTCCCGAGGCGCTGAACGCGCTGAACACGCAGGTGATGCGGGACATCGTGGCCGCGGCATCCGTCTTCGATGCGGACGAGCGCGTCGGGGCGATCGTGGTGACCGGTTCGGAGCGCGCGTTCGCGGCCGGGGCGGACATCAAAGAGATGGAAGCCAAGTCCGGCCTGGACATGGTGATGAGCGACCATTTCGGCGGGTGGGCGCAGTTCGCGGCGCTCCGCACGCCGGTGATCGCCGCGGTGTCCGGGTACGCCCTGGGCGGCGGGTGCGAGCTGGCGATGATGTGCGACCTGATCATCGCGGCCGACACGGCCAAGTTCGGTCAGCCCGAGATCAACCTCGGGGTGATTCCGGGCATGGGCGGTTCGCAGCGGCTGGTGCGGGCCGTCGGGTACTACAAGGCGGCCGACCTGGTGCTGACCGGACGGATGATGGATGCCGCGGAGGCCGAACGCGCCGGGCTCGTGTCCCGCGTGGTGCCGGCGGCGGAGCTGCTGGCGGAGGCGGGGAAGGCGGCCGAGGCGATCGCGTCGAAGTCGCTGCCGTCGGTGTACGCGGCCAAGGCGGCGCTGGATGTCGCGCTGGAGTCGACCCTGACCGAGGGCATCCGCTTCGAGCGTCACGTCTTCGCGGCGCTGTTCGACACCGCCGATCAGAAGGAAGGGATGGCAGCCTTCCGTGAGAAGCGCACCCCCGACTTCACGAACCGCTGACGCGCCGATCGGAGGCCGCGAGACTGCAACGGGGCGTCGAGACTGCGGGCACACCCCACCGTCTCGCCACGCGGTTGCAGTCTCGCGGCGGCGGGCGCCAAGGCCGGGCGCGGCCGGCGACGGGTCAGAGGGGCTCGGGCAGGGGGCGCGGATCGGCGAAATCCCCGGCGTCCTTGCGGAAGCGGGCGAGGATGCGCACCAGCTCGACCGTGTCGTCGCCGGACAGACCCGGATCGGCGAACACCTCCGTGTTGAGCGCATCCGTGGCCTTCTCGACCAGGTCCCGGCCGGCCGGCGTGAGCACGAGCATCGCCGCCCGCCCGTCGCCCGGATGGGGCTCCCGCTCGACGAGTCCGTCGCGGACGAGACGATCCACCGTGTTCGTGACACTGGTCGGGTGCACCTGCAGCCGCGCGATGGCGCTGGCCATCGGCATCCGGCCCGCGCGGGTGAAACCGAGCAGGCGCAGCATCTCGTATCGCGCGAAGGAGAGGTGGAACGGCTTCAGCGCGGCGTCGATGCGCGCGAGCATCAACTGCTGCGCGCGGATGATGGAGGTGACCGCGGACATGCCCGGTGCGGCGTCCGCCCATCCGTGCGCCGTCCACTGGCGTTTGGCCTCGGCGATCGGGTCGACGGGGAGTGGTCCTGATCTCGACATGTGACGTTTCCCCTCTCCCTTACACGGTACTGACCGGGGGCCGGCACTCCGAACACGGGCGCGGCCACCACGGGAGGGATGAATGTATACATTATTGCGGGTGCCCGGCGTAAACGCCGGTGACTCATCGGCGAATGGGTACATTGCCGCCGCCACGTTAGACTCGCCGGTGGCGTGAGGAGCTGTCGATGAAGATCATTGTCCTGGTCAAGGAGGTCCCGGATACGTATGGGGATCGCAAGCTGGATCTTGAGACCGGGCTGGCCGATCGTGCGGCGAGCGAGACGGTGCTGGATGAGATCGGTGAGCGGGCGCTGGAGGTCGCGCTGAGCTACGCGGATGAGAATCCGGATACCGACGTCGTGGTGATGTCGATGGCTCCGGCCGGTTCGGCCGCGACGGTGCGGAAGGGTCTGGCGATGGGGGCGGGGTCTGCGGTGCACATCGCGGATGAGGGCCTGGTCGGTGCGGATCTGGGCTTGACGGCGGAGGTGCTGGCGGCGGCGGTGCAGCGGACCGGGTTCGATCTGGTGATCGCCGGGAACGTGTCCACCGATGGGTCCGGAGGGGTGATGGCCTCGATGGTGGCGGAGCTTCTGGATGTGCCGGCCGCGACCGCGCTGAACACGGTCGTGATCGGCGATGGTGTGGTGTCCGGCGAGCGGGCCAGCGATGCGGCGACGATGCAGGTGTCGGCTGCGCTGCCGGCGGTGATCTCGATCACGGAGCGTCTGCCGGATGCGCGGTTCCCGAATTTCAAGGGCATCATGGCGGCGAAGAAGAAACCGTTCGAGACGCTGTCGCTGGTGGATCTGGCGATCGAGCCGGAGGATGCCAGCGCGTCCCGGTCGATCGTGCTGGGTCTGTCGGAGAAGCCGCCGCGGCAGGCGGGTACGAAGATCGTGGACGAGGGTGATGCGGGCCAGAAGCTCGCGGAGTTCCTGGTCCAGAACCGGCTGGTGTAGGGGTGGCGGAGATGACTTTTGCGGACGACTCGGTTCTGGTGCTGCTGGATGTGACCCCCGGCGGCGAGCTGGCCAAGTCCGCCGCGGGCCTGCTCGGCGCTGCGGCCGGGGTGGGCACGCCGGTGGCGCTGCTGGTCTCGGATGCGGCGGGGGTGGCGGATGCCGCGGCTGCGCTGGGCGCGGCGCAGGTGCTGGTCGCTTCCCCGGGTGAGGGTCTGACCGTGCCGGTGGTGGATGCTCTGACCGCCGCGGCGGATCTGGTCCGCCCGGACGCGATCCTGATCTCCAACTCGGTCGAGGGCCGCGATGTCGCCGGTCGGTATGCGGCGCGGACCCGGTCGGGGCTGTGCGTGGACGCGGTCGGGGTGTCCCGGGATGCTGAGGGCGTGGTCGCGCATCACTCGGTCTACGGGGGCGCGTACGAGGTCGATTCGGCGGTGACCTGGGGTGCGCCGGTGATCACGATCCGGCAGGGCGCGGTCGAGGCGCGCGCGGAGGCGGTGACCTCTCCGGAGGTGGAGATGCTGGAGGTGACGGCATCCGGTCGTCGGGCTGCGACGGTGGAGTCCGTGGACGAGGCGGTCGTGGAGTCCTCGCGTCCGGAGCTGCGTGGCGCCGGGAAGGTGGTCTCGGGCGGGCGCGGGCTGGGCTCGCAGGAGAAGTTCGTCCTGGTCGAGCAGCTCGCCGACGTGCTGGGTGCCGCGGTCGGCGCCTCGCGGGCCGCGGTCGATGCCGGGTATGTGCCGCAGTCGTTCCAGGTGGGGCAGACCGGGGTGTCGGTCTCGCCGCAGCTGTACATCGCCCTGGGCATCTCCGGTGCGATCCAGCACAAGGCCGGCATGCAGACCGCCAAGACGATCGTCGCGATCAACAAGGACGGGGATGCCCCGATCTTCGAGATCGCCGACTTCGGTGTCGTGGGTGATCTGTTCACCGTGGTGCCGCAGCTGATCGCCGCACTCGAGGCCCGGAAGGCGTAGACCCGATGGCGACCTACCCGCAGACCCGGCGCCGTGGACTGCCCCGGCGTCCCGGCGGCGACCCGTGGCCCCCCGCCGGCGAGGCCGCGCCGGAGCCGGAGCCCACTGCTCCGCAGGCGGAAGCGGCGGGTTCGACGGGATCGGAGCCGCTGAGGGTGACTGCGGAGCCGGGTGTGGGCGCGGCGACGGTTGCTCCGCAGGCGGAAGCGGCGGGCGCTGCGCGGACGATCCGCCGCGGACTGCCGCGCGTGCCGAGCGGCGAGCCGTGGCCACCGGCGGGACGTGTGCCGGTCGGTGCGGCGGGCGCCGCATCCGTCACCGACACGGCCGCGGCCGGTCCCGCAACGACGGCGACCGCCGTGCACCCGCAGGAGTCCGACAGCGCGATGACCTCGTCGATTCCGGATGCCGCGGCCGCAGCATCCGGATCGGCTGCCGTTTCCGCGCCCGCTGCCGCCGTTCCCGCGCCCGCTGTGGCTGCGGTTCCGGCATCCGACGGCGCCGACAGCTCTGATCGCCCGCTGCGCCGCGGCCTGCCCCGCGTGCCCGGCGGGGAGGCGTGGCCACCGGCGGGCTTCGCGCCCGCCGCGGCTCCGGCCGCCGCCGCTCCCGCCACCGCCGCCCCGGCATCCCCAGCCGCCCCGGCGCCCGATGCGGCGACCGCGACCGTCGGCGCACCCGCCACCACCACGCCGGCGCGCGACGAGGAGCTCCGCGCCGCGGCGAGCCCGGGGTCGGCATCCGAGGACGCGGACCGGCTGCCGGACCCGGCGCCGTCGCCGGACGACGTGACCGCGGCCGTGGCAGCGCTGCCCCCGCAGACCACCGATCTGTCCGTGCCGCTGCCGTTTACGCGGACCGTGTGGGCGGGCACCGGGGGCCGCGCGAAGCCGGCGTCCGCGACCGAGCCGGAGCGGATCGGTCCGTTCACCCGGCTGCAGTGGGCCGGCGCGGTCATCGTCGGCGGCGGTGGGCTGCTGATCGCGGCGGGCATGGCGGTCGCCGCAGTGCGGTGGCTGCTCAGCCTGGAGCCGCTGCAGGAGTTCCTGACGACCTACCCGGGCGAGTACCACCTGCCCGAGGGGGCCCCGGTGGGGTTCCCGGCGTGGTTGGGCTGGCAGCACTTCTTCAACGTGTTCCTGATCGTGCTGATCATCCGCTCCGGGCTGCGGGTGCGCTCGGAGAAGCGGCCGAGCGTGTTCTGGTCGCCGCGGTGGAACAGCAAACGCAAGATCAGCCTGACGCTGTGGTTTCACCAGGCGCTGGATATCCTCTGGGTACTCAACGGCGTGATCTTCGTGGTCCTGCTGTTCGTCTCCGGTCAGTGGATGCGGATCGTGCCCACTTCGTGGGAGGTGTTCCCGAACGCTCTCAGCGCCGCGCTGCAGTACGTGTCGCTGGACTGGCCGACCGAGAACGGCTGGGTCAACTACAACAGCCTGCAGCAACTGGCCTACTTCACCACCGTCTTCATCGCCGCCCCGCTCGCGGTGATCACCGGGGTGCGGATGAGCGGCATCTGGCCGAGCAAAGCGAAGACCCTGAACCGGATCTACCCCGTCGAGTGGGCCCGTGCGGTGCATTTCCCGGTGATGCTGTACTTCGTCGCCTTCATCATCGTGCACGTCGCGCTCGTCTTCGCCACCGGGGCGCTGCGCAACCTGAACCACATGTACGCCGCGCAGGGCTCGGCCGACGGGCTCGCCTACGCCGACAACTGGGCCGGGTTCTGGATCTTCGTCGCCTCCATGGTGGTCATCGCGGCCGCCTGGGTCGCGGCCCGCCCGCTCGTCCTGGCACCCATCGCCCGCCTCTTCGGAAAGGTCAGCGGGCGTTAGCCCGACACGTATGACGAACCAGAATCACGAGCCCGCGAACGGCGGGGCAGCCGCCGGCCTGGACGAAGCGGAACGCTGGAGCGCGCTGACCACCAGGATCCTCGCGCCCAACGCCGGCCTGATGACCCTCGACGGCACGAACACGTTCGTCATCCGCGCGGAGGACGCCGGCTCCGCCGTGGTCGTCGATCCCGGCCCCGATACGGCGGCGCACCTGGATCGCCTCGAAGCATTCGGGCCGATCTCGCTCGTGCTGCTCACCCACCACCACTTCGACCACATCGAGGGGGCCGCGGAGTTCGCCGAGCGCACCGGCGCGGTCGTGCGCGCCCTCGACCCCGCCCTGTGCATCGACGCCCCGGCGCTGTACGACGGCGAGGTGATCGAGGCTGCCGGCACGCGCATCGTCGTGGTAGCGACCCCGGGGCACACCGCGGACTCGGTGTGCTTCCTGCTGCCCGACGACATCGTGGCGGGCACCGACGGGACGGGCGGCACGCTGCTGACCGGGGATACCATCCTCGGCCGCGGCACCACGATCCTCGCGCGTCCGGACGGCTCGCTCCGCGACTACCTGGGCTCTCTCGCCCGGCTGCGGGACCTGGCGGGCGTGGACCTGGTGTTGCCCGGTCACGGCCCCGCCCTGCCCAGCCTCCCGGCCGTCGTCGACTCCTACCTCGAGCACCGCCGCGAGCGCCTCGCGCAGGTGTCGGCGGCGCTGCGGACGCTCGACCTGCAGCCCAGTTCGGATCCCGAGGTGGTCACCCGGGTGACGGACTTCGTCTACCCGCACACGCATCCCGGTGTGCGCTTCGCGGCGGAGGCGTCGACCTACGCGCAGCTCGCGTTCCTCGAGACCGAGCGCTGATCGAGCTGTGATCGAACGCTGACCGAGCGCTGACCGAGCGGCTCATCGGGGTTCCCCTGTCGCGTTCTGCGGGGGCCGCCGGCGTGTCGTGACAGGCGAGCAGCAGTGAAAGCCGCGACAGGCGAGCAGCAGTGAAGCCGCGACGGCGGCGCAGGGGCCTAGGGCGACCAGCGGTTACGCGTCGGTCTGGCCGGATGCCGCGCCCGCGGCGAATCCGTCGGCGTACGCCTCATCGGCACCACGCCAGAACATGTCGCGCTCCGGATCGCGCACGATCGCGCGCGCCCCGGGCAGGTCGAGCGGCCCGACCAGGTCCGCGCGACCACGGATCACGGCCACCGGCAACCGGGCCGCCTTGCCCTTCACCAGATCGGCCGCGGCGGCCAGCTCGTCGGCCACGCACGGCAGGGTCACCACGAGCGGCCTGCCCTCGGCATCCGTCTGTCCGCGCATGTCCTCGAACACCTCCACGCCGGCGGCGCCGATCGCGCTGTCGGTCTGGCCGTCGCGCCACGCACGCCCGAGGGTGTCGGAGATGATCACTCCGACCCGGATCCGCAGCCGCTGCCGCAGTCGCGCGGCCAGAGCCCGTGCCGACCCGTCCGGATCCGCGGGAAGCAGCAGCACCGTTCCGTCCGGGGTGTTCGAGGCGTCCACGCCGGCCGCGGCCGACACGATGCCGAGCTTGTTCTCGACGATCCGCGTGGTGTGGCCGGTGGCCGAGGTGCGGGTCGCGACGACGCGCACCGTCTCGGCGGTGATGGCGTCCTCGCGGTCGTCGGCGGCGACGATGCGTCCCTCCGCCTTGGAGACGATCTTGGAGGTCACGACGAGGATGTCGCCGTCCTGGAGAGACGAGCCCGCGGCATCCAGGATGACCTCGAACAGGTTCGTGTGCGGAACGATCTCGGGGATGCCCTCGAGAGCCCAGATCTGCAGCAACTCAGTAATCGGAACGTCGGCGCCGGCGCGTCAGCGGACGAACCGAACCTCGGTCAGCGTCTCACCGAGGAACGGCTCCGTGTGGGTGGCGCCGTCGAGGGTGAAGCCGTTGCGCTGGTAGAAGCGGTGGGCGCGCGGGTTGTCCTCGGCGACCCACAGGTAGACCGACTCGGTCTTCTCCACGGCCGCGTCGAACAGCTGCTGGCCGATGCCGGTGCCGTGGTAAGCGTCGAGCAGGTAGATGAAGTACAGCTCGCGCAGGCGCGGGGCATCCCGGTCACGCGCGGGGCCGGAGCCGACGAAACCGACGATCTCGCCGCCCACCAGCGCCGCGCTCATGCGGAAGTCCGGGCCCTGTGCGGCCCAGTGCGTCCACAGCTCGGCCAGGCGTCGAGGCGATACCTGCTCCAGCGCTGCCTTGCTGATCAGGTGGTCGTAGGTCTCGTGCCAGCAGGTTGCGTGGACGCGTCCGAGCGCTTCAGCGTCGACGTCCCGCACCGGACGGACAACGATGTCGGTCTGCAGTTCGGCTCCCATGGCCAGACTCTACGCGCGCGCGGCGCGGAGAAGAAATCCACCGATTCGGGTGTTCGCGGGGCCCTTCGGGAGGAGGGGATGCCGCGGCCCGGGCTGTCGGTCGACCACAACACAATCGCTGCGCGGGCCGCCGATGGCTACGATCGCATCTCGTGAACGTGATCTGGCGAACCCTCCTGACGATCTGGCGCGCCAAGCTGCAGCTGCGCCGCAAGGGGACGCTCGAGCCCACCGCGATCGGGCGGGTGAGGGTGCGCACGCTGCCGACGGACCTCGACCTGCTCGGCCATATGAACAACGGCCGGTACGCGTCGCTTTTCGACCTGGGCCGCTTCGATCTGCTCATCCGCACCGGCATCTGGGACGTCTTCAGGGAGCGCGGCTGGTACGCGGTCGTCGCCAACGAGACGATCACGTTCCGCAAGTCGCTTCAGCTGTGGCAGCGGTTCACCGTGGAATCCCGGCTGCTCGGCCACGATGACAAGTCGGCCTACCTGATGCACCGGGCGGTGGTGGACGGGGAGGTGTACGCGGAGATGATCGTGCGAGCGAGGTTCCTGCGGCGCTCCGGCGGGCTGGTCCCCCACGAGGAGCTGTTCGGGGCCCTGCACCGACCGGACAATCTGCCGGAGCTTGCCCCGTGGGTGACGCAATGGGCTGCCGCATCCGCGTTGCCCTCGACCCGGGTGCCCGCACCGAGCCTCTGGAAGTGACCCGATAGCGTGGACGGATGATCGTCGTCCTGCGCGTCTCCGGGCTCCTCCTGTGGAGGCACTGGCCGGCGCTGCTTGCGCTGTACCTCGCCGGAACGCTCGGCCGATACGTCGCCATCGAGGTCGCGGGCTTCGTCGGCGCGTACAGCGCGGTCGCCGGCGCACTGCTGTTCCCGCTGGCGATCCTGTCGCGCCTGGTCGCGCTGGTGGCGATGCTGCTGGTGCTCCGAGACGGAATGGCCCAGCTCGGGGTGATCGCCCCGATCCCGGCGGGCCGGTCAGAGCGGCGCCGTGCGTTCATCGACGCCCTGCTGGCCGGCATCCTTCCGTTCGTCGCCTTCTATGCGGCGTGGGGCTACCTGCGAGAGGATGCCGCGGCGTACTTCAGCCGCCTCCTCGAGATCAACGCCGGTCTGATCGCCGATGAGATCTTCGGCGATGCGCAGCGCGCGGGCGACGCAGCGGTGGGCGAGCTGAGCTTCGGCCCCGTCACGATCGCGATCATCGTGGCCGCGTTCACCGGGCGGTGGCTGTGGAAGCGCTATCGGGGACGGGCGCCGAAGGCGTTCGCCGCGGTGGCCGTCTATCTCGAGGTGCTCTGGGTCTATCTGTCGGTGACGCTCATCGCGGACGCCCTGAACACGGTCGTCGCATGGGCGCAGAAGCGCCAGGCCATGGTCTGGCTCGCCGATGTCCGCGAGTGGGTCGGCGGCCAGCTCGCGCCGGTCGCGTGGACGTGGGATGCCGCGGAATGGTTCCTCAGCGAGCTCGGCGGCATCGTGCTGCTTCCGATCGCGTGGCTGGCGATCGCCGGTGTCATCTACGGGCAGGCGGTCGCCCCGCAGACGCTGCAGCTGGGAGTCCCCGTCGTGGTCCGTGCCCGCGCGCGCTTCGACACACTTCCCTCGCGGCTGCGTGCCCGGCTGCGGGACCTGTGGGCGGACCTGCTCTCGCGCTTCCAGCCCATCGGTCGGGCACTGCTGCTGATGTGGCGCGCGGGCCCCGTGCTGGTCGGGTCGTACGTCTTGCTGTTCACCGTCCTGCTGTTCCTCGACGCCGCGCTCGAGCTGGGCATCACCCGGGTGATCGGTCCGCAGGAGCTCGGCGGATTCTGGATGGTCAATGCTCCGCTGATCTTCCTGTTCGTCCCGCTCGTGATCGAGCCGCTCCGGGTGGTGCTGGTGGCCAGCGCGTACGACGCGGTGATCGGCAGGCTCGTCTCGGTTCCGGTCGCGCCGCCGGCCGAGGAACCGGCTCGACCGGCCGCAATGGCACCGGTTCCACCGGCCGCGTCGCCGGAAGCTCCGCAGCCGCTCGTGGGGGAGCCCACCGAGGAGCACGCGCCGCGATGAACGCGTCAGGGCTCGATGACGAGACGGACGAACTGCGGGATCGCGGCCGCGGACGCCAGCTCGATGAAGAACGGTCCGGCCGCGTCCTCCGGCACCAGGTAGTCCAGCGTGAGCGAATAGCGGATCGAAAGATCGGAGTCGCAGAACGTCAGGCGGTCCGGGTCGTACCCGCGATCCAGTCCGGCGGATGCTTCGTTCCACTGCCTGCCCGCGCCACCGGCTTCGCGCAGTTGCGGACTCAGGCAGCTGAGCGGCTCCGTGCCAGGGGAGACCAGCACCGTCGCGCTGACCAGACGGGTCCCTTCCGGGGCGGCCGGATCGTCCGCGAACCGCGCCCGCGCCGGACCGATGGCTGCGCCCGCGTAATCCACCGCACCGCCCGGCTCCACGGTGATCGGCTTCGTGGCATGGCCGAGATCCCAGTCGGACCACTCATTGAAGGCGACCACCCCCGCGGTGACGGGGAGCAGCACCGCGACCAGTCCCAGCGAGACGGCGTTGCGTCGCCACCAGCCGACGGTCACCGGCTGCTCCAGCCGACCGGCGCGAGCTCGGCCCGCTCCTCGACGGGGATGCCGGCCAGATCCACCTCGAGCACGATGAGCGAGTCCAGGCGCGGATCCGTGCTGACCCCGAAGGTCAGCACCGCCAACCCGCCGGTGACATCCTCGGGCAGCTCGAACGCGACGCTGCCGGAGCGTGAGGCAGCGACTGACAGCGGGTGCCCCAGAAGCGATTCGGGCCGCTCGCTGGCCCGGAAGGTGCGGCCGCCGAGGTCCAACGTCGCCAGAGCGAGGGAGTTCCCGGCCTCGGAGACCACGGCGGCGGCATCCAGATCCACCACGACCCAGTTGCCGGCCGCGCTCCACTCGTCGGTGCGGGCCGTCTCGGCCCGACGGACATCGACGACGGTCACGGCGATGTCCCGCCCGATGCCGGTCTCACCGACCTCGACCATCACGGGGAACGGCTGTTCCGGCGCCGCCTCGGAGGGAGTGATCACCGCGATCCCCCAGGCGGCGGCGATCAGGGCGGCGCCGGCGGGCCACGCCAGCCATGCCCTCACCCTCCGGCTCCGATGTCTTCCAGGATCACCGTCATCGTCGCGGCCGGTACCGGGTCGGTCCACCATTGTCCGTTAGCGACGAACGATCCGGTGTGCAGTGTCATGTCGGACAGGGTGATCCCCACCGGCTGTCCGTCCGTGAACCGCCCTGCAGTGACCGCCCACGCCAGAACGAGCTGGGCGGGAACCCCGGGCTGCAGCCACGGCGCCACCGTCCCGTCGTCGTAGCGGGCGATCGAATCGGGAGGGGTGTCGGCGAGACCCTCCAGCCGCAGCGACTCCGTCAGACTGCTCGTGGAATGCACCGCGATCGGCCGGGTCCAGGTGTTCTCGACATCGACCACGACGGCCAGGACGCGTTCCCCGTCTTCGACGTAGACGCCGGCCTCGGTCAGCTCGTCCACCAGGACGACCCGTTCGATCGTGAGAGCGAACTGATCGTTCCGATGCTCCTGCCCCGGCTCGATCGTGACCGGTGCGGGTTCGGCGGCGGTGGCCAGCCCGCCGAACGCCGCGGTGGCCACGAGGAACAGGCCGGTCGCGATCCCCGTCAACCAGCTGGTGGGAAGACGATCGGATGCCGCGCGGAGCCAATCCAGCCGCCGCCGCGGCGGCGCCGCCGAGTCTTCGCCCTCCGTGGTCACCTCTTCACCCTATGTGCGCGCGTTAGCTCACCCCATGCTCCCGCGCAAGGCGTTGTGACGCGTTGCCGCGGTGCGCTTGCCTGTCCCATGGAATCGCCCGACCCCGGGGCGGTCCGCAACGCGAAGGAGTGAACTCGTGGATACGTCGACACTCATCTGGATCATCGTCGGCATCGTCGTGGTCGTGGCGGTGGTCATCATCATTGCGGTGGTGCTCTCGCGCCGGAATTCGGCGAAGCGGCTCGAAGCGCAGCACGAGAAGGCCCAGGGTCTGCGCGAGGATGCCCGCAAGACTGAGACGGCAGCCCGGGAGCGCGAGGCGCAGGCGGCGCAGGCGCGGGCGGACACCGCGAGTGCTGCCGCCGAGGCGGAGCAGGCCAAGGCACGCGCCGCTCAGGCCAGCGTCGAGGCCGACCGCGCCGCGGCGACCATCGACGATCACGCGTCCGACGCCGCGAAGCTGCGCGCGGAGCAGGCCGAGAAGCTGCGCGAAGCCGACAAGATCGATCCGGCGGTCACCACCGCCGGGTCGCGACGCACCGCAGATGACCGCCGCGCCGTCCAGGGCCACGAAGAGCCGGTGTTCGACGACGGCACCGCCGCCCGCGACCGCCGGGATGTCGCCCGCGACCAGGACGGCGACATCCGCACCGACGACCGTCCGTCCGCTCCGGGGCGCGCCTGATCAGAGGCCCCCGTCGCCGGCGCGCCTGAGCTCCCGCGCCGATTCGTCCGGCGTCGCAGCCGGCGCCCGCGGCCAAGGCTCACCGCGGCGGGCGGCTCACCGTGCCGGAGCGGGCGGCGAACGCGTCGTGCAGGGCGCTGCGCACCGCACGGATCCCGCTGCGCGACGCCGACGACTGCCGCGCAGCAGTGAAGATCTCGCGCGCAGGATTCCCCGGCAGATCCAGCAACCGGACCGGGGGATCCAGATCGGCCCAGACCAGGTCGGGCAGCACGCCCACCGCGCGGCCGGCGGCGATCAGGCGCACCTGCGCGGTGAGATCGGCGACCTCGAAGCGGACATCCGGCTCGAAACCGGCGGCCCGGCACTGCTGGAGCGCCCAGTACCGGGCGGCGGTCCCGGCCGGCTCCATCACCCACGCGCGGTCGCGCAGCTCGGCCACCCCGCCGGCGGGATCCTCGCGCGGCACGGCGAGGCGGATGGGATCGCTGCCCAGGCTCTCGCGTTCCAAACCGGCACGGTGCGCGCGCGTGTGCCCCGGATACTGCTCTGCGATCACCAGATCGAAACCGCGAGCGGACAGCTCGAACAGTCCCTCTTCGGGGGGCACTTCGGCGATCTCCACGCGCAACCGCGGCTCGCGATCGGCGAGCAGGGTCAGCGCGCCGGGCAGGATCGCCTGGGCCGCGGTCTGCAGCACCGCGACACGCACGGGGGCGATGCCGGCCTGCAGCGACTCCAGCTCGCCGCGGATCTGCTCCTCCAGTTCCAGCGCCCGCGCCGCGTGCGCGGCGAGGGCGACGCCGTGCTCGGTGAGGCGCACGCGTCTGCCGTCCGGAATCAGCAGGGGAACCCCCGCGTCGCGCTCGAGCTGCGCGAGCTGCTGCGAAATCGTCGAGGGACTGTAGGACAGCGCCTCCGCGACTGCCGCCAGGGTGCCGCGGAGCGCGAGCTCGTGCAGCAGCCGCAGCCGGCGCAGTTCGAACACGGCGATCCTCGCTCAGGAAATACAGTCGATGGGACTGATTGGTATCGATCATAGATGGTCACTTTTCGTGAACGATCGGATACCGCATGCTTGACTCATGCACTCGACACCCGTGCCGCCCACCGCGCCCGCCGATACGCTCGCGGACCGGGCCATCGAGCTCGCCCGCCGGTGGGTCGCCGAGAGCGCGCAGGCCGACGTCGACCCCTCCGCGGCGCGGCTGGCGGGCGTGCTGAAAGACCCGAGCGGCCTGACGTTCACGATCGGCTTCGTGGACGGAGTGATGCGCCCCGAGAGCCTCGTCGCTGCGGCATCCAATCTGAGCCGCGTCGCCCCGCTGGTGCCGAAGTTCCTGCCCTGGTACCTGCGCCGTGCCGTGCAGGTCGGCGGTGTCGTCGCGCCGGTGCTGCCTGCACCGGTCGTTCCGCTGGCGCGCCGGGCCCTACGCGAGATGGTCGGGCACCTCGTCGTCGACGCGCGCCCCGACAAGCTCGGTCCGGCGATCGCGCGCATCCGCGAGAGCGGGGCCAGGCTCAACCTGAACCTCCTGGGCGAGGCCGTGCTGGGCGAGCAGGAGGCGCTTCGGCGCCTGGAGGGCATCCACGAGCTGATCAGGCGGCCGGACGTGGACTACGTCTCGGTCAAGGTCTCGGCGATCGCCAGTCACATCTCGATGTGGGCGTTCGACGAACTCGTCGACGAAGTGGTCGAACGGCTGAAGCCGCTTTACCTGACCGCGGCCTCGCCGGACGCCGCGGAGGGCCCGACGTTCATCAACCTCGACATGGAGGAGTACCGCGATCTGGATCTGACCATCGCGGTGTTCACCCGCATCCTCGAGGATCCGAGGCTGCGCGGGCTCGAGGCGGGCATCGTCCTGCAGGCGTACCTGCCGGATGCCCTCCCCGCGCTCGAGCAGCTCACGGCATGGGCGCGGATGCGGGTGGAATCTGGTGGCGCGCGCATCAAGATCCGGCTCGTCAAAGGCGCGAACCTCGCCATGGAGCGAGTGGATGCCGTGCTCCACGACTGGCCGCAGGCCACCTTCGACAGCAAGCTGGACTCCGACGCCAACTACCTGCGGTGCCTGGACGTCGCGCTGCGCCCGGAGCACACCGCGGCCGTGCGGATCGGGGTCGCCGGACACAATCTGTTCGACATCGCCTACGCGTGGCTGCTGGCCGGGCAGCGCGGAGTCCGGGAGGAGATCGACGTCGAGATGCTGCTGGGCATGGCCCAGGGCCAGGTCCAGGCGGTCGCCCGCGAGGTCGGGCAGGTGCTGCTGTACGTGCCGGTCGTCCGCCCCGACGAGTTCGACGTCGCGATCAGCTACCTCGTCCGCCGGCTCGAAGAGAACGCGTCCAGCGAGAACTTCCTCTCCGCGGCCTTCGAGCTGGCCGAGGACCCGGCGCTGTTCGACCGCGAACGCGATCGGTTCATGGCCTCCATCGCCCGCTCAGCGGATCCCTCATTGCGCACCGGACCGAACCGCAGCCAGGATCGGACCCGCCCGCCCGCCGATCACCCGGGCGCGGGCGCGACCGAGCGCCTCGTGCGAGGCCCGGCTGGTCAAGGAACGGGGACCGATGGCACCTCGAGCGACCGCAACGACGGCGCAGGTGAGGAAGGTCCCGCGCGTTTGACGCAGGCCGTGCTCGGCATCGGCCGGCCCGGCTCGGGCGACGGCGACACGGTGCCGATCGAGCCCTCGGCCGCGGCCAGCCTCTTCGGTGGCGCCGCCTTCGTCGAGACTGCGGTGTATGCGGCGCGGGAGGCTGACGGCCGCGCGGCCGGCGCCCCCGGTTTCCGCAACGCGGCGGACTCCGACCCGTCACTGGCGGCCAACCGGGAGTGGAGCCGCGGCATCCTGGACCGGATCCGGGTCTCGCGCAGCGGGGCGGCCGCGGATCCGGAGGCGATGCCCGGAAGCGCGACCATCGCGGCGGCGCGGATCACCGACTCCGACGCGCTCGAGAACACCGTCGCGCGCGTGCGCCAGGCCGCCGAGGCGTGGGGCGCTCAGCCGGCGAGCGAGCGGGCCGCAGTGCTGGAGACGGCGGCCCGGTCCCTCGAGGCGCGCCGCGGTGAGCTGATCGAGGTCGCTGGTTCCGAGACGGGCAAGGTCTTCGCCGAAGCGGACGTCGAGGTCAGTGAAGCGGTCGACTTCGCCGCGTACTACGCTGCGACGGCGCGAGAGCTGGACCGCGTCAGCGGGGCGGTGTTCGTGCCCTCCCGCCTGACCGTGGTCACGCCGCCGTGGAACTTCCCGATCGCGATCCCCGCCGGTGGGGTGCTCGCAGCGCTCGCCGCCGGCTCCGGGGTCGTGTTCAAACCCGCGCCGCAGGCTCGCCGCTGCGCGGCCGTGGTCGCCGAGGCGCTGTGGGATGCCGGGGTGCCTCGCGACGTCCTGGCCCTCGTCGACATCGACGAGGGCGCACTGGGGGAGCGGCTGGTGTCCCATCCGCACGTCGACCGCGTGATCCTCACCGGATCCTGGGAGACGGCGGCCCTGTTCCGCTCCTGGCGCACCGACCTGCCGCTGCTGGCCGAGACCAGCGGCAAGAACGCGATGATCGTGATGCCCTCCGCCGACCTCGACCTGGCGGCGGCGGACCTCGTCAAGAGCGCGTTCGGCCACGCCGGACAGAAGTGCTCCGCGGCGTCCCTGGCGATCCTCGTCGGTCCGGTCGGGCGCTCCAAGCGCTTCGCACGTCAACTCGTGGATGCCGCGACCTCGCTGCGCATCGGACCCCCCAGCGACCCGATGGCCGAGGTGGGACCGGTCATCGAGCCCCCGCAGGGCAAGCTGGCGTGGGCGCTGACCACCCTCGAGGAGGGCGAGCACTGGCTCGTCGAGCCACGCCCGCTGGATGAGGGAGGGGAGTTCGCCGGGCGCCTTTGGAGTCCCGGCATCCGCACCGGCGTGCAGCCGGGATCCCGGTTCCATCGCGAGGAGTTCTTCGGCCCGGTCCTGGGCGTGATGCATGCCCACTCGCTGGCGCACGCGCTCCGGCTGCAGAACGCGGTGGCCTACGGTCTCACCGCGGGCCTGTACACGCAGAACCCCGACGATATGGCCGCCTGGCTGAGCGAGGTCGAAGCGGGCAACCTCTACGTCAACCGGGGGATCACCGGCGCGATCGTGCAGCGCCAGCCGTTCGGCGGCTGGAAGCGCTCCTCGGTCGGCGCCGGCGCCAAGGCGGGTGGACCCAACTACCTCATCGGCCTGGGCTCCTGGCGCCCGTCGGGAGGCGCCGCGACCTCGGCGACGCTGCACCTGCGCGGGCTGGATTCGCGGATCACCACCGTGATCGAGGCGGCCCAGCCGTCGCTGGACTACGAGTCGTTCGAGTGGCTGCGCCGCAGCGCGCTCTCGGACGCGCTGGCCTGGGACCGCGAGTTCGGTCAGGTCCGCGACGTCTCGCATCTGGGCGTGGAGCGGAACCTGTTCCGCTATCGCCCGCTGCCGGTCGCCGTCCGGGCGACGGCGGATGCGTCGTGGCAGGCGCTGCTGCGGGTCATCGTGGCCGGGCTTCGCGCCGGTTCCGAGTTCACGCTGAGTGCTCCGGTCGGGCTGCCGGCCGCAGTGCGCCGGTCCCTCAGCGACCAGGGCGCGGCGGTCTTCGTCGAGACCGAGGAGCAGTGGCTGGAGCGGATGGTGGCCGAGGATGAGGCGTCCGGTCCCCGTCCGCCCCGTGCGCGCCTGGTCGGACCCGCGCCGTCGGCCTCGGCGTTGCATCGCGCGTTGGCCGACGCCGTGTCAGGCGACCCCGACCTGGCGATCTACTCGAACGAGGTGACCACGTCGGGCAGGCTCGAGTTGCTGCCGTTCCTGCACGAGCAGTCCATCACGATCACCGCGCACCGCTTCGGAAACCCCGACGCCTGGTCGGAACAGGTGATCTGACCGACCGCCTGCGCGACGGATTCCCGAGGAGAAAGAAGTTATCTTTCTAGCCGTCAGCGCGATGTGCCACCACGATGGTCTGTGGGGGGACGGACGTACTGCCGGATTTCAGGTCTCGACGGTGCGTCCTTCTGCTGGGGGATCTGCGACCCCGGCCACCGGCGTCCGCGTCGGCTGGCCGGGGGCCGCGTTCCCATCCGCGGCGGCGACCGTGAACCCCTCCACGAGCCCCAGGATCGCGATGCCGAACAGGGTCCACCGTCCGCTCGGGACCTCCGCGTCCTGCGGGATGTCGTAGCGCGGGTGGCCCAGTCCCTCGGCGGATCGGATGGCGAAGCCCTCACCCAGCGCCGCCATCGCCTCGGTGAAGTCGGTGATGGTCAGCGGCGAGCGCATCCGGCGCCCGTACCGCTCCAGGAGAGCGGCGTAGAAGTCGGCGAACGCCGCCACCGACCCGCGGTGCCGCTCCGCGCTGGCCACCCGCAGCTCGGGCCACGCCCCCGCAGCAGTGCGCAGCGCGAGCGCGGTGATGAACGCGTGCGAGTCGCGGGACTCCGGTTCGAGATGGAACTTGGAGGCATAGGTGACGTGGTCCTGTGCCGCCGCGCGCACGACCTCGTGCATCGAGCCGTCCGCGGCCAGCACGTCCTGGATCGCGCCCACTGCGCTGGCCACCGGCGGGGCGAACCGGAGCCCGACCATCTCCACCGCCAGATCGCGGTGGAACTCCGTCTGGTCCGCCCAGATCCGGTAGGCCGCTCCGGTCGTCAGACCGACCGAGCGGAGGACCTCCTGCAGCCGGATGTGCTGGACGCCCGCGGTCACGCCGCGCTCCAGCAGCATCTGGATGGCGGCCTCGAGGATCAGGCGTCGAGTCTCGTCAGCGGTGCGGCGCGGCATGCTCCCAGCCTGGCAGGCGCGCAGCAGGCCGCGCGTCACCGACGCACGGGACAGATTCCCCGGCGGCTTCTTCCGCACGGCGCAGCCCCCCGAACGCCGGAGAACAGGTGAGGACGGATGCCGCGGCCGACGCGGGCGATTCGTCGTCTGCACCGGGGATCCCGGCTGCCCGCATGCGAGAATGGGTGGCGGCGTGCCTGAGTCGTACCCTTCCACCCCACGCACCTGAGCGAAGGCAGCGGGCCGAAGGGGCGCCGGGCCCCTGGACAGCGTCCGCCGCCCCTGCCTGAGGAGCAGAATGTCCACGCAGAACACGGCGCCGGCAGCCGAAGCGCTGAGCGCCTCCGCCCGCACGCAGCATCATCGCCGCTACCTGATGTGCCGTCCGGAGCACTTCACGGTCAGCTACACGATCAACCCTTGGATGGTGCCGGCGAACCCCACGGACACGGCCGTCGCCGTGCGCCAATGGCAGACGCTGTATGACACCTACCTCGCGCTCGGACACGAGGTCGAGCTCATCGACCCGATCGAGGGGCTGCCCGACATGGTCTACACCGCCAACGGCGGGTTCGTGATCGACGGTGTGGCGTACGGGCCGAAGTTCCGCTTCCGGGAGCGCGCCGGCGAGGCGGGGCCGTTCATCGACTGGTTCCGCGCGCACGGGTTCGACACTCGCGTGCCCACGGAGGTCAACGAGGGCGAGGGGGACTTCCTGCTGGTCGGGGACACGATCCTCGCCGGCACCGGCTTCCGCTCCACCGGCGACAGCCACCGCGAGGTCGGCGAGGTGTTCGGCCGCGAGGTCGTCTCGCTCAGCCTCACCGATCCCCGCTTCTACCACCTGGACACAGCGCTCACCGTGCTCGACCCCGTAGAAGGCGTGGACAATGGCGGGCCGGAACGGGCCAACATCGCCTACCTGCCGGCCGCGTTCGACGCGCGCAGCCAGGCGATCCTGGCCGACCGCTACCCGGAGGCCATCCACGTCTCGGACGAGGACGGCTCGGTGTTCGGTCTCAACTCCGCCAGCGACGGGCGCAACGTCCTCATCTCGCCCCGCGCGAAGGGCTTCGAACGACAGCTGCGCGAGCGCGGCTACCATCCGGTGCTGATCGATCTGTCCGAACTCCTGCTCGGCGGCGGCGGCATCAAATGCTGCACGCTGGAGCTTCGCGGAGCGGCGTCATGACCGTCCCCATGGTCCTGGACGCCGCCACCTCTGCCGTCATCGCGGCCGAGGCCGCGCACGTGGCACACAACTATCACCCGCTGCCGGTCGTCATCGCGCGCGGTGAGGGAGCGTGGGTGACCGATGTCGAGGGCAAGCGCTACCTCGACCTGCTGTCGGCCTACTCCGCGCTGAACTTCGGGCACCGGCATCCGGCGATCCTCGCCGCCGCCCAGGAGCAGCTGGCCCGCCTGACGCTCACCAGCCGCGCGTACCACAACGACCAGCTCGGCGTCTTCGGCGCGGCACTGGCCGGGCTGTGTGGCAAGGACCTCGTCCTGCCGATGAACACCGGCGCGGAGGCCGTGGAGACCGGCATCAAGGTCGCGCGAGCCTGGGGCTACCGCGTGAAGGGGATCGCCCGCGACCGGGCGACGGTCGTGGTCGCAGGCGGGAACTTCCACGGCCGCACCACCACCATCGTCGGCTTCAGCGACGACCCACAGGCGCGCGATGACTTCGGCCCGTACGCGCCGGGGTTCCGCACCGTGCCGTTCGGGGATGCCGCGGCGCTGGAGGCGGCGATCGACGAGAACACCGCGGCGGTGCTGCTCGAGCCGATCCAGGGCGAGGCCGGTGTCATCCTCCCGCCGGAGGGCTACCTGCGCGCCGTGCGCGAGATCACCGAGCGGCACAACGTGCTGTTCGTCGCCGATGAGATCCAGTCCGGACTGGGCCGAGTGGGCGAGACGTTCGCATGCGACCGCGAAGGCGTCGTGCCGGACATGTACCTGCTGGGCAAAGCGCTGGGCGGTGGCATTCTGCCGCTGTCGGCGGTCGTGGCGAACGGCGACGTCCTCGGGGTGATTCGCCCCGGTGAGCACGGCTCCACGTTCGGCGGCAACCCGCTGGCCGCGGCGGTCGGCACCCGCGTCGTCGAGATGCTGACCACCGGCGAGTTCCAGCGCCGGGCGGCCGCCCTCGGCGAGCACCTCGAGGCCAAACTCGCCGAGCTCATCGGCGCGGGGGTCACCGCGGTGCGGGTGGTCGGGCTGTGGGCCGGCATCGACATCGATCCGGCAAGCGGCACCGGCCGCGAGATCGCGGAGCGACTGATCGGCCGAGGGGTTCTGGTCAAGGACACGCACGGTCAGACCATCCGCATCGCACCGCCGCTCGTGGTGCGAGCCACCGAGCTGGACTGGGCCGTCGAGCAGCTGCGCCTGGTCCTGGCCAGTTGAGCCGCCCCGCGGCACGGGCGGCGCGCGCGGCGGTCGATAATGAGACGGTGGCGTTGGAGCAGCAGGCGGAGCAGGACGAGGGCGGCCCGCCGCGCTCGGTGATCGATCGGGCGTTCGCGATTCTGGGCACGTTCCAGGGCGGACGCATCCGCCAGTCCCTGTCGGACATCAGCCGGAGGACCGGTCTGCCCATCGCGACCTGCTACCGGATCGTCCAGCGCCTCACCGACTGGGGCGCGCTGGAGCGGGACGGTGAGAGCAAGTACCGCGTCGGCCTCCGCCTGTGGGAGGTGGCCTCACTTGCTCCGCGCGCGGTCGGTCTGCAACGGCTGGCGCGACCGTACATCCAGGACCTCTACGAGACCACAGGCTACGCATCGCACCTCGCGATCCGGGAGGGTCTCGAGCTGGTCTCCATCGAACGCTTCCAGAGCCCTCGTCGTCCCACCCGACGGCCGCTCGTCGGGGGACGCTATCCGATGCACGCGACGGCCATCGGCCAGGTCCTGCTGGCACACGCTCCGGAGGACGTGCGCGAGCAGGTGCTCTCCGGCGAGCTGGAGCCGTACACGTCGCGCACCTACACGGATCGCGCCGCGCTCGAGCGGGCACTCGCCGACATCGCGCGGGCCGGCTATGCGGTCAGCGACCGGCAGATCGACAACGTGCACATCGGTGTGGCGGCTCCGGTGCGCGGCGCGGACGGAACCGTGATCGCGGCCGTCTCGCTCGCCCTGACCGAGAAGGATGTCGACGGCAAGAACATGATCCACCTCGTGCGCCTCACCGCCGCGTCCATCTCGCGGGCACTGGAGGCGGCCGGCTTCGACGGGTCGAGCGGCTGAGCTCCGGCATCCGGGAATATACCTATGGGTATAGCCATGAATGCTAGGCTCTCGCCCATGACGTCAATGGCGGTGTCGCGGGATCGAATCTTTGCCGGGGGCGAGTGGATCAGCCCGTCCACGAGCGCACAAGTGGTCGTGGAAAGTCCGGTGGACTACACCGAAGTCGGCCGTGCGCCGGACGGGTCGGCCGAGGACGTGGATCGCGCGGTCCGCGCAGCCCGCGAGGCGTTCGACCACGGGCCCTGGCCGCACCTGAGCTCCGCGGAACGCGCCGACTGGATCGATCGCCTCGCCGACGAGCTGGAGCGGCGCGGGGCGGACACCTCCGCGCTCATCACCGCTGAGATCGGGCAGCCCGTGGCGCTGTCACGTCCGTGGGGCGGCATCCGTCCGGTCAGTCACCTGCGCTACTACGCGAAGGTCGCGCGCGAGGCGGACGCCGAAGAGATCCGCGCGAACGTGAGTCGGCCCGGCACATCCATCGTCCGCCGCGAGCCGCTCGGCGTCGCCGCGCTCATCGTCCCCTGGAACCACCCCCAGGCCTCCACCACGCTCAAGCTCGCACCGGCGCTGGCCGCAGGGTGCACGGTCGTCATCAAGCCGGCCGCCGAGACGCCGCTGGACATCTTCAACCTCGCCGATGCCAGCCTCGCCATCGGAATGCCGCCCGGCGTGATCAACATCGTCCCCGGAGGCCGCGAGACCGGCCAGGCGCTGGTCGCGCACCCCGGCGTGGACAAGGTGGCCTTCACCGGTTCATCCGAGGCCGGCCGTCACATCGCCTCGGTCGCGGGGCGCCGGCTCGTGCCGGTCACGCTCGAGCTGGGCGGCAAATCCGCCGCCATCGTGCTCGAATCGGCCGATCTCGATGCGACCTTCCAGAGCCTGCGCAACGCCGCGTTCGACAACACGGGGCAGACGTGTGCCCTCATGGCGCGCGTGCTCGCGCCGCGCAGCCTCTATGACACCGTCCGGGACCGACTGGTGGATCTGGCCCGCGACCTCCGCGTCGGCGACCCGCTGGATGAGTCCACCGAGCTCGGGCCGCTGGTCTCACGCCGCATCTACGACCGCGTCACGGGCATGGTGGACGCTGCGCGGGCAGCGGGAGCCACCATCCTGGCCGGCGACACCGCATTGCCCGAGCAGGGCTACTACGTGGCGCCGACGATCGTCACCGGCGCCGCCTCGGACAGCCAGATCGCGCAGGAGGAGGTCTTCGGACCGGTGATCACCCTGCTGCCCTACGAGGATGTCGATGACGCGGTCCGAATCGCCAACGACTCGCGGTACGGACTGGCCGGCGCGGTCTACGGCGACCCCGATGCGGTGCTGGACGTGGCGCGGCGCGTGCGCACCGGATCGATCGGACTGAACGGCTACCGCCCCGACCTGAACCAGCCGTACGGCGGCTACAAGGACTCCGGTCTCGGGCGCGAGTTCGGCGCCGAGGCGGTCGGCAACTTCCAGGAGATCAAGTCCATCTGGCGCTGACCGGACGAACCGTGGGCGGTGCAGCCTCCGGGGTCTGATCGAGCGCGGACGGAGCTGCTCAGAAGCCTTCGGGCCGGCGAGACCGATAGGGCGCCTCGAGCCGGGCCACCTCGTCGGCGGTGAGCTCGATCTCCAGCGCGCCGATCGCATCGTGCAGGTGCCCGAGCTTCGTGGCGCCGATGATGGGCGCCGAGACCGCGGGCTCGGCGAAGTGCCACGCCAGGGCGATCTGCGCCCGGGACGCGCCGCGCTCGACCGCGATCTCGCCGACCGCCTCCGCGATCGCACGGTCGGACTCCTCGTCCTGCAGGTACAGTCGCGCGCCCGTCGCATCCAGGTCCAGGCGCGGGCTGTGGGCGCCGTAGTCGCGCGTGAGCCGGCCGCGCGCGAGCGGACTCCACGGGATCACTCCCACGCCCTGATCGAGGCAGAACGGGTGCATCTCCCGCTCCTCCTCGCGCATGAGCAGGTTGTACTGGTCCTGCATGGATACGAACCGGGTCCAGCCGTGCACGTCGGCGGTGTACTGCATCTTCGCGAATTGCCAGGCGTGCATCGACGACGCGCCGATGGCGCGGACCTTGCCCGAGACGACGAGCTCGTGCAGCGACTCCATCGTCTCCTCGATCGGAGTGCGGTGGTCGAGACGGTGGATCTGGTACAGGTCGATGTAGTCGGTGCGCAGCCGCCGCAGCGACGCCTCCACCTGCGTCCGGATCGCACTGCGGGAAAGCCCCGCGTCGTCCGGCCCCGGGCCCATCGGCATCCCCAGCTTGGTCGCGATGATCACCCGATCGCGCGAGGTGAACTCCCGCAGCAGCTGCCCGGTGATCTCCTCGCTCGATCCCAGCGAGTAGACGTTCGCCGTATCGAAGACGGTGATGCCGGCTTCGACGGCGTCGCGGAAGAACGGTCGGGAATCCTCCAGGCCCAGTGACCAGCCGTGCGCTCCCTGTCCCGGTTCGCCGTAGCTCATGCAGCCGAGGATGACGCGGGAGATGGGCAGGTCGCTCGCGCCGAGCGTCGTGTACTTCATGGCGAGGAGGAGTTCCGTTCGGCTTCAGGGTTCGGGTCGGCAGGTCGGGTGACGCGGCGCCGGCTTCAGACGCCGGGCGATGCCCTGAGCGTGCGGATGCCCTCGGTGTCGCCGGTGTAGGTCTTGGCGAGCTGGATCTGCTCGTAGACGTGATGGCGCAATTCCACGAAGCGGGGGTCCGAGCGGGTCTCCAGCTGGTCGCGCTCCAGCGGCAGGTCGACGGTGAGATCCTCCAGGATGACCGTCGGCGAGGACGAGAGCATGATGACGCGCTCGCCGAGATAGACGGACTCATCGATGTCGTGGGTGACGAACAGCACCGTCAGGCCGAGCTTCTTCCACACCGAGCGGATCAGGTCCTCCAGATCGGCGCGGGTCTGCGCGTCGACCGCGGCGAACGGCTCGTCCATGAGGAGCACCTCCGGCCGGTATGCCACGGCCCGCGCGATCGCGACGCGCTGCTGCATCCCGCCGGACAGCTGCCACGGGTAGGACTTCGGCACGTGCGAGAGCCCGACCGCCTCCAGGGCTTCGCGCACGCGCTCCTGACGCTCCGCCTTCGGCACGCCGGCTGCCTTCAACGGCAGCTCCACGTTCTCGGCCACGCGCATCCACGGGTACAGCGACCGCCCGTACTCCTGGAACACGAGTGCCATGTTCCGCGGCGGGCCGTCGACGATCTTGCCGTCCAGCGTGACGGTTCCCGCCGTCGGCGCCATGAGCCCCGAGATGCACTTCAGCAGCGTCGTCTTGCCCGA
Source organism: Microbacterium sp. zg.B48 (assembly GCF_024623505.1). Taxonomy (NCBI): domain Bacteria; kingdom Bacillati; phylum Actinomycetota; class Actinomycetes; order Micrococcales; family Microbacteriaceae; genus Microbacterium; species Microbacterium sp. zg.B48. The sequence goes on from NZ_JANJFE010000006.1 coordinate 164,188, forward strand.
CCCGGAGGGCCCCACCAGGCAGACGAACTCCCCCTTGCGCAGATCGAAGGTCAGGTCGCGCACGGCTTCGACCGCGCCGCCCTGCGTCGGATAGATCTTCTGCAGGCCGCGGACGGACAGCAGCGCCTCACCCGTCACGGGCGTCGGTGATTCACGACTCACGGGATTCCACCTCTCGTTGTCCGTAGTACCAGGCCAGCACCCGGCGGTCGATCACGCGGAACAGCACGGCGATCAGGATGCCGATCAGTCCGATGATCACGATGCCCGCCCACATGGGGCCCATCTGGAAGGTCTGCTTGAACAGCATGATGCGATACCCCAGGCCATCCAGGGCGGCATACATCTCCGAGACGACCATCAGGATGATCGCGATCGGCAGGGCCAGCCGGATGCCGGTCATGATGCGCGGCGTCGCCGCAGGCAGCACGAAATAGCGCAGCCGCGACCAGCCGTGCATCCCGTACGTGCGCGTCGTGTCCGCCAGGACCGCATCCACGGACCGGACGCCGTCGATCGTGTTCAGCAGGATCGGCCAGAGGCATCCCAGGAAGATCAGGAAGATCTTCGAACGGTCGTCGATGCCGAGGATGAGCAGCAGCACCGGCAGCAGGACCGGGGGCGGCACGGCGCGGATGAACTCGAAGATCGGGCCGGTGAGCTTGCGCGCGAACCGGTTGGACCCGATCAGCAGTCCCAGCAGGATGCCGACCACGATGGCACCGCAGAGACCCACGGCGAGGCGGTAGATCGAGGGCAGCACTTCTTCGACCAGCAGGGGTCCCGCCCACACGGTGAACAGATCGCTGACCAGCTGTCCGGGCTTGGGTACGAACGGGTTGGTCTCGTTCAGCGTGGCCAGCCACCACACCAGCACGATGGCGATCGGCAGGGCGAGGGCGGCCGAGACGGCCTTCAGCGTCCTCATGCCACCACCTCGGAACGCATCGACGGGTGCCATGCGAGCACCGCGTTCTCGAGGGTCCGCAGCAGCAGATTGATCACGAGGCCGAGCACGCCGGCCAGCAGCGCGAGCGCGTACACGACGGTGACGTTGCCGGCGGACTGGTAGGTGGCGATCATCTGGCCGATGCCGGGCGCACCGACGACGATCTCGATCGTGATCGCGACCACCAGTGCGATGGTGCCGGACAGGCGCACACCCGTCATCAGGTACGGCAGCACCGTGGGCCACACGACGTAGCGCGCGCGATCGAGAGGCCCGAGGCCGTAGCTGCGCGCAGTCGCCTCGGCCACGGGATCCACGTCGGTGACACCGGCGATCACATGGATCAGGATCACCCAGAAGCACGCCCAGACGACGACGAAGATCGTCGCCGACGGACGCACCCCGAAGATGACGATCGCGATCGGGATGAGCCCCACCGAGGGGATCGGGCGCAGGAACTCGATGGTCGAGTGGGTGTACTCGCGAATCCAGCGGTTGGAGCCGAGGATCACGCCCAGCACCACACCCAGGACGAGGGAGAGCGCGAGCCCCACCGCCCACCCGAACATCGTCATCCCCAGCGCTTCCCAGAACTCGCCCCGCAGCTGCTCTCCGCCGACGACCTGGAAGACCTCGGCGAAGACCTGCGAGAACGGTGGGAGGTAGTCGGGATTGACGATGCTCAGGCGGGACGCGACCTCCCAGATGGCGATGAAGGCGAGCACGCCCGCAGCGCCGAGAACCGGGGTCGACCAGCGGGTCCGGCTGAACGTCAAGCGGGGGCGCTCCTGTACCGCGGTCACGGCTCCCAGATGAGGTTGTCGAAGTCGACCGGCTTCTTGATGTACCCGAGTTCGAGCGACCAGTCCGCGATCGGCTGCAGGTTCTCCACGGTCAGGGGCAGCTTGCCGTAGGACCCGAGGCGGATCCGCGCAGCCAGTGCCGGATCGATCTTCGTGAAGGTTGCGATGCTCTCGCGGAGCTCCTCGTCGTTCTCCAGTGCGTACGTGTTGGCTGCGTCGATCGTCTCGGCGACCTTGGCGTAGTACTCGGGGTTCTTCTCGACCTCCGAGCGGATCGCGTACCAGACGCCCGCGACGACGGCGTGGTCCGAGAGCTCCACGAACGGGTTCGCGAGGGTCTTGAAGCCCTTGTCCTCCCGGCCCAGCGTGCCGAACGGCTCGCCGGCGACGAAGGAGTCGATGGCGCCGCTCTCGAGGGCCGCCGGCTGGTCCGGAACGCCCATCTGCACGTACTCGACCTTGGTCGGGTCGCCGCCGTCGGCCTTGATCGCGATGTCGGCGAGGAGCTGCGTGTAACCGCCGGGGGCGTTGACGGCGACCTTCTTGCCCTCGAGGTCCTTGGCCGACTTCAGCGGGCTGTCGGCGACCACCAGGAGGTCGTTGATGCCGTTCTCCGGGTCATCGGGGGTGGCACTGGCCGCGGCGATGACGACCAGGTCGATGCCGTTCTCGACTGCTTGGAAGACACCGGTGGTGCCGCCGTATCCGATCTGGACCTGACCGGACTGCATGGCCTGGATGATCTCGCTCGACGAGCCGGCCGACTGAAGAGTCAGGTCGAAGCCGTTCTCCTCGAAGACGCCGTTCTGCTGGGCCATGTAGACCGGGCCGATGTCGGTGACCGGGATGACGCCGGCGACGAGCGGCTGGATCTCGACGGGCGCGTCGGCGGCCGCCGTCTCGGTGGGTGCCGGCGCTGCCGAACTGCACGCGGTCAATGCGACCGCCGCGATCAGTCCGATTGCGCCGAGCAGGGGTCGGGTGAATTTTGCCATGACTGCCTCCGTTGCCAGTTTCACTTGGATCGTGACATATGGACCGACCGTTGTCCAGCAATTCACGCCACAATGCGTACCGGCGTACGCTATGCGGTACAAATGCCTTGCCTTTCCGGCGACGGCATACATAGGCTTACCCGCGCACCGCCGGTCGTTCTGCTCGCCAGAGCGCTGTGGCCGGCACGCCGTTTCGAAGGAGAGACCATGCCTACCAAGACTCGAGCCGCGATCATCCGCGAGCAGCCCGGCCCGTTCGAGGTGGTCGATGTCGAGCTCGATGATCCGCGCCAGGGAGAGATCCTGGTCAAGATGGTCGTCAGCGGCCTCTGCCACTCCGACTATCACCTGGTCACCGGTGACAGCACCGCCGGCACGCTGCCGATGGTGGGCGGGCACGAGGGGACCGGCATCGTCCAGGAGGTCGGTCCGAACACACCCGGCTGGGAAGTGGGCGACAAGGTGGTGTTCTCGTTCATCGCCAGCTGCGGCAAATGCCGCTGGTGCAACGAGGGCATGACCAACCTCTGCGATCTCGGCGCGTTCCTGATGCGCGGCAGCCGCTTCACCGACATCGACAGCTACCGCGTGTCGCTGCCGGACGGCACACCGGTCAGCCAGATGTGCGGACTCGGCACGTTCGCCGGCCACACCGTCGTGGATGTCAACTCCGCGGTGAAGCTGCCCGCCGACGCGCCGCTGGAGAAGCTCTGGCTTCTGGGCTGCGGCGTCGGCACGGGCTGGGGATCGGCGGTCTACTCCGCAGAGACGCGCCCCGGCGACGCGATCATCATCATGGGTGTCGGCGGTGTCGGAATCAACGCGGTCCAGGGCGCGAAGCACGCCGGAGCCACCGCGATCATCGCCGTCGACCCGGTCGAGTTCAAGCGGCAGAAGGCGCTCGAAGTGGGCGCGACGCACGCGTTCGCCACCATCGCTGAGGCGACCGAGTTCGTCAAGAGCATCACCAACGGGCAGGGCGCCGACCGCGCGATCGTCACTGTGGGCGTCGTGTCCGGCCAGGACGTCGCGGACGCGTTCTACGCGATCCGCAAGGCCGGAACGGTCGTCGTGACCGGGATCGCTCCGGCCTCGGAGACCAGCATCCCCGTGCCGGTGCTGGATATCACCCGCTACCAGAAGCGCATCCAGGGGGCCATCTACGGCTCCAGCAACCCGAGGGCGGACATCCCGCGCCAGTACGCCATGTATCAGGCCGGCCAGCTCAAGCTGGACGAGCTCATCTCGGGCTTCTACTCCCTCGACGACGTCGAGCAGGGCTATGTCGACCTTCTCGAGGGTCGCAACATCCGCGGCGGCATCCGTCACGACTGACCGCCGCGGCACAGGGCTGAGCGTCAGCGCGTGAAGGCGCTCAGCCCTGTGATGGCCTTGCCGACGATGAGCGAGTTGACCTCGTGCGTGCCCTCGAACGTGTACAGGGCTTCGGCGTCGGCGAAGAAGCGTGCCACGTCGTTCTCGACGCGGATGCCCTCCGCGCCGCAGATCTCCCGGGCCAGGGCGACCGTCTCTCGCGCGCGGTCGGCAGCCCATGTCTTGGTGAGAGCGGCGTGCTCATCGGCCATGGCCCCCCGCCGATGCAGCTCGGTCAAGCGCACCGTCATCGCGAGCGTGGCGGTGGCGTTGCCCAGCATCCGGGTCAGCTTCTCCTGGATCAGCTGGAAGCCGGCGATCGGACGCCCGAACTGCTCGCGGCGCAGCGCGTACGCGAGTGCGGCCTCGTAGGCGCCGGCCTGGAGACCCGCGGCGTTCCAGCCGACCGCGTAGCGCAGCTTGGCGAGGATGGCGGACAGATCGCGGAACGAGTCGATCCGCTGCAGCCGCTGCGATTCGTCCACGCGCACGTCTTCCAGGAGGATGTCCGCGTTGCGGACCATGCGCAGGCTGATCTTGCCGGTGATGTCCGCAAGGCTCAGCCCGGGAGAGTCGCGGGGGACCAGGAACGCCTTGGTGCGGCCATCGGCGGCATCCCGCGCCACGACGACGATGATGTCCGACTGCGCCGCGTTGCCGATCCAGCGCTTCCTGCCGCTGATCCGCCAGGTGTCGCCCTCGCGAGTCGCGGTGGTCTCCATGCCTCCGGCCACATCCGACCCGTGCAGCGGCTCGGTCAGCGCGAAGCAGCCGGTCACTGCGAACGACGGGATGAGGGGATCCAGGCGTGCGACCTGCTCGGGTGATCCGCCCTCGCGCACGACGGTGCGGAACATGCTGACCTGGCCGCCGTAGAGGGTGCCGATCGACATGTCGAAGCGGGCCAGCTCGAAATGCCGGAAGCCGACGTAGAAGGGGCTCAGCCGGCCGTCCTGGTCGAGCAGACCGGGGTCGTCCTCCAGGTGCAGTTCGGCCAGCAGCGCCCGCAGATGCACGGGCGACTCCGCCCGCTCCCACCAATCGGACAGGTGCGGCCGGGCGTGCTCCTGAAGCAGATCCCGCAGTGACTGCAGCTTGGCCAGCTCGAGATCGGTCAGCAGCTCGTGGTAGCCGAACAGGTCGGTCGGCGCAGCCGCGGTCACTTCGCCACGTCCGCGGTCTCGGCCAGCCTCGCCAGCTCGCGCGCGGCGTCCGCTTTGACGCGCGCCAGTTCCACCTTGCCGGTGGAGGAGCGCTCCAGTGAGTCGCGGACGAAGACGTGGCGCGGCTTCTTGTAGCCGGCCAGTCGCTGATCCAGGAACGCCAGCAGTTCGGGAACGTCGATGCGGGAACCGGGCATCGGGGCGACCATGGCGCTGACGACTTCGCCGAACCGGCGATCGGGCATCCCGAACACGATGACGTCATCGACGCCCTCGTGCTCCAGCAGCACGTCCTCGACCTCGGCCGGGAACACCTTCTCGCCGCCGGTGTTCACGACGGCGGCGAGTCGGCCGAGCAGGTCGACGGACCCGTCTCCGCGCGCGCGTGCCCAGTCACCCGGCATGACGTAGCGGTTCCCGCGGATCGTGGGGAAGGTCTTCTCGGTCTTCTCCGGGTCGCGGTAATAGCCCTTGGGCAGGATGCCGCGGAAGGCGAGGATGCCCAGCGCACCGGCATCCGCCTGGATCTCGTTCAGGTCCTCATCCAGCAGCACCGTGCCGGGGGTGATCATCAGCTTGGCGGGCAGGTCCTGGGCGCTGTGGGTGATTCCGAACGCGTACGGACCGCCTTCGCTCGAGGCGAGCATGTCGACGATCGCGATGTCGCCGAGCGCGTGCAGGCGCCGTTTGACGTCGTCGCTGAAGCGCATGCCCGAGCTGACGATGGAGTTCACGCCGGACAGGGCCACCTCGAGCCGTTCCGCCGCCTCGACGAACGGGAGCGCCAGCGCGTCGCCGGCGACGATGAGCCGCGTCACGTCGTAGTAGATGGTCAGACGCAGCGCCTCTTCGATGTCCATCCGAGGTGCGGCGTGCAGCACCACGGTACCGCCCAGCGCCAACGTGCCCATGGTGGTGGACTGCGCCGTGCCGTGCAGAAGCGGAGTGAGCGGGAGGGTGACGATACGCGGTGTCGCCGGGTCCACGGCGATCCGGATCGCTCCGTCCAGGTCCGTGGGCGGCGTGACGCCGATCAGGCCCCACGTCGACTGCTGGCGTGCCACCAGAAGCGTGTCCAGATCCCACACCACCGCTTTCGGCATGCCCGTGGTGCCACCGGTGTACAGCCGCAGCTCGGCGCCGCGCGGCGCCTGCGGAGGAAGGACGCCGCCGGCCGCGACGACGACTTCGTAGCGGGTCGCCCCGTCGATCGCGTCACCGCCGTGCGCAGCGCTGTCGTCCACGACGATGAGCTCCACCGCCGGTTCCATCCCGGCCACCGCCTCGCGGGCCAGCTCCGCCAGCGAGGCCGGGACCAGCAGCACGCGCAGATCGGAGTCCAGGATCAGGTCCCGCACCTCGCCGGCGCGATAGCGGTAGTTGATCGCGACCGGAGCGACGCCGATCGCGAGGCACGCCCAGGTGAAGCTGAGGTATTCCGGACGGTTGTACAGGAGCATCCCGGCGGCATCGCCGACCGAGAGCCCGCGTTCGCTCAGGTGGCGCGCCAGCGCGCCCGCCTCGGCGGCGAGGCGGCCCCACGTCACCCGGTCGTCACGCGTGATGATGGCGATGCGATCCGGGTCGGCGTGGGCGATCCCCTGCCAGAGATCGCTGTAGTGCGGTGCGGTCACTTCTCGCCTCCATCGCGAACGGGGGGTCCTGAACGGGGTGCCTGGCCGGCGAACCGGGAATGCCATGCGGAGTCGATCGTCTCGGCGCTCCACCCGCCGTCGGAATACTCGGCGTCCTGTTCCACGGGGTGCGAATACAGGGTGAGCTTGTCACCGCCGATGCCGATGGCCTGCCCGGTGACATCGCCGGACGCGGCGGAGGCCAGCCAGACGATGAGAGGGGCGACGTCCTCGGGGGTGCCCAGGGCGTTGTCGTGGCGGAACGCGTGCGGGATCGGCTCGCCGGCCAGGTACCGCTGGTACAGCTCCGTGTAGGCCGGGATGGTCGCGGTCATCGGGGAGAGGGCCGTGGGGATCACCGCGTTGGCGGTGATTCCGGCACGGGCCAGTTCGAGCGACCAGGTGCGCGCCATCGCCACGATGCCCGCCTTCACGGCGGAGTAGTTGGTCTGGCCGAAGCTGCCGAACTGCCCGGCCGGCGATCCGACCAGGATCAGCCGCCCGCCCTCGCCCTGCTCCCGCAGCCGCGTGGCCACTGCCCGGCCGCAGGTGAAGGTGCCGCGGAGGTGGCTGGAGACGACGGCGTCGAAATCGTCGTCGGACATCTTCCAGAGCACCCGGTCGCGGAGCACACCAGCGTTGGCGACGAGGACATCCACGCGACCGAACTGCTGCACGGCATCCGCGACGAGCTGCTCGGCCGTCTCGGCCGGGCCGACTGCCCCGATCGAGGCGACCGCACGGCCACCGCGGGCGGTGATCTCGCCGACCGTCTCGGCGGCGCTGGCGGCGTCCACGTCGTTCACCACGACTGCGGCGCCGGCATCCGCGAGAGCGATGGCGTAGGCGCGGCCGAGGCTGCGCCCTGCGCCCGTGACGATGGCCGATCGACCGTCGAGCCTGATGGCGCTCACCGGTAGTGCCTCAGGATGAGCTCCGCGTAGACGGCGGGCTTGGCCGATCCCTCGACCTCGAATGTCAGGGCGAGTTTCACCTGCCAGCCTCCGCTGATCTCGGTCACGTCCGCGACCTCGCCGCGCACCCGGATGGGGGAGCCCGAGGGCACGGGGCTCGGGAACCGGATCTTGTCGAATCCGTAGACGATGCCCGTGGAGGTGCCGCTGACGCGGTAGATCTCGCGCAGGTGGGGGACCACCATGCTGAGGGTGAGCATGCCGTGCGCGATGCGCCCGCCGAAGGGCGACTTGGCGGCGGCCTCCGCGTCGACGTGGATCGGGTTGTCGTCGCCCGACAGCTGCGCGTAGATGTCGATGTCCTCCTGCGGGATCTCCCGCCACGTCGAGGGACCGAACGTCGCGCCGGCGATGTCGCCGACCTCGTCGATCGTCACGAACACGTGGGGTGATTCCGTCATGTCGACTCCTTTGATGCTGCTTCTGGATGGTGTGGAAAATTGAATGTCAGTTTACCTGTGACGTTTTGCGTGTCCGAGGGGGCTGGACGGCCTTCAGCTCGCGCCGCCCATGGTGATGATCGCCCGGCCGGTGATCTCTCCCCGGGAGAGCGCCTGATAGGCGGCGTCGGCCTCGGCCAGGTCGTAGCGCCGCGTCACCAGCGACCCGACATCGAACCGCCCGGACGCGGCCAGAGCCGCGACTTCGGGCAAGTCGGTGCGGGTGCGGCCGCCGAACGACCCGACGATGTGATAGCCGCGCCGCACCAGCGGCGTGATCTCCACCTCGGCCGCCGCCGCTCCCGCGCCGATGCCGATGGCGACCATGCGGCCGCCGTCGTCCAGCATCCCCACCGCCTGACGGAACGTCGCGGGATGACCGAGCGCCTCGAAGGCCACCCGCACCCCGCCCACCAACTCGCGCACCGCGGCCACGGGGTCCACTTCTGCGGCGTTGACCACGTGCGTCGCACCCAGCTCGCGGGCACGGTCGAGCTTGGCGTCGGCGACATCGATCGCGACGATGGTGGTGGCGCCCGCACTCAGTGCCATCGGGATGAGGCTCGATCCGATGCCGCCCACGCCCACGATCGCGACCGAGTCGCCCGGCGCCACCTCGCCCGCCCGGAACACCGCGCCGTACGAGGTCAGTCCGGAGCACCCCAGGATGCACGCCGACTCGGGGTCCAGGCCGTCGGGGATCGCCGTCAGTGCGGACAGCGGAACCACCGCGTACTCGGCCAGGCCGCCCATCGAGTACATCGCCAGGAACGAGCCGTCCGGCATGGCCAGCCGGCTCTCGCCGTCGTAGAGCGTGCCCCGCAACCGGTTCTGGGCGAAGAAGTTCAGGCACAGGTCGTCACGCCCGCGACGGCACTGGTCGCAGTCCTCGCACGGCATGATGAAGCCGGCAGCGACCAGATCGCCGACGGCCAGGCCACGGGCGTCCGTCGTCCCGGCGCCCAGCGCCACGATCCGTCCGCTGACCTCGTGGCCGAGCACTGCGGGGCGGGGGAAGGCGACCTCCCCCTTGAGCACGTGCAGATCCGTGTGGCACACCCCGCATGCGATCACCTCGAGCAGCGCCTCGCCGGCGCGCGGAGTCGGCGTGGCGATCTCGGCGATCTCCAGATGCGGCTGGTCCCCGACGAGGATCGCGGCCCGCATCGTCGCGGGAAGAGCTCTGGGCACGGCGGGATCCTCGAATCTCTTGGGGGTGACAGTGGAATCCTGTCGGGTCTGCGGCCGTTCCGGCACGAGTCTTTTCGTTCAGTGAAAGCGAGGGTGGGGATGCCGCGTGCCCCGGTGGCATATTGATCCGACGCTGAACAGATGAAAGAGGAGTGTCGCGATGGCAACCCAGGAGCTGCTGCTGGACCCGACCGGGATGGAGGACGGCGCGCAGAACAGCACGCTGTCTCCGCGCCCGGTGAGCCTGCGAGGACTGACGATCGGTCTCCTCGACAACACCAAGCCCAACTCGACGATGCTGTTGAACGAGATAGCGCGCGAGCTGCAGGACCACCACGGCGCCGGGGAGTCCCGGCTCTACACCAAGGACTACTTCGGCACCCCGCTCAGCCAGGAGCTGCTCGAGGAGATCGCCGGCGAGTGCGATGTCGTGATCACGGCCGTGGGCGACTGCGGGTCATGCAGCGCGGCGACGGTCGCTGACGGCATCCTGCTCGAGCGCGCCGGCGTGCCCACCGTGAGCATCACGTCCGACTCCTTCCTGATGTCCGGTGCGGCCATGGCGTCCGTGCAGGGGTTCCCCGGATTCGATTTCTATGCGGTCAAGCACCCGATGGCCAGCTTGAACGCCGACGAAGTGCGCGAACGCGCGCTGACCGCGCTGCCGGACGTGCTGCGCATTCTTGGAGTTGAGGGTTGATGATGAGCACGACAGCACTGGACCAGGCAGCCGCACCGGAGGTCGACGCCGACCGTATCCGCGAGGCCATGGAGTACTACTGGACCAAGGAGTGGACCGACGGGCTTCCGGTCGTCCCGGTCACCGAGTCGTACCTGAACCAGTTCCTCGCGGTGGTGGACCGCGATCCGGAAGAGGTCCTGTTCACGATCACCCACCTGAACCGCCACCTCACGGTCCGGCTCGCGGCGATCAACGCCGCGCTGGCCGGGTGCCTGCCCGAATACTTCCCCGTCGTACTGGCGGCATGGGAGGCCATCGCCAAAGAGCCGCACCCCGCGCGCGGCATCTGGCAGAGCACGACCGGCACCGCCCCGTTCCTCGTGGTCAACGGACCGATCCGCGCGGAAATCGGTCTGAACAGCCAGGGCAACATCTTCGGCTCCGGCTTTCGCGCCAATGCCACCATCGGTCGTGCGATCCGCCTGGGATGCATCAACGTCTTCGGCCTGCACCCGCACAAGCTCGATCAGGCCACCCAGGGCACTCCGGCGAAGTACTCGGCCTGCATCGCCGAGAACGAGGAGGAGAGCCCCTGGCCCGCGCTGCACACGGAGTACGGCTTCGATGCGTCCGACAGCGTGGTCACCGCCTATGTGATCCGCTCGGTGATGCACATCGAAGCGCGGCACACCATGGAGCCCGAGCAGCTCGCGCTGGATTTCGTGGACAGCATCTGCCGTACCGGCGCATTGATCCACGAGTACACCAGCGCACTCCTGGTCATCGTGCCGGAGCACGCCGAGGTCTTCGCGTCGGCGGGATGGAGCAAGGACGATCTGCGCAACTTCGTGTTCGAGCACTCCGTGCGCCGCCGTTCCGAGCTGGTCGCCGTGGGCAAGGACGCGCTCTCGCACAAGACCCGCTGGCGCCTCTCGTCGGAGCACCCCGACTCGATGCCCGACACGGCGAGCACGACCGACGAGCCGGACGTCGTTCGCGCGCTGAGCCACCCCAGCTCGATCCAGATCATGGTCGCCGGCGCCAACAACGCGGGCGTCTCGGCGGTCGTGGAGATCTTCACGTTGAACCCGCCGCGGGAGAACCCCTTCTCGTACAGCAAGATCGGCGCATAAGCCGCCAGCGGCATCGGGGCGGGCGGCGGTACACGCCGCCCGCGGGAGGAACAAGTGAGACTCACTGACGAGGAACGCGTGATGCGCGACGGCGCCGAGGGCGAAGCGGTCGCCGCGGCGATGGATCTGCTCATCCGCTACGGCGAGGCCCTCGGGGCGGAGCGGCTCGTGGACACGCGCAACGTCGCGGGCACGATGACCCAGCCTTCGCCGGCCAAGGCGAAGCTGGAGCGGGAGGGCGGCTGGGCGCGCGCCTACGCCGTCATCAATCTGGACTGCGATCGGGACATCGAGATCCCGCGCATGAAGGTGCCGACGTGTCAGCTGCAGCACGGCTTCGCCGAGGACGCCGCGGGTCTCACCGCGTATCCGACGACCTCGATCGAGCTGCAGGGCAGCGCGGAGAACTACTTCAGCGAGCGAGGCGTCAACATCCTCGCGACGTGCACTCCCTACCAGGTCGGAAACCTGCCGGTCCGCGGCGAGCACGTGGCGTGGATGGAGTCCTCCGCGGTCGTCTACGCCAACTCGGTGCTCGGCGCCCGCACGAACTGCGAAGGCTCGGCCTCGACCGGCGCCGCCGGGCTGACCGGCAAGATCCCGTACTGGGGCAACCACGTTCCCGAGAACCGCCTCGCCACGCATGTCGTGCGGGCCGACGTCGGCATCGACAACTTCCAGGAGTGGGGGATGTTCGGGTACTTCGTCGGCGAGACCGTCGAAGAAGCGCGGCCCGCGGTGATCGGATCGCTGGCGCAGCCGGACCTCGCCGACCTGAAGCACTTCGGTGCTGCGACGGCCACGTCCGGCGGTGTCGAGCTCTTCCACATGCCCGGCGTCACCCCTGAGGCCCCGACGCTCGAGGCGGCGTTCGGTGGCCTGCACATCCCGGAGCCGGTCGCGTACGGACCGCGCGAGCGGCAGTGGGTGTACGACACCCTCAACGCGCAGGGCACGAGCACCGACGTCGATTTCGTCCTCCTCGGCTGCCCGCACGCGTCGCTGGACCAGGTCGCCCGAATCGCCCACCTGCTGGAGGGTCGACGCCTGCACGCGGACACCGAGCTGTGGGTGATGACCCCGCGCGCGCTGCGGACGATGGCGGACCGAAACGGCTACACCCGGATCATCACCCAGGCAGGTGGGCACGTCCTCACCGACTCGTGCCCCGCGATGTCCAAGGCGGCCCCTCCGGGAACCCGCGTGTTCGCCACCGATTCCGCCAAGCAGGCGCACTACCTGCCCGCGATCCTCGGTATCGAAGCCTGGTTCGGAACGCTCGACGAATGCATCGACGCGGCCGTCACCGGCCGCTGGCGCGGGGGGCTGCGCCCGTGATCGAACTACGTGGACGCGGTATCGTCCCGGGCGTCGTCGAGGCCGAAGCCCTGGTCACCCGCGACGCGATCTCGGGCTTCGGCGGCATCGATGTCGCCACCGGCACGGTGATCGAGCCACGTCACGAGCTGTTCGGGGTCTGCTTCACCGGTAAGGTGCTGGTCTTCCCCGGCGCGAAGGGTTCATCCGGCTGGTCGGGGTTTTTCCAGAGCACGCGACTGATGGGCACGGCACCTGCGGCGATGGTGTTCCGCGTGATCACGACGAAGGCGGTGCTCGGTGCTATCGTCACGCGGGTGCCGACCGTCGTGGAGGCGATGCCGGACCCCCTCGAGACCATTCGAACCGGCGATCGCGTGCGCGTGGACGGCGACACCGGGCTCATCACGATCCTCGACCGAGGCAGGCAGCAGGCGGGTTTCACTGAGTGAAAGGAGTGCTGGAGCCCGCGCACACAACTAGGCAGACTCAACCCGCCCCCCGCGATGCCGCGGGCAGGCGGAACCCGACACAGGAGTCAGGCATGATCACAGCAGTGACACACCGCACCACACGATCCCCGAAGCGGCGGATCGCGAAGATCGTCGCGGCCACCCTTGCCGCCGGAGCGCTCGCGCTCTCCGGATGTGCGAGTTCCGCCCCTGAGCCCGGTGGCACCGAAGCGGCTCCCGAGGCCAAGCTCACCAAGATGGTGGTCGTCACCTTCCTTCCCCTGGAGTCCTTCACCTTCACACCGGAGATGTTCGCCTACGCCGGCGGCTACTTCGAGAAGCACGGACTGGATGTCCAGCTGCAGCCCGTGCAGGGCACCGCCGCGGCGATCCAGACTCTGCTGGGCGGCGCGACTCCGATCACGCGCGCCAGCACCGTCGACGTCTTCCCCGCCATGGAGAAGGGCCAGCCCATCGTCGCCATCGGCACGATGGCATACAAGTCGAACCTGCGGGTCGCATCCGCGAAGGAGAACGCGATCGAGTCGGCCGCCGACATGGAGGGCCAGGTCATGGGCATGGGCTCGATCGGTGGAACGAGCGAGAAGATGCTGAACCTCGCCCTCGACGACGCCGATGTCCCCCGCGACTCGGTGACGCGTCAGGCGGTCCCGGTGACCGGAGCGACCTTCGAGCTGGTCAAGCAGAAGCAGCTGGCCGGCTACATCGTGAGCCTGGACACCTCCATCGCCCTCGCGGAGCAGAACCCCGACGCGGTCATCAGCTCCGCCGATCTGGGCGACGCGCCCGACCTGCAGACCTGGATCACGACCCCGGCGAACCTGGAGGACCCGGACAAGGTCAAGGACATTCAGGCGTTCCTCTCCGCGATCCGCGAGGCGACCCAGTTCGTCATCGACGACGCCGAGAACGACTTCGAGAACGTCCTTCAGATTCTCCGCGACAGCGGCGACTTCGCCTTCGCCGCGCTGGATGACGACGATGTGGCACGCCAGGCGCTCGAGGTGTACACCAGCCAGACGTGGATCGATGCCGAGGGCGACCGCGCGCTGCTGGAGAACGACTTCGACGGATGGGTTGCAGCGTACGAGACGTACGCGAAGTCCGGTCTCCTCGAAGGCGGCAAGGACCCGCTGGAGTGGATCACCGACGACTACCTGCCCACCGACTGACCGAGCACTCCCGCCGGCGCCGGGGCCCCCCCGGGGCCCCGGGGGGGGGGCGGGCCCCCCCAGACAAAGGGGGACACACCCCAA